>NZ_CP030850.1:5965000-6265000 GCF_003325355.1 Runella rosea
GTTGTTACGCCAGTAGCACGGCCGAGTAGCTACGTGGGCAACGGATAAGCGCTGAAAGCATCTAAGTGCGAAACCGGCCTGAAGATGAGATTTCCACATAAGGGACGTTATAGACTATGACGTTGATAGGCTGCAAGTGTAAAGGTGGTGACATCAAAGCTGAGCAGTACTAATTGCCCAATAGCTTCTAAGTAAAGTGCTTAACTTAATTACTTCCATTCCAATGTCAATAATTTAGGGACTATGAGATAATAGATAGTCTAGGAGTTAACAGTGCGGGAGGTTGCGAGGAATTACTGAGCTCATCCCAATTCTGCAAACGCCAATAACGACCTTGATGGTGGTTACAGTGGGGGACGGTGCGACGAATCGCTTCACCTCATCCCAATTCTGCAAACGCCGATAACGACCTTGATGGTGGTTACAGTGCGGGACGGTGCGACGAATCGCTTCACCTCATCCCAATTCTGCAAACGCCGATAACGACCTTGATGGTGGTTACAGGGCGGGTGTTCACCTCTTCCCATTCCGAACAGAGAAGTTAAGCCCCGCTCCGCCGATGATACTGAGATAAAACTTGGAAAAGTAGGTAGCCGCCACAATATTAACAATGAAAGATATGCCTCCGTCAAATCGGAGGCATTCTTATTCGGGATGTAGCGTAGTCCGGTCATCGCGCCTGGTTTGGGACCAGGAGGTCGCAAGTTCGAATCTTGCCATCCCGACATTAAAAGCGTTCACTATTCAACTAGTGGACGCTTTTTTTATGCCCTTAAACGCAGAGTTTCTAAAATTTCAGAAAGTCTTGCATGGGGGGAATAGGAGGTGTAATTTTGGATTTTGAAATTTATAAAATTTGACATTTAGCGCGTAATTCAACTGATGATATTATATAGCACCAAGAACCTACAGCTTAAAGCAAACCTTGAAGAAGCGGTATTTCGGAGCCTTCCAACTGATAATGGATTATATATGCCTGAATATATTCCGAAGGTTACGACCCAGTTTCTAGAAGGTATTGAGCATTTATCGTTTAATGAAATTGCGTTCGAGGTTTCAAAAACTTTACTAAATGATGATATTTCAGAAGCGGATATTCGAATGATTGTAGATCGGGCGTTTGATTTTGACGCTCCTGTTGTTCCCATTGAGCGTAATATTCATTGTCTTGAGCTTTTCCATGGTCCTTCCATGGCTTTCAAGGATTTTGGTGCTCGTTTTATGGCATCCTTGATGTCTTATTTTCTAGTGCGTTCTCAAAAAGAAATACGGATTTTAGTGGCTACATCTGGCGATACAGGTGGGGCCGTGGCGCAGGGATTTCATAACGTACCTGGCATAAGCGTTACAATATTGTATCCAAGCGGGAAAGTAAGTGATATTCAAGAAAAGCAATTGACAACACTGGGCGGAAATGTCACGGCGCTTGAAGTTGATGGCACATTTGATGATTGTCAAGCTTTGGTTAAACAGGCTTTTTTAGATGCGGAATTAACCCAAAAATACAACCTTGCTTCTGCCAACTCAATAAATATATCTCGTTTAATTCCCCAATCTTTTTACTATTTCAGAGCTTATGCCCAAGTAAAGCATTTAGGGCTTCCTGTTGTATTTTCGGTACCTAGTGGAAATTTAGGGAATTTGAGTGCGGGTATTTTAGCATATAGAATGGGGCTTCCAGTAGAACATTTTGTAGCGACAACTAACCGTAATAATGTAGTCCCTAATTATTTAGAAAGCGGTGTGTACAATCCAGTTCCGTCTGTGGAAACAGTTTCAAATGCCATGGATGTAGGAAACCCGAGCAATTTTGTTCGTTTGACCCGTTTTTTTGGTGATGAATGGGAGCAGGTCAAAGAAGTTGTTTCAGGATTTTGGTTTAATGATGAACAAACCAAAGTGGCCATGCGTGATGTGTACGAGCGTGAGGGCTATTTGATGTGTCCTCATACGGCGGTTGCTTATTTAGGATTGAAGGAATACATGAATTTAACTAAAAAAGACCTAACAGGGATATTTTTATCAACGGCCCATTACGCCAAGTTTCTCAATGTTGTGGAAGAGGCGCTCGGGACCGCTGATGTCGAAATTCCTGCGCGTTTGTCAGAATTGTTAAGTAAAACGAAAGTGGCTACTCCGATGAGTACCCGCTTTGAAGATTTTAAAAATTATCTGATGTCATAAATTCCAAATAGGCATTTTGATAATGTGATTATACTATGCAAGTTATCGTTGCTCGAACCTCCGAACACTACGCTACTGCCGTTACACTATTCAAAGAGTACGCGTTAGGGTTAGGAATTGACTTAAAGTTTCAGAAATTTGATGATGAACTGCAAATACTATCCACCATGTACGGCCCTCCAACGGGGGAGTTATGGCTTGTACAGGCCAATGAGCAATTTGTAGGTTGTACGGCGTTGAGGCAATTGGATAAACATACGTGTGAACTCAAGCGTATGTTTATCCAACCCGCCTTTCGTGGGCTCCATTTGGGTGAGCAGCTCATGGAGGTTGCGCTTGATACCGCACGTAAGCTTGGTTATACGTCCATAAAACTAGACAGCCTTCGACGTTTAGCGCCTGCCGTTAAATTATATCTTCGTTATGGATTTACCGAAATCCATCCTTACAACTTTAATCCTGAAGAAGACGTTATTTATTTTGAGAAAAAGCTCTTAGGCTTATAACTTCATCACCAAAATTTTCCATTCATTTTGTTCTTTAACCGTTGGTCGTAAAATATATTTTATTACCTTGCATTGCATAGTACCTTTGATTCAATAATAAAACAAAGAAAAGATAAAGAGCATTGACCAATTGACGTTAAAACGAAAATAAAGCAGTGCTCATCGCCTAAAATCCAACATCTTAACATTGCAAAGCCATGAACAGCAAACAATTGCGTCGTATTCCGAGTGAAGGAGTCCTTGGTGGGGTAGCCGCTGGCCTCGCCGATTATTTTGGTATAGATAAAGCCATAATGCGGGTTATTTTTGTCGTATTGATGTTTTTTACCAAAGGATTTCCCATCATTTTAATCTATATTATTCTGTGGGCGGCGTTGCCTACTGGCGAGCCTACAGTGACCGTTACAGACCCAGAAAACGTTTATTTGAATAATCCGCAGCCTAAAAAAGACTTTGGCAAAGGAGCCGAAATCATTGGCTATGGTCTGCTTATTATCGGTGGATTTATGCTTTTTGACCGCCTTTTCTATTGGATTGATTTGGAGCGATTTGTACCAGCAGCATTACTCATTGGTTTAGGTCTTTTCTTGATTTTGAGAACAACATCTCATAAATCAGCAACCACTTTTACCGCCGATACAGAGCGTGCCACTCCTTCATGGACTGATTCAGCTCCTATCAATGATTGGCAGCCTCCAAAGACGACAACAACGTCCAAAGAATCAGAAATGCCTGATGGTTCGGAAGAGCCCAAAGTATAGATTTTCAAGCCTGTCGGCAAAATCCTGCGAGCAGGCTTGAAAATCATTATCTAATAACCTACAAACTTTTCAACTCAAACTTCCTTTTGCCATGAACTATCAAAGCACTTTTTGGGGCGCGCTCCTTGTACTTATCGGCGGGCTACTGCTTATGCGTGAACTTTTCGATTGGTTTGATTTCGAGCGATTTTTTTGGCCAGTACTGTTTATTGCGGGTGGAGCACTCCTGATTTTTAAAGACAAACTTAAAAAAATATCTTAAGCCATAGAGCCATGAAACAATCTTCAAATGCCCTGTTTTGGGGTACTTTTTTACTGGCTGTTGGACTGATACTCTTGGCCAAAACCCTCGGTTGGTTTCACATTGATTGGGGAATGACCTTACGCTTCTGGCCCGTATTGTTGGTATTGGCAGGTTTCAGCCTTTTACTCAAACAAAGTTGGTCGGGAATTTTGACGGCCATTCTGATTGCGATTGCCATTCCATCGGCAATTATCAACGGAGCGAACAAAAAACTTCGTCACTGGAACGATGACGGAATTGAGTTTAATCTCCACGATTTTGATGATGACGATGATAACAATAATGAGGATGACGAGTATGACAAGCGGTCCCAAACGTATTCAAAGGATGGGGAAACGCATTTCTCCGAACCGCTGGCCGAGGGTACTACCGAAGCAACCCTTAATTTTGGGGCAGGTGCTGGTGAATTTAAAATAGAAGGCACAACGTCGCAATTGGTGGAAGCCGACGCTGAAACTAAATTTGGTAACTATGTGCTGACAACCAAACGAAACGAAAGCACGAAAATTAGCTCGGTTAATTTTGAAATGGAGAGTAAAGACAGCACGAAGCGTGTTCGGATCAAGGATTTTGATAACATGGACAATCACGTCGAAATGCGACTTAGTGACAAGCCTGTTTGGTCATTTGACCTAGGTTTAGGAGCTGGAAAAGCCGAGTTTGATTTGTCGGAATACAAAGTTAAAAAAGTGAAAATCGGCGCGGGAGCGGCAGAGGTTGATTTGAAATTAGGCGAAAAAATTGAAAATAATGCCGAAGTAAAAATTGACGCTGGGGTTGCCTCCATCGAAATCAATATTCCAGAATCGATTGGCTGTGAATTTACTGTAGACGGGGCCTTTAATTCTAAAGAGTTGGATAATTTCGAAAAAATAAGCGATGGACTTTATCGTACATCCAATTATAATTCGGCTGCCAAAAAAATCAAAGTATCGTACAATGGTGGATTGTCAAAGTTAGAAATCAATCGGTATTAAATTAACACCAATAAATAATCCAAAAATGCTGTCAGTCAAAATAACTGGCAGCATTTTTGTTTTTTGTACCTTTGTCAATCACGCAACAAACAGCCCGTTTTTTCGTTTAAAATTGGCAAACATTCGCATTCTAATGAAAAATATACTGACCGCTGCCGCTTTTTTTACAAGCGTTACCCTTTTTGCCCAAACGACGGCAAAAGACTTCACCATTTCGGGGACGGCCAAAAATCTTCAACCCAATGACAAGGTTTACCTTGAAATTGCGGGCACCCAGCCACTTGTGAGAATAGACTCGGCAAAAGTAGGGCCTGATAAACGCTTTACGTTTAAACGAAAAGAACTAGACGAAGGCACCGTGTACCAACTCAACCTTGCCAACGCGCAACGGGTTATTGTGCTGATAGAAGGGGGCGAAACCATTGAGATTGCGGCGGATGGTACTGAAAAAGGAGCCTCAAAAATAAGTGGTTCAAAGAACAATGATTATTACCAGCAATTGATTGGCATGTATAAAGAGATGAACGAAAAGTCTCAGAAGTGGCAGGAAGAATATGCTCAGGCCGAACAAAAGAAAGACAGTAAAAAAATAGCGAAGATTCAGCAGGATTTTGAAGCCGCAAGTCAAGGGTTTACGGGAAAAGTTAAAAGCATGATTCCTGAAATGGGAACGTCGTTGGTTGCGTTGTTTGCTACTAATTTTCTGAATCCAGAAGTTGATTTTGCGACCATTGATGCGCTGGCCAAACGTTTTGAGGTGGAACGCCCAACCATGAAGCAGGCACAGGTTTTTGTAGGAAATGCCAAACGCATGCGTGGAATTCAGATTGGAGATGCCGCTCCCGAAATTACGCTCAACAGCACTCAAGATAAACCAGTAAGCCTTTCTTCATTGAAGGGAAAGATTGTGTTGATTGATTTCTGGGCCTCTTGGTGCGGCCCGTGCCGTCAAGAAAATCCCAATGTGGTTCGGGTTTATAATCGATTTAAAGACAAAGGATTTGAAATCTTCAGCGTGTCGCTCGACCGTGATAAAGCGGCTTGGTTGAAAGCCATTGAAAAAGATGGATTGATTTGGCCAAGCCACGTTTCAGACTTAAAATATTGGCAGTCAATTGCGGCCCAAACTTACGGCGTCAACGCCATTCCTGCCACCTTCCTTCTGGACAAGGACGGAAAAGTAATTGATAAAAACCTGCGCGGGGCCGCATTGGAGAAAAAGCTCGAAGAATTATTGAAGGTGAATAATTAAGAGTACGTCTACGCTAGACGCATTTTATACTTTTCATCAAAACTTTTCAGGTTTTCAAAACTTGGAAAGTTTTTTTATTTTCAATGAAATCTTAATCTTTACATTCCAAGAAACAGAAAAATGTAAAACAGTAAATGTGAACGGTTAAAAGCCCAAAATGGGGCACTGAACCCCAAAAAACAATATTGTTTTACCATTATTACTAGACATAGACCTTTTACTTTCATGAAATTGCATCATTACCCTCGCATACCCTTTTTTATTGCGGCCTTATATTTTTCGTCGTTTGCGGTGCAAGCCCAAACTTCTGACTATACGGCAGAGCACGAGTTTACCCAAAACTGTGAAGGCCCATCCGTCGATGCAGACGGCTCGGTGTATGCCGTTAACTATATCATGGACGGTACCATTGCCAAGATTCCTAAACGTAATAAAGCGTCTATTTTTCTCACTTTGCCAAAAGGAAGTACAGGAAATGGGATTCGGTTTGGCAACGCTACAACCTTTTACGTGGCTGATTTTACGGGGCATAATGTCTTGAAAGTAGATGTAACAAACAAGCAAGTGAGCGTTCATTGCAATGAGCCCAAAATGAACCAACCAAATGATTTGGCCATCACCAAAAAAGGGCATATTTTTTGTTCAGATCCCAACTGGAAAGAAGGAACAGGACAGGTTTGGCACGTATCGCCAGAGGGTAAGGCTCGAATCGTGGCGCCCGATATGGGAACAACCAACGGGATTGATGTAAGTCCCGATGAAAAGACACTGTACGTCAATGAAAGTGTCCAACGGAATGTTTGGGCCTTTGATTTGGCGGCCGATGGCTCGCTTTCCAATAAGCGACTACTGCATAAATTTAGCGATGGTGGGATGGACGGAATGCGCTGTGATGCCAAAGGCAATCTGTACATCACAAGGCATGGAAAGGGCGAAGTAGCGGTAGTGTCGCCCGAAGGAAAAGTCATAAAAACGATTACTACCAAGGGCAAAAGTGTTTCAAATATTTGCTTTGGAGGCAAAAAAGGGCGAACTTGCTACATCACTCTCCAAGATCGCGGTTGCCTCGAAACTTTTCAGGCAGAAGCTCCTGGACGGGAGTGGCTAATGATGAAAGAGTTTCTGGGAAAGAAATAAACCTATTCTATGTACAAGTTTTTAACTGTTTGTTTATCCTTAATTTCACCATTATTTTTGATGGCCGCAGATGCTCCTGGGGCCCAACTATTGACTTTGGGGCAGGCGTTTTTACAGCTTAATGCCCAGATTCGTGAGCAAACCATTGAGCCAGATTCTGCCCAATTACGCTTTCGGCTGATTTTCAGCGAACTCCGTGAAGTAACCGACGGCTATCGTCAACAAACTTGTAGTGATTCCATTCGTTTTGTTTTTCCAATAAAATCATACGATGCTGAGCAAATCGGTGGAAATGGCTCAGGATACCGCCCGTTTGGATTTAATCTATTTGACCATGCGGTACAGGGAAGCCATCCAGCCCATGATATATTTGTTTATGACCGCAATCAGGATAACTTGGATGACCAAACCGAGCAGCCCATTGATGTACTGGCGATGCGCCCGGGTATTGTAGTGGCTACCGAATCTAACTGGAGTCCCGAAAGCACGTATCGGGGAGGTAATTTTGTATGGATTTATGATCCGTGTTTGGATGGCTTGTTTTATTACGCACACCACAGCCGCGTAACGGTTCAGGTAGGTGATCAGGTGACGGCAGGGCAAAAAATTGCGGAGGTAGGAAGAACAGGCCTCAATGCTGCCAAACGCCGTTCTGGTACTCATTTACACCTTATGTATCTTCAGCTCACGCCCGAAGCGTTGCCGATGCCGCTCAATACCTACGATTGGTTGGCATCCGCCCAAGTGATAAAATAAAAGGAGTTAAAGTGACCCCTTAACTCCTTTTGCATTCCATTATTTTCTGATTAAATCCCTGAGTTCGGCTTGCAACGGTTTGTTGTCGGGGAACTCTTGTGGAATCCATCGCTCCACTATCTTTCCTTGCGCGTCAATCAGTACAAAAGGATAGCGCATCGTAGAAGCATAGGACTCTTTGAGCATTTGTGCGTCATCATCAGAGGCCCATAAATGCAATACTCCGGGGCGCTTTTCGGTGGTTGGCTGCCACATTTCATACGTCGTTGCTGGGGTTACGTTGAGGTAAACAAAATTCAAACGGCCACGGTATTTTTCTTCCAAAGGTTTAAAATCATTTTCGTGCTGTTTTAGATTATAGCAGAAAGCAATACAAACAGGCTTGCCCCGCAGACTTGACAAAGCTACCGTGTTGCCATCGCGGTCTTTAAGCATAAACTCGGGTGCTTGCGAGGCTACCTCCATCTTCTCTTTTGATTCTATTGTACGCTTAAAATAAGGCACCAGAGCCGACTCAGGATATGCTTGTTCGTACTTGGCCAACAATGCACGGGCCGTGCTCATATTACTCCGAAATGTGGTAGAATAATTGAGCCAATGGGTCAACAAATATTCTTTTTGTTTTGGATAACTCTGGAGTTCTTCATTGCTCAGTTGATATGCCATTTGTACAGCCTCAGGTGAGAGCACATATCGCTTGGCGGAGTCGGTCGGATATTTTTGAATGACGGGTACCTGAATAAAATTGCGTAGTTCGTTGCGATAGACCTCACTTAGTAGGGCCGCATCAGGCATAATTTTAAAATTCTGGAGTGCCAACTCCTGAATTTCTTTTCGTTGATTGGGCTTTAGCTGCACACCCTGACTCTCGCGGATTTTTTTGTCGGAAACTACGAGTTTAAGCAGATATGGTTCCGTATTTGTAATGGCTGTCACGTATGTTTCAAATGCTTCGTCGATGGGTTGTTGGCCCTTCAAAGTTTGCAACCGTTGTTGACGTGTACGTTGCAGGCTGTCTACTTTGGTAAGAATGTGGAAATTATCAATTTGGGAAGGATTATACCCAAATTGGGGCAAATAATCATACATATTCTCCCGGAAATAGTCTCTCAGGTACTCTTGGTAATGTGCATTGGTCCCTGTAAAAGTCAGTGTTTTGTTGGGAGAGATGCCGATTGTCAGGTTATCATTTGGACTGATGAACAGCAAATAATTTACACCTTCTTGGCTTTTATAGGCATTCGCCGTGCGTTTGTTGACGATATTCAATCGAACAACCTGCGGTTCTTTCAGCTCAAATTCGGTCTTTGCCCATTGTTTTGTACTGTCATCAAATACACCGATGTTTAGAAATTCTACATCGGTAAGACCGATGGAAGGCGCATCAAGATAACGGACTTTTTCTGCCGTTAAAGAGATAATAAAATCATTGTTTTGGGGCAGTTTGAGCAGGATTTGAGCTGTTTGGGCATTCGCCGCCAAGCTTAAAAAAAGGCAAAAAGCGAACAGATTTTTCGTCATAAAGATTTTTGTTAGTTGTACAGTGAGTTAAATGCGGATACTTGCCGAAGGTGTTAACCAAATGACCCAAGATAATAAAACGAATAAGTTGTCTAAAACGTGTCTTTCCATTGCGCCAATTTAGTTTTCGGCAGGTCCTAAAAGAGTACTGATTGGTTTCCATGAAGGAACGTGGTCGGCAATAACTTTTAGGATGGCTGCAAATGGTAAGAACAAAACCATGCCAGACACTCCCCATATTACCCCGCCGATAAACAACGCCACGATGGATGCGAGCGTATTCACTTTCAGTTGACTACCAACCACCATCGGAAAAATGACATTGGCTTCCAAGTATTGCACCACCCCAAACACCGCTACCACCGCCAAAGGATACCAAAGAGAATCGTAAGAAATCCAAGCAATTGAAATAGGTAACAGCGCTCCAACCATGATGCCCACGTAAGGAATGATGGTCAAAATGGAGGTGATGAACCCAAACAGAATGGCGTACTCAATCCCGATGATGGCTAGCCCGATGGAGTTTAAAACACCGACTGATAGATAGACCAACAGCAGCCCCTTGATGTAATTATGATAAGTTTGGACCGTTTGATGCGCAACTGAATAGACAAGTTGTTGATTTGATTCGCCAAAAAGCTCGTAAAAAAATTTCATGATTAAACCCCGATAGTACAGAAACAACGCCGTAAACAAAGGAATAATGAAGGCGTTGAAAAGCAGATTGGCCGTGATGTTAAACGTTCCTACTAAAATAGCTCCAATTTTTGAGCCAGCTTCTGAGCCAGTTTTAATCAACCAATTGTCCAACATTTTTTCGGTGAGATGAAAACGAAATCTAAGCCAATCTTGTATTTGAGGCCAATTTTCCTTGAATTTGGTAGTGATTTTGGGCACTTCTTTTTGAAACTCGTCCAATTGCCAAACCAATAATGTCACCAATGCGGATACAATCAAGAAGACAATGGCTAAGCAAGCAGTGATGGCTAAACTGCGGGGCCATTTCCATCTTTCTAACTTCTGACAAAAAGGTGCCATGACGATGGCAATCAATAAACCAAAAGTCATAGGTATGGTAATGGATTGCGTAAAGTACATGAATATAGCTACAAAAAAGACGATTTGAAGATACCGGACGCTTTGTTGAGTAGTAGGCATAACGAATAGTTTTTTGACAATATTGGTAAAAAAACAGCAAAAGCCTTCTGATAAATATCAATAACTAGGATTTGAAAGTACTAAAAACGAAACAGCCGTTCTGCAACGGCTGTTTCGTTTTTATAGCATGAAGAGAGCAATACTGTTACTTGCCCGTATTTGCGACCCCGTTGGGGTTAAATTGAATCCACTCCAAACCAAACAATCCTTTGTTTTCGGGAACGGATTGGGTGGTGGTAAACACAAGATAAACGTTATGAAGCTTTTCATCGGGCCGACGAATAGCCGCATTTAATACCCCTACCTTATTGTCGGGTACTTCTACTTCACCAATCAAAGCACCCGTTGGGCTATCCAGCCGCACTTCGATTTTGCCGCCTACTGTACGGCTTGGTTCGGCATAGACCATGAATGAAAGCGTACTGATGTCGGTCAAATCAATGTCTTTGTATACGGCGTAGCTGCCATTTTTGACGGGAGCCAGTACCTCGCTTTTGGTTGGTAGTTCTACATTGGTAGCATCCTTAACTTCGTCATTTTGCACCGCTTTCACTTTGGCAGGGCGCAGGGCTACCGTGGTGGTAGAAGTTTGTGGGCCTAAGTTAGCGTTTCCTTTGTCAGTATAGCTAGCGGTAAAAATATAAGAACCTTCTTTTTGCTTGGCTGCCGTTATGTATTCTCCCTTGACGGCTTTTTTATCGGGCCCTTTTTCGTTGGCCAACGACATAATGTAACGCACTATCTCTTTGGCGTCATCTTTCTTAATTTGAGGGTGGGCACTCATGGCTTGCTCACCCCACACACCGCCACCACCGTTGATGATTTTGTCGGCAAGCATACTTACCACGTCGCGTTCTCTTTGGTATTTTTTGGCTACCTCGCGGTACGATGGGCCAATGGATTTTTTGTCAATGCTGTGACAAGCCATACAATCAGAAAGCTCCATGAGGCGTTTTCCCGTGGCAAATCCCAAATTGGCTTGGTGGCCTTGGGCCAAAATGGTCTTGTCAAATCCTTCCAGATAATCAATCGTTACGATGACATCCTCGGGGCTGATTTTCTTATTTGCCAAGCTGCCATCTTCTTTATCGGCTACTTTTACTTCGTAGCTGACGGGTTTGTTTTCCCAATAAAAAGATTTATTTCCTGCCACAGCTACTTCCACTTTTGGCGGCTCGTTGCCCACTTTTACTTCTACATTGCTCGACGAAACATTTCCTTTTACGTCGGTTACTTTCAGCGTTGCGGTATAGGTTCCAGGTTTTGTATAAGTAAAAGTTGGGTTTGGCAAGGTACTCTTGGGAAGACCTTTACCGAAACTCCATTCATAGGTGAGTGCATCCCCATCATAATCGACCGTTCCTTTAGAAGAGAAAACGGCTTTCATGGGCGCGGCACCCGCTTTCTTGTTGACAGTTGCGGCGGCCACTGGCTTACGGTTTCCTGCGTTGTACGTAATTCTTGACAAACGCGAGTCATCATTCTGAGCAAACCAAGTGTTTCCGTATTCCATGACGTACAACGAACCGTCAACGGCAAACTGCATGTCAATCGGGTGGCTAAACTTAGTGTTTGGCATGAAGGTCTCCATGCTTACAAAATCACCTTCTTTGGTCATTGTAACGGGGTGAATCCAATCGCGAATCCATTCGTAGGCAAACAGTTTTCCGTCATAATGGCGGGGGAATTTTACGTCATTTTCTGGATAGTCATCATAATAGTAGACCGGCCCAGCCATGGCGTTGCGACCGCCTTTGCCCACGATGGGGCCAAATTCGGGTGACTCTGCGTACGGATAATAAATAAAGGCTTTTTGGGCAGGAGGCAATTCAATCAAACCCGTGTTGTGCGGGGAGTCGTTGATGGGTTTTGCGGGGTCAAATCTTTCGCCTGATATTTTGGTGCCTAAGTCGTATCGATTGTAAGCTCTATTGTCGGCTACAAACAGCGGATACCCAAAGTAACCTGCTTTACGGGCCTGATTGACTTCATCATACCCGCGAGACCCACGCGTCTCACTGTCGTTGCCTGCATCTGGACCTACTTCTCCCCAGTACAGAAAACCAGTACGCTGGTCTATTGAAATACGGTAGGGGTTGCGATTACCCATGATGTATATTTCGGGGCGAGCTTTTTCGGTGCCTGTAGGAAAAAGATTCCCTGAGGGGATGTCATATCCACCTTCGGCGCGTGGTTTTATGCGGAGGATTTTACCCCGTAAATCATTGGTGTTAGAAGAAGTGGAGCGACCGTCCCAATTGGCTCTTCCGGGGCGTCCGTCGAGTGCACCGTAGCCATCATTGCCAAAAGGGTTGATGTCGTCGCCCGTAGAGAGGTACAAATTGCCCTGCTTGTCCCAGGCAATGGAGCCTCCAGTATGGCAGCAATCATTGCGTTTGACAGGTACGCGAAGCAGCACTTGCTCGGTACTCAGCAACAAAGTATCGCGTTCGGTATCGTATTTCATACGCACCAGCCGCTGCGAGGTGTCGGCTTCTGAAGAGACGGGAGAATAGTATAAATAAACCCACTTGTTTTGTTTGAAATCGGGGTCAACGTTGATACCCATCAGCCCGTATTCCTGTTTGATATAAACGGGGATATTGCCTACAACTTTATAAGTATTGGGTTTTTTAGGATTATAAAGCTTTACTTTCCCTTTGCGCTCAGTAAACAATACGCGGTGGTCGTCTAGTACAACCAGCTCGGTAGGCTCGTCTAGTTTTTCTAATAAAATGGTTTTCGTAAAACGATTTTCTTCGGGAACGGCAGGAGATTGGGCAGAAACGGTACTACTTAGCAATGCGGCTAGCAATAGCGAACTACTGCCCATATACATTGTTTTTTTCCAAAATGGATTTTCCATGAGGTCACTTATGTTTGTTATAATTTTACTACTAAAGTACAAAAGCACCCAAAACTAATGATGTAGCTGGTGCACATATAACGCTGAAAGTCGAAATGGTACTATTGGACGCGTACAACGGAAAACTATTTTTTTTAAGAACGGTTTGTTTAATGAATTGTTTGGCCGCCGAAAAAGTGTAATAGGTTGTATACCAGGCATTCCATATTTGTATGAACTAATGAAAAAAATAAATCGTTTATTTATTGGATTTAGAATACAATTTAACCGATATTTGTCACGTTTTTTTCAAAAACCAAATACAAAAGTGGCACACACTCTCTCACATACTCGCTGCGCGCATACTACGCCATTTTTTTGTAGGTCCGAAAGGACACATTAATACTGTTTGCCTACGTGGCGAACGCTCTCGCCAGATTTCCAAAAATCGTTTCTCTTTTTTCAACACCAAAGCGGATTTGTTGTCTCCGCAGAGGATTCAATTCCAATAAATGACAATGTCAAACATCGAAATAATATCCAACGAGTACATCGTAGAAACAGCCGAAGACAAACACTTCCATCTTGCCGAAACCATCTGTAAAGAGATGGAAGAAAGTGCCAAGCAACGCGGAACCGGAATCGCCAAGCGTTCACCTGTGTATATTCAGGAAAAAATGGCCGAAGGTAAAGCCATCATCGCAACAACGTTGCTGGGGGAATGGGTTGGTTTTTGTTATATCGAAACCTGGGAGCATGGTAAGTTTGTGGCCAACTCTGGATTGATTGTTCACCCTGATTACCGCAAAAGTGGTATCGCGAAAGCCATCAAAAGAAAGGCTTTCGAACTATCTCGGACCAAATACCCAGAGGCCAAAATCATTGGAATTACGACCAGCTTGGCCGTGATGAAGATTAACTCTGATTTGGGATATGAGCCCGTTACGTTCAGTGAATTGCCAGCCGACGACGCCTTTTGGAAGGGTTGTTCAAGTTGCGTAAATTATGACGTACTCACGCGGACCAACCGTAAAAACTGCCTTTGTACGGGGATGATGTATGATCCGTTGCAGGTGCCAAAAACGGAAAAGAAAGCCCCGTGGGATTTTCTGAAAGAATCTAAATTGTACGAGCGCTGGATGCGTATCAAACAACGGATTCTGCTGCGTCGTGAAATACGTGAAGCCAAAGCTCGTAAACGTCAGAACGAATTGGAGTTGGTACACTAGATTCCCTGTAAAGTCCATACGGTCCTAATTGGTAATTTAAACTGCCAGTTAGGACCTTTTTTTTTAGTAACCTTGTCGTTATTCTCCTAACTTTGCGCTAAAATAGTAAGTGTAACCTACCAATTTGTCAAAAGTAATGGTTGCTCTGACGGCGTGATTTCTACAAAAAATCCTGCTTAATGGGGGCCGCTAACAAAATAACATTAAAGAAGTCCATGTCTGAAAGTAAAAAAGTTGTTTTAGCGTTTAGCGGAGGTTTGGATACCTCTTTTTGCGTCAAATATTTGTCGGAAGACAAAGGCTACGAAATTTACTCCGTATTGGTGGATACGGGCGGTTTTTCGGACGAAGAACTGAAAGCGATTGAAGCCCGTGCGTATTCATTGGGAGTCAAAAAACACGCGACTATTTCCAAAACGCAGGATTATTATCAGCAATGTATTAAATACCTAGTGTTTGGCAATATTCTCAAAAACAATACCTATCCGCTTTCGGTGAGTGCGGAGCGCATTTTTCAAGCCATTGCGGCCGCTGAGTACGCCAAAGAAATTGGTGCTCAGGCCATTGCGCACGGAAGTACGGGTGCTGGAAATGACCAAGTGCGATTTGATATGGCATTCCGTATCATTATGCCAGAAGCCGAAATCATTACCCCCATTCGGGATTTAAGGTTGTCGCGTGAGGCCGAAATTGACTATTTGAAATCAAAAGGAGTGGATCAAGAATGGCACAAAGCGGCCTATTCTATCAATAAAGGCCTTTGGGGAACGTCGGTTGGCGGTAAAGAAACCCTGACTTCGGATAAATACTTGCCCGAAAGCGCTTTTCCGACGCAAGTGAGCAAAACTGAAGCGGAACGCGTGATCCTGCAATTTGAAAAAGGAGAATTGGTCGGAATCAACGATACGGCTTATTCGCCCGTGGAAGCCATCCAAAAATTGGCCGAGATCGCGGCACCGTTCGGCATCGGGCGTGATATTCACGTGGGAGATACCATCATCGGTATCAAAGGACGCGTAGGCTTTGAAGCAGCCGCACCTTTAGTTATTATTAAAGCCCACCACACGCTCGAAAAACACGTCTTGAGCGAGCAACAATTGTATTGGAAAGAACAATTGGCCAACTGGTACGGCAGTTTGCTGCACAAAGGTCAGTTCATGGAGCCTGTCATGCGTAATATTGAGACATTCTTAGCCGATACCCAACAGCACGTAACGGGCAAAGTACACCTTACGCTAGCACCTTATCGTTTTTATGTGGAAGGAATTGAATCAAGTTACGATTTGATGTCGCCAGTGTTTGGAAGTTATGGAGAGATGAACAACGCTTGGACGGGCGATGATGTACGGGGATTTGCCAAAGTTGCCTCCAATCAAGTGATGATTTATCAGAAAATCAGTGAGTTGAATCAGTAGACATCAGAGAGGATTTCAGGATTGACAAGCCTAGAATGCGGTCAATCCTGAAATCCTCTCTCAAGAAATATCCCGACTGAATGAGAAAAAATGTATTTCTTTTTATTGCCTTATTTTTGGTGCCATTTCTAGTAAAAGCCCAAACCGAAGGTTGGGCAATCTGTAACAGTGGCGCCAATTTATATTTCAAAATCGTCGGGAGTGGGAGCCACGTACTGGTCGTAGGCGATGTGGGCAATTCATCGACCTACCTAAAAGACTTGATTAAAAAATTGTCGGAAACAAACCGGGTGGTTTATTACGACCCGCGTGCTACGGGCAAAAGCCGTTTTCCCGTTATCAATGATTCAACGATTAACTTTACGAAAGCGGTTGCTGATATTGAAGCCCTTCGCATGGTGTTGAGGATTCCCAAATGGTCGGTGATTGCGCATGGCTTCGGAGCCAAAATTGCCTGTGCTTATGCTTCGCAGGCAGGAAACCACTTGGCGCAATTGGTGCTTATCAACCCCACGGCCATGTCTGAATCGAAGCCACTTTCGGCCTATGGCTATTTTGATAATTACGAAGAGTACGGTTTTTCACGTATGTTATCGCAGGAGGTCATCAATCGGCGTTTTGAAGGGTTGCAACACCAACTCCAAACGCAAATAATGCCCACAGATTCTTTAGCGAGGGCCAGAGCAATTATGGCATTTCAGGCAGCTACTTACGTGCATGATACGCTACATGAACCCATTGCCGCCGATTTTTTATACGAAAAAGTACGTAACGTAGGGATTAAAAGCCGAGTAAGTACTAAATTTGTTCCTAACCCTTTTGATTGTATTACTGCATTACGACAAAGGAACGTACCTGTGCTGGTGGTTGTATCAAGACAGCGCTATGACCTCAATGGATTGGTGAATTTCTGGAAAAAATCAGTTCCTAATGTCACAATCAGTTTGATTGACCGGGCGCATCATTTCCCTTGGTTAGACAATCCTGCCGCATTTTATGCGCAGGTAACTCCATTTTTACAACGTTTTGTAGAGGAAACTTATGCCGAACAAAAAAAAGCTAGTCGTCCTGTCGGGCGCGGGAATCAGCGCCGAAAGCGGTATTAAAACATTTCGTGATTCAGACGGACTGTGGGAGGGGCACAGCATTGAAGATGTAGCCACCCCAGAAGGCTGGCGTCGCAATCCGCAATTGGTGTTGGATTTCTACAATGAACGTCGTAAACAGGGGTTGGAGGCTGAGCCAAATGCCGCGCATCTTATTTTGGCGGAACTGGAAAAATACTTTGACGTTCAAATCATTACCCAAAACGTCGATAATCTTCACGAAAAAGCAGGCTCAAACAACGTACTTCATTTACACGGCGAATTGTACAAGTCGCGCAGTACCAAAGACCCCTCTTTGGTGTACGATGTGAAAGGCTGGGAGCTGAAATTAGGCGATACCTGCGAACTGGGTAGTCAACTTCGGCCCAATATTGTGTGGTTTAGGGAAGAGGTTCCGATGATGGTTCCCGCCGTTGAACTGGCCGAGCAAGCTGATATTTTTATTGTGGTCGGTACTTCATTAGTAGTATATCCTGCGGCAGGATTAGTATATTATGTACCTCCTCGGGTGCCGATTTTTGTGATAGATCCCAAAACCCCCGAAATGTCGGGTAGCACGAAATACGTGACGTTTATTCAGGAAAAAGCCACCGTGGGTATGACGATGTTAAGAGAGAAATTATTGAAAGAGTATTTATGAAACTACTCGGATTAAGAACCGTCATTTACCCCGCCGCTGATTTAGCGGCGACCAAACAATGGTACATTCAGACAACGGGTGTGCAGCCTTATTTTGATGAATCTTTTTACGTTGGGTTCAACATCGGTGGGTATGAACTGGGACTTGACCCCAATGCCTCTCAAACAACTACCTATTGGGGTGTGGAAAATATTGAACTGGCTTGGGAATACCTACTCGGAACGGGAGCAACTGCGGATGAAGAGATTCAGGAAGTAGGTGGCGGAATTAAAGTTGCGACGGTCAAAGACCCATTCGGCAATGTGTTTGGTATTATCGAAAATCCTCATTTTGTTATTTAATAAAGTAAGCAGAACTCTTCTGCGTCTTCAATATATCTTCCAATGCAACTATTAGACGGTAAAAAACTTTCTGCTGAGGTAAAAGCAGAAATCAAAGTAGAAGTAGATAAAATCAAAGCCAACGGCGGAAAAACCCCGCATTTGGCGGCTATTTTGGTGGGCAATAACGGCGCAAGCGAAACTTATGTAGCCTCAAAAATCAAAAGTTGTGAGGAGATTGGTTTTAAATCAACCCTCATCAGCTTGCCCGATACTACCTCAGAAGCGGAGTTGCTTTCGCACATTCAGGATTTGAATTTTGACGAAGATGTCGATGGATTCATCGTACAGTTGCCACTTCCGGCGCATATTTCAGAAAATACAATCATGGAAGCGGTTGCGCCCGAAAAAGACGTGGATGGTTTCCATCCTATCAACGTGGGTCGGATGTGTAAGGGCTTGCCCGCCTACATTTCAGCGACTCCTTATGGAATTTTGGAAATGCTCGAACGTTACAAAATAGAAACGGCCGGTAAACACTGTGTGGTAGTGGGGCGCAGCCAAATCGTGGGCTTGCCCATGAGTATTTTGATGCAGCGCAATGCCTATCCGGGCAACTGTACCGTCACGATTTGCCACAGCCGTACGCACAATCTGAAAGAAGTTTGTCAAAGTGCTGATATTTTGATTGCAGCCTTGGGACGCCCCGAATTCATCACCGCCGACTACGTCAAAGAAGGAGCCGTGGTAATCGACGTGGGCATTACCCGCGTGCCAGATGCATCCAAAAAAAGCGGATTTGCTATCAAAGGCGACGTGAAGTTTGACGAAGTAGCTCCCAAATCTGGCTATATTACGCCCGTACCAGGTGGCGTAGGCTTAATGACCATTTGTGGCCTCCTGACCAACACGCTGCTATCTTCGAAGAAAGCTATTTATAAGTAGGGGATTGTTGATTGGTTAACGGTGCTCTGTAGTAGTGACGAATAACCGTTAATCAATCAACCAATAACCAACACCTGCGCCTAGCTAGGCATATAGTTTAAGTCATTGTTCCGTTTTAGCTTGATAATTCCCGTGGCGTTGAGGAACAAAATGAACGGGTAAGTAGGGTCAAATTCGTGCCATTTTACGCCAAAATTGGCGCGACCTCCGAGTTTGTGGTGGTTGTTGTGGTACGATTCGCCCATCATCAAAAAGTCAAAAGGAAGGAGGTTTCGAGCAGTATCGTTTACTTTAAAATTGGTATAACCGTATTTGTGGGCATACCAGTTGATAATTACCCCGTGAACAGGCCCCATCAAAAAGTGAATTGGCAACAACAAAAACATCCACCAGGCCGTGGCAAATTGTATATAAAACAAGGTGTACAATACACCCCAACCAATACGGATAACCCAATAATCACCTAATCGTTCCATAAATGCCCAGTGCGGAACATCTTTTTTGAATTTGGCAGCAATGCTATCTTCGCGGTGCAGTATATTGTTGTAGTAATTCTTGGTTTTCCACATCATATCAACCAAACTTGACGAAAAACTTGGTGAATGCGGGTCTTCATCCGTGTCGGCATAGGCGTGGTGGAGGCGGTGCATTACGCCGTAAGCGTAAGGACTTAAAAACGAAGAACCTTGAAATATGAAAGTGAGGGTGTAAAAAAACTTCTCCCAAAAAGGGCTCATCGTAAACATTTTGTGGGCGGCGTAGCGGTGCAAAAAGAAGGTCTGCATCAAGAGAGATAAATACCAGTGGGCTACGAAAAATACAAGAATGTACATAGTTTAAAGATTGTGTTATCGGTAATGTATGGCAAAAGTACTAATGCCATTTTTTAAAAAAGATGAGTAAAATCAGTTCGAACCTTTTTTTTAAGAGTGAACTTCTCTAATTTTTACGATGGATTTTATAACGTTTCAATCGAGTCTGAAGGATTCACAACCTCCCAAAGACTGCACGCCAGTAGTGCAGGCGCTTTGGTACGATGCCAAAGGGAACTGGGAAAAAGCGCACGACATCGCGCAGTCGAGGGAAGGTACCCGTGATTACGATCGTTTGCATGCGTATCTACACCGCAAAGAGGGCGACCAGTGGAACGCTGGCTATTGGTACCGCCGTGCCCGCGCCGAAATGCCCGCGTATGCGCTGGAAAAAGAATGGGAAGAATTGGTGAAAGGGTGGCTATAAAGTAGGGTGGAGACGAGCCATGCCCCTACTTTCTGGCGTAAAAATAAAGATTAACGCTGGGTACGTTGCGGCGTTCGCTGAGGGTAAAATAGCCCTTGCCGTCTTTGTCAAAACACACGGCCTCGCCCTGAGGCTCAAAAATATAGGGCAGACTTTTGGTAGGATTACGGAGCAATACATCGCCTACTTTTTCTTCAACTTTGCGTTTCCAGTAATAAATTGCGGTGTATCCTCTCACAATAATCTCTTTGCCATTGGTAGAAATACTGCCTCCCGTCAAATCGCCTCCTACGGTCAAGTTGCCTACTTTTTCGGCCATGATGACTTCGCTCGTCGATTGAGGGTAGGCAAGACGATACAAATGTGCTTGGCCTTCCCATTTAGAAACGATAAATAGGTCGCGGGTGAGGGGGTCGAGCAGCAATGTTTCGGCATCGCGGGAGCCATCTGGATAGCGGAACTGAATGCGGTCGTAGTTGGTGATGGTGGAGGTAAGGCTAGCGGGTTCGGGAAAACGATAAATGCGTTTTATGTCAAGATTGATGGCATTGTCGCCGATGTCGCCCAAATACAGGTAGGTTTCGTTGGCTTGTGGGCCTGGGCCGATGGCAATGTCTTCCCAATCAAAATTGGTAAATGGGGTTTTTATTTTACCCGCAATCTGCCCTTCTCGGTTTAATAAAAATAGCTCATCGGGTGAGGCGGCGTCTTCGTGTGACCATAAGAAACCTGGTTGCTTAAAACTGTCGGCCAGTCCAGAAGCTTCGTCGAGGTCGTCGGCGGGCTGAACGGTTTTGGAGGTTGGCGTCTCGGCAAAATTGTCAGATTCAGGGTCTACGGGCTTTTCTTCTCTTTTGCAAGATGAAAAAAACAGAACGAGTAATGCGGACAGAAAGAGTGAGTTTTTCATTTCAATTTTTTAATGACAAATTCTACCCGTCGATTCAGCGGACGGGTTTCTTCACGATTGTTATTGGCAATGGGACGCGTTGAACCAAATCCGCGCCCGCTGATGCGTTGACTGGCAATTCCCTTCGAAACCAAAAATGCTTTGACGGATTCCACGCGCTGTCTCGACAGGGCCAGGTTGAGGTCAAAGTCGCCCAAATTGTCGGTATGCCCGTGCAATTCGATTTCGGCGGCGGGATTATCGCGCATAAACAGCCATAAACGATTCAAATCTTCTTCCGATTCGGGAAGCAGCTCAGGCTTTCCCTGCACGAAGCGAATGTTTTTCAACACAATACTTTCACTGATTGTAACGGGTTTTAGGGTAAAAATAGTGCCGTTTTTTGATTTTTCGGTTAATTCTTTGGCCGTATAATGAATGCTCGTGGGGAAAAAACCATCGGCTTCTACCATAAAATACACATCCTGACCTACTTCAAACGCGATTTTAAACAATCCGTCATCGGTCCCTTGGAGTCGCTGTTTTTCGGTATTATTTTTATCCAGTACCAACACCGTGGGTTGTTTGACTGGTTTTCGGGTCGTTTCGTTCTGAACTTGCCCACTCAGCACCAATGAGGGCTCTTTTGGGGGTAGATCAGCGGCTTTAGCGGGCGTTTTCGCTTCGGGCGGAGGGTTGGCGAGTGGAGGTGAGGTAGCTACCGACGGAACGGTCGGCTTTTTGAGTACAGATTCGTTCAATTTGAGGTAGCTTTTTTTTACCTCGGTAGGTTCCACTACGTAATCGAAGATTTTGATAAGGGCTACGGCCCCAGCACTGGCTTCTTCTTTGACGATGAGGTCGTCATGAAAAAAGTTTAATACACCGTCTTCGTCAATCACGCCTTCGTCGTTTTGGTCCGTAAATTCCACTTTGGACTCTCCATCCACGTACATTTTAAGTTGTTTGGTTTTTCCATTGCGCGAAATCACGTAGTGCGTGTATTCGTTGGCGCGCACGGGAGCGCGGGTGCCCAAGGCAAAATTATAGAAGTTGAGTTTGCCGTCGTAGATGTAGCAGCCATTGTCAGACTTGCGGTTTTTGAAGTCAATGACGCGTTTCCAGCTGTCGAGTGCCGAAAATTTGAAATAAATTTCGATGGTGTACGAATCCCGCAGAAATCCGTTTGCGGCTCGGTTGTCAAATTGAAGCCCGTAATTTTTTTCAAATACGTAGACTGAGCGTTTGGCATTTTTGAGCTCTGGCAGCACGTCCTCCTGAAATATACCTGCTTCTTTCAGTACTTTCAGGGCGGGGAATTGCCCCGATTCTTCTTCCAGATTTTTCTCAAACTGATATATCCCCGCCCTTTGAGCGTAGATACTCTGAGAAATCGCCAAAAAAAATAAGCACCAAAGAAGTCGATTCATTCAATAAAAACGGTTGGTACAAATACCCTTTGCCATTAGTAACGAACAAAAATAGGGGTAAATTAGCTTCCAAGGCATTTTTTTATTTAATGCCAAACTCCCAAGCTACTGTTGAGGAGTCAACGTTAGCTTGGGAGTTTGGTTGTTCTAAAACGAAATGACGGACTAGTCTTCGAGTAAAAACGGCAGGTCGTATTCGCGGATGATGGGCGCTTTTTTGCTGCGTACTTTTACTTCAACCCGGGCTTTGGGCTTCTCATTAATGATTAAATAGTTCTTGATGTAGGTATCTTCGTAGGTCGTCCAAGAATTGTCGACAATAAGATATTCCTGAACGTTTTGTTTTTGGGCCTGATACGCCCAGCGTTCAACGTGAAGGGGTTCAAAATTGACGATGGAAGTACCGCCCGCAATGGTATACCACACCTGAATGCCCGGCACACCACGGTTGCCCATTTCGGTGTTGTGCTCTACATAAATACGCAGGGTTCCGTTGTCTTCAAGGTCAATAACCTCAAATTCGTCTATTTTCGTTTTGATGTTTGACATGGCTATAAAGGTTTGACTATTAGTGTTTAACAAATTGAATGTTTTCAAAAGGCATGAAATAATTCGGTAAGCAAGTAAGCGTGTCGTTGTCTAACGTAAAATCAACACCTTTAAAACTCACTTTCTCCAATGAAGGGTTAAGGCCTACTTCGAAGTAGTTGTTGTCGTTGGTTTCAGATTTTATTTCGCTTGCGATGTCTGGAAACAGCTCATGCTGGAGGTAAATACGGTCAATGTGCGCGTCGTTGAGGTGTAATTCGCCTTTTTTATTTACAAACTCCACTGATTTTTCTTGTCCTTTAAAAACAATCACTTTTACGTATTGCGCCAACATCGGATTGGGCGCTATTACTTTGATGGTGTAGCCTTTGCCGATTTTACTTTGTTTGGTGATACTAAAATCCTTCCCAGCCTCCTTGCTGCTTTTGAGCTTGATGGTTTTACCCTCCACGGTGTAAGTACCTTGGGCAAATCGATCGACAGCACCGTATACGTAGAAAAATTCAAACGTACCTTGCTCCGTTAAGGTAAATCCAGCGGCCATATCATGAATACCCGTTAGTCGGTATTCGCCCGCTACTTTTGTCTGTGCCATGCTGTTAAAATGGATGATTGATGAGATAAAAAAGAAAAAGAGGGTTTTCATGAGAGAATTTTCATTTTGAATACTGTCAGAAGGCTACTTTTAACTGCTCGTCGACGCGCATTACCGCTTCCTGTTGATAGTATTTTTTGTACTTTTCGCGGATACTTTCAATCTGTTGTGAGCGTTCGGGCGTCAATTTTGACAAAACAATTAAGATCTTGGAAGGCTCAGAAACCAACTTGCCATTGTGGCCTAACCATTGGCCCTGTCCGTCGATGATGGTAGAGCCTTCGGTAAAAGTTTTGGCAATGACCGTGTCAGCAAATGCCTGCCATGCATTCGACGAAATCATGGAGCCATCAGGTTTGGAAAGGCCGAAATACAGTTCGGTTTTGGTCATTTTTTCGCCTTTGAACACCGTGCAGGAGGTCAAGGTGAGAAGCAACAGGCTGAAAATGAGTGTGGTTGTCCTGTTGCTTCTGGGTATGTTTAAATGGACTGTTTTCATGACTGAAAGAAATACTTCGTAACGGTTGTCTGTTTTTGGCTGTTTTGATGATACAAAATTGTACGATGAAATTGAGCTGCCGAAACGAATGAATGTGAGGTGCGCGAAAACCCAGATGAAGTGCAGAAAAAAAGGAGGTAAAGCGTTGATAGAGGGGTGGGAAAATCGCTCGCCAGACGTAAAATAAAACGTCGGCGAGGTTTTGGACCTTGCCGACGTTACGCGATGTGACAATGTAAGCAAATTTACTTCGCTTTGCGGATGTAAATATTGCCGTGCATGTTTTTCATCATTATTTCACTGCCGCCACCGTTGACTTTTCCCTGAATCCAGTCATCAACGCTGACTTTGTACATCCCGTCTTTGCTTACCCGATTGGCTTTGGGTTGGGTTTTGTCCACATCTACGTCAAAGTCACTGTAAATTTCGCCCCGATCAGATTTGAGTTTTACGTCAAACTTCGCCGAAGGTGGAAACGTAACGTCAACGCTGCCATTGAGAGATGTAAACGCCATTGGCGATTCGGCGTTGATACTTTTGAAAGTCGCTTTTACGCCGCCGTTTACGGTGGTAGCCACGGCCGAGCCCGACACATTCGTGAGCTTGATGGCGCCATTTACATTGTTGATTTCCAATTCCCCGCTCACGTTTTCTATCAAAATGTCGCCGTTGTTGACTGTACTTACTTTCAGGCCAAACTGCTGTGGTACTTTGATGGTGAGATTCATCGGGCGTTTCATGAATTGCGACGTCACTTTGATGGTGTTGTTGCGTTCTTCGGCTGTAATATCAATACCGCCATTGGTCGAGATTTTTTTCATTCCTGCGGCGAGTTCGTCGTTTTTGTGCTCAGTTTTTTTACCGTTATACGCTTCGGCAATGGCGTCAATAACGACCTCTTTGCCAGCGTAGCCTATCACATGAATAGAGCCATTGATTAAACTTACCCGCAAAGAACCAGGCTTGTTGGGGTCGCTCAACGGAACGACCAGTTGTTCTTTGATTTCATTTTTGACCTCGTTTTGGGCAACCAATGGAGCTGCGTAAGTCATTGTGAGGGCTAAAACTGCGATACTTATGTGGGTGGTTTTCATGTTATTAGGATTGCTTTTTAATGTATATGTTTCCGTTAAATGTTTCAAATCTGAAGGTTTTGCCTCCGTTGCCGATTCGGATGGAGGTCTCGGTGTTGAGTTTGTAGGTAGTGCTTTTGTCGCCTTTGGATTCTTGGTTTTTGATGACTTTGACGGGAAGAGATTCAACATCTGGAAAGTCAGTGTAGAATTCTCCTCTGAAACTCTTGAATTCGCAATCAGCCGAAAGATTGGCGGGGTAGCTGATTTTGATGTCGCCGTTGAGGGTTTTGTAATCCGATTTTCCAGGAGGAATAGCGGTGTAATTGGCTTCTACATTCCCGTTAACGGTTCGTACTTCGGTGGCACCTTTGACGTTGATAAGCGCAATGGCTCCGTTTACGTTGTACACATGCAGTGTTCCTGTCACATCCTTGACCGATAAATCGCCGCCGTTGACGGTCGAAACGTGCAGATTCATGGCAAATGGCACTTTGACCGTGAAATCTAAATCGTATTTGTACTCAATATGGCGGTTGTCATTTCGGCCTTTCCAGTTGCGATTGGGGCGTGAATCGTAAGGTTCAAGAATGTAGACAATGACGCTGTCTTCATTTTGCTCAAACATCAGCTTGAATTCTTCTTTGCCTTGATCCAGTATTTCTTTGGTTTTACCCGAAATCGTTTTTGCCACTTCCACTACGACTTTATCACCCGCGTAGCCTTCCACATTGATGGAACCATTGATGTTATAAATGGCGAGCGTACTGCTTGCGGCATTTTTTTTGAGCGCATATTCTTTGACGATTTGCTCTTTGAATTCCTGCGTTTGGGCGGGTGCTTGGGTACAAGATAGCACCACTCCCGCTAAAAAGGGGATAAGGGAATGTTTCATAGCTATTAAAATGGATGATTGGTTTCTAAGATAAATCTTTGATGGTCTGCTGAATTTTGGTTTTGACAAGGTCGTTCAAATCGTCGCGACGCAGCATTTGCCGAAACGCTTTAATAGAGCGTTTTTCTTGTAATTTCACCATTACATCGGCCAAGGCCACTTGTACCAATGGTGATTCCTGTTGCGACAGCGAAAGCACCAAGCCTTCCCGCACCTGCGGGTCGTGGGCCAGTTCGGCCAAAGCTTCCAACGTTACCAAACGCACATTGATGTTGGGGTCGTTGTTGAGGGTCGTAAACAGGGCTTTCAGAACTTTATCGTCCACTTCGTTGATTTCCTTGGTATAACTCACGGCTTTGAGGCGCTCGGTTGCCGAAGGGTTATCAATCATTGAAAGCATCATCATTTGTCGCATTTCCTGTACTTCGGCGGTGAGCGCCTCCATTTTTACTTCCTGCGGCCGGTGGAGCCAATAACCCGCAAATAGCCCTATACTCAGCAAAAACGCGCTGTAAGCCACACGAAGAGCCAGCTGGGGCGTCCATAATTGTTGGAGTTTTTGGGCAAAATACTGCCAAGAATTGCGGCTTTTTCGAGCTTCAGTTTCTTTAAAAGTATCCAGCATCGCATAAAACCCTTCGCGCATGGCTCCGCTCGGTTCGGGCGTGGCGGATACTTTTCCCAACAGTTTCCACAATTGCCGGTCGGCTTCAAATTCTTGCTCGCAATCAGCACACTCGGCCAAATGTTGCTCTATTTCTTTTTGTTCGGTTGCTGAGAGTTGGTGATTTAGCCAGCCCGTTAGCCGTTCTTTTGCGTGTTCACAGTTCATGAGCTTTGCTTCCATTTTCAATCTTTAAGAATTTTTTTTTTAACTCCCCCAAGGCCCGGTGGACGCGCACCTTTACGGCGCCTTCGGTGGTATGCAAGATGGCGGCAATTTCTTCGTATTTTAATTCCTGAAACCGACTCAGTACCAATACTTCACGGTGTTCGGGGCTTAATTTGCCAAGTGCCGCGTGGAGTGCATCCAGTTCTTGCTGTTTTTCAAGCTGTTCATCGGCCGAGATTCCCCCGCCCAATTGATCGGTCAGGTCGGCGATGTCGAAAGGATGTCCTCCCCAACGCTCGGTTTGCCGAAACGAATCATTCAGGATATTGCGCGCCAAATGATACATCCACGTTCTGAATTCACCCTCGCCGTTGAACGTATGACGGTATTTCAACATTCTATAAAACACATTTTGGACTAAGTCTTCGCAAGCGTGGGCTTGTCCCGTCATGTGGTACAAAAAAGCAAACAACGGACGATGGTAGCGCTCAAAGAGCAGGCCCATCTTGTCGATGTCTCCAGCTTTGACCCGGAGCATAAGTGCGTTATCCGTTAGAGCGTTCAAGCGTTTAGAGAATGGTTTATCAGGTGATTTGTACGTGGTAACTTCGGGTTTGGAAGAAGGTTACAGTGATTTGGAAAAAATGTTTCAATGTTTTTTGCCAAAGAAAAAATGGTTAATGAAATGTACCTAAAATCAGGGTTACAAAAAAAGTTGCGTTTTTTTTGTAATGTTTTTCTGGCTCAATCGTCTATGCTCTTGAAATGGATTTAAAAGCCTTTACACAACTGGTGCTTCCCACGCAAGGACGACTTTTTAGGTTGGCCAAGAATCCGATTGTGGGCTATTTGTTGGAAGGAACCGTCAACGGCGGCGGGCCAGATTTGCGGCTGGAATCCATCAGCAACAATGTATATGTTCGCAGAAAGGATTAATGTTTCAATGGATTTCTAATAAGTTGATTTTTAGAGCTATAGTCATTGATTTGATTAAAAGGCAGGAATGAAGCAGAAGCTTGAATTTACTTTGATACCCCAAAAACTTTACGGCTGTTAAAATCGTATCTTAGGGTAAAAAAACTCAGGCGTATGAAAACGATTTACATCTTCTTGATTCCTGTCTTTTTTGTGTTGAATGGATTTGGACAAACACCGCCTTCCGTCACGCCCACAAGTGCTTTTATTAATTATGGTTCCAACGTTACCCTAACCGCTACGGGCTGTGCAGGAACGGTTAATTGGTCTACTGGACAAACAGGTGCGTCGATTTCCGTTTCTCCCAAACAAAGTGCCCGCTTTACGGCCACCTGCACGAGCGGAATGCAGACGAGTGGCGCCTCCAACAGTGTGCTTGTGCAGGTGGGGTTGACCACTTCCCCTTGCAACAGCAATGTGACGGTTTCCTCCAATCTCTCAAATATAGGATACCGTTACGAATCAAGTAATTATATCAGTGGTACGGGTGACATTGAAGCTAACGCAAGTGTACAATTCAAGGCGCAGAACTACGTACAGTTAAACCCTGGATTTGAAACAAAGTCGGGGAGTGTTTTTAAAGCATTTACGGGCAAATGTACCGAATTACAGACGAGAGAAGTGCTGACTGGACGACAAATACCGTGGGAAATACTCTGGGGCCCCGATGACTTTATTTGGATGACTGAAAGAGACGGTAAAATCAGTCGAGTGAATCCGCAAACGAGCGCCGTTCAAACCTTGATTACCATTTCAGATGTTTTTTCTAACGGAGAAGGTGGTTTATTGGGTATGGTGTTGCATCCTGATTTTGCTAATAATCCCTACGTGTATGTTTCGTACAACTACAGTATTGACAATACCGTTTCGGGAATGCGGGTAAAAGTAGTGCGTTTTACCTACAACAGCGGCATTGCTACCTTGGGCAGTCCGTTGATATTGGTACAGAATATTTTAGGCAATTCCACCCACGACGGCAGCCGACTGGTCATTACCCCCGAATTGAAATTATTCGTCACCACGGGTGATGCGCAAGACCTTAGTGCGCCTCAGAATGATACGAACCTCAATGGTAAAATTCTGCGAATGAACTTAGATGGCTCCGTTCCCGCCGATAACCCCATTGCGGGTAGTTTGGTATGGAGTAAAGGACACCGAAATCCGCAGGGATTGGTCTATGCCAATGGGAAATTATACTGCTCATCGCACGGGGCGGGGATTGAAGACGAAATAAACCTCATACAACAGTCGGGCAATTATGGCTGGCCCAACGTGGAAGGTTTTTGTAATACCCCTTCTGAAATCACATTTTGTAACGCCAACTCTGTGATCGAACCCATTTTCTCCTCTGGAACGGGTGGAACTTGGGCATTTTGCGGGTTGGACTATTATAACAATGACGCCTATCCGCGCTGGAAAGGCCATTTGTTGTTGGTTTCTCTGAAAAACCAAACGTTGTACAGTCTCAAAGTAAGTGCCGACGGCAACACCGTTGAAGGCCCAGCCAATCTGTATTTGGTAAATCAGTTCGGCCGCCTACGCGACATTGCCATTGCGCCAAATGGGAAAGTGTATCTTTGTACCAGCAACGGCGGTAATGCAGATAAAATAATTGAGATAACGCCGATTGTGGAGTAAGAATCGCCAACGCAGCAAATGCCTTCCGACTACATCCCCGCCCTAAAATACCATTTTCTGACACCCATCTACGATTGGTTTATCTGGCTGACCATGCCCGAGATAGAGGTCAAAAAGCGGTTGATTCAACAGGCAGCTATAAAGACAGGGCAAGCTATTTTGGACTTTGGCTGCGGAACCGCTACCCTAACGCTTTTGATGGAAGAGTTACATCCTGACTGCACAATTGTTGGATTGGATGTTGATCCTCAGATACTTATTATTGCGAATGAAAAGGTAAAATTGAAAAATTCATCAATTCAATTAAAAGAATTTGACGGCAAAACGCTTCCTTTTGCTGATGCTTCCTTTGATAAAGTGCTGTCTTCTTGGGTGTTTCATCATTTGACCACGGACCAAAAACATCATGCTTTTCGTGAGATACGGCGTGTGCTTAAGCCTAACGGCGAACTGCACATTGCCGATTGGGGCAAGGCAGAAAACGGTTTGATGCGGTTTTTGTTTTTTGTGGTACAAGTGATTGATAATTTCTACACCACCAATGATAATGTAAAAGGCAAAATCCCTCAATTACTGGCCATTGAGGGATTTGAAAATGTAGAAATAAAAGGGAGTCAGTCCACGCTGTTTGGGACTTTATCTTATTTGAAAGGCATTAATCGCTGACCCTAAGTAGTTCTCATGCGTCGATATGCTTCAAAAACCTCCCCATTGAGCACTGGGTCAGTAAAAACCTCCAGCAATTTGGCTTGCCCGTTTGGCGCAATGAATTCATGCCAAACAGTGCTGAAATCTTCGCCTTCTTTTAAGGAATAATAACCCAATCCAGCATCTTCGGCGGTGTGGTGGGCGGTGGTAGAGTGTCGCGTTTCGAAATACTGCTCCAATTCAGGCTGTGCCGATGGGCCGTCGATGAGCCGGAAGATATTCCCACCTGCGTTGTTGAACAACACTACGCGCAGATTTTGGGGAATGTGCGGGTGCCATAAAGCGTTGCGGTCGTAGAAAAAAGCCACGTCGCCCGTGATGATAAAAACGGGTTTGTCGGTCATCAATGCGGCCCCCAACGCCGTACTTGTGCAGCCATCAATGCCACTCGTGCCGCGGTTGGCAAACACCTCGGCGGGGCGCGAAAGCCCAATTAGGTTGGCATAACGCACTGGCATACTGTTGGCAAGGTGCAGTACGCTGTTTTCGGGTAAGTTTTCCAAGATAGTGCTTACCAACGCAAATTCATTCCAACGAGTTTCTTGCCGTAAAAATTGGTGTACGCTTCGTTTTCCCTGTCGGTCGGCTTGCAGCCATGCTTCCCGAAAGGCCCCTCGTCCGTCGTCATCCGAATCATTTTGAACAAACTGCTGATAATCTAGGTCTTCCAATAATTTTTGAAAAAAATACAACGGCTCTACCGGAATTTGCGTGGTAAGCGTTTGAAACGTATCAATAAGCTGTTCGGTCGTTTTAACGTGCCAATGCTGGGCAGGGGAGTGGTTGCGGAGAAAAAGTTTAAAGTTTTTAGAAATGAACGAATCGCCGACCGTAATCAACAAATCGGGCTGGAGAGTCGTTAACAATTCTTCATTTTTGCCGCGTAGAAATACGTCGTGTTGCCGTACAAATGCTTCATTAACAGGGATATTTGAGATAATATCCCCCAACACGGGCACCCCCATTTCTTCACTAAATTCTTTCAAAACCGACCAAAGTGCCGATGCCGGCGGCAATTGCCCTACAGCGATGAGCACGCGGTTGGCATTCTCAAATTCGTTTTGTAATTGGTGCCAAGTATCGGTGCTCAGGGTTGGTTCAGTAGCAAGTCGCTCGACCAATTTTACGTGACGGTCGTACGTTATTTTTTCGTCTGCTACGGGATAAAACGGCTCCCGAATGGGTACGTTGATATGCACTGGGCCTTTGGGGACCGTTTGTGATAAATTAATTGCTTCATTTAAGACGCGTTCTATGTACCAATTGGCATCTGGATGCGTATAGTCGGAGGGTAAGTCAAACGATTTTTTGACGTGTTTACCGTACAGCTCGTTCTGATAAATCGTCTGGCCGTCTTGCTGATGAATCCATTCTTTGGGGCGGTCGGCGGTGAAAACCAATAGCGGAATTTCCTGAAAATACGCCTCCACCACAGCGGGGGCTAAGTTGTAAGCGGCACTGCCCGAAGTGCAAACGAGCGCCACGGTTTGGTGACTGTATTGGGCCATGCCCAAACCCACAAATCCCGCTACGCGCTCATCGGGGATGACTTTTGTTTTTATACCACGATGCCGGGCAAAGGCCAAGGTGAGGGCCGCACTCCGTGAACCGGGCGAGATAACCACGTTTTTGACGCCTTTGCGGGCGCACATCTCGGCAATATTGTTGATCGGTTGAAGAAGCATATTTTTGTTAGAAGTGAGGAATGAGAAGCGAGAAGTCAGGAGAGAAGAAAGCAGTGTGTACTACTATTCTCGACCCTTGCTACTGACCGCAGCGGCGGCCGCTTCTCACTCCTGATTTATATTGGTAACGACGTTGTACTTTTTACTTCCGACATCACAAAGAAACTGCTTATGTGTGAAATCGCTTTGAGGGTGGCGAGTTTTTCCTGATAAAAATTGTGATAACTCTCCACATCCGTAGCAATGATTTTAATGAGATAATCAAACGTGCCCGACACCACGCAACATTCCACGACTTCGGGCATTTGAAGCATGGCCTCGCTGAATTCTTGAAAATTCTCCCGCTGCTGTTTATCAAGCGTTACGTTACAAAATACCGTAAGCCCTTTACCAAGGCGTTTTTTATTTAAAATTGTCACGTATTTTTCAATGACGCCTTCACGTTCGAGTTTTTTGATGCGGTCGTGGACGGGCGTGATGGATAGATTGATTTCGGCGGCAATCTCCTTAATGGTCAATTGCGCGTTTGTTTGTAACAACTGCAAAATACGGTAGTCGGTTTCGTCTAAGTACATCTGATTCAGTCGTTTTTGGGTGCTACATTTTTCATTTTGACGCTTGTCCGAATTTTTTTCGTTTCGTAACCTTTAAATCAGGGCCAAACAGTAATAAATTATTTTTATTCTTAAAAATAAGAAATATTTTCTTATTTATTATTGAATAACAGGAAATATTTTTCTTTCACGTAATTTTGTATCGTATTCCAGCCAAGACTTAAACGCAATAAATTTCTGAACATTAAGCCTATTACTACTATGATCATCGGCGTACCAAAGGAAATCAAAAACAACGAAAACCGCGTGGCCTTAACGCCCGCAGGAGCAGCAGAATTTCGTAAAAATGGCCACAAAGTATATGTACAAGCTACGGCTGGGCAAGGAAGCGGTTTTGAGGACAGTGAGTACGAAGCCGTAGGTGCCACGATTTTGGGCACGATTGAGGAAGTGTACGCAATTGCAGAAATGATTGTGAAAGTAAAAGAGCCTATTGCATCTGAATATGGCCTTATCAAAGAAAACCAATTGCTGTTTACCTACTTTCACTTTGCCTCATCGGAAGAACTGACGCATGCCATGCTGAAAAGCAACTCGGTGTGCTTGGCGTACGAAACTGTCGAAAAAGTTGACCGTTCGTTGCCTTTATTGGTGCCGATGTCGGAAGTAGCGGGACGTATGGCGATTCAAGAAGGAGCCAAATACCTCGAAAAACCCATGGGTGGACGCGGTATTTTATTGGGCGGTGTTGCGGGAGTTAAACCAGCCAATGTATTAGTACTTGGCGGTGGTATCGTAGGTGCGCAATCGGCCAAAATGGCGGCTGGATTGGGTGCTAACGTAACTATTGTTGACATTAATTTGAACCGTCTGCGTTATTTGGAAGATATTCTTCCTGCCAATGTGGACACGGTGATGTCAAACGAATATAATATCCGTGATTTGGTAAAAAGTGCTGATTTGATTGTAGGAGCCGTATTAATTCCTGGCGCCAAAGCACCTCACTTGGTGACGCGCGATATGTTAAAATTGATGAAAAAAGGAACGGTATTGGTGGACGTAGCCGTAGACCAAGGTGGATGTATCGAAACCTGCAAGCCTACGACCCACGAAGATCCGATTTATGAGATAGATGGAATTGTGCATTACTGCGTTGCCAACATGCCAGGAGCCGTGCCTTACACCTCGACCTTGGCGTTGACCAATGCCACTCTGCCTTACGCCATTCAATTGGCCAATAAAGGATGGCAAAAAGCATGTACTCTGAACGAAGATTTGAAGAAAGGCTTAAATGTTGTAAACGGTAAAGTGGTCTATAAGGCCGTTGCTGACGCTTTTGGTCTTAAATTTACCTCTGTTGAAGAAGTATTAGAGGAAGAATTGGTGGGTTAATTTTATTAATTGAGATTGATGTAGGAATGACCAGGCTATACCGCTTGGTCATTTTTTTTATGTCTCTTATTAAAAATAGATAATCCCTAAAAATGAAAAAATAAAGTAGAATATTTTGTTTTTTTATTTTTTCGACATCAATAATACTAATTTTATCAAAAAAAAGTTATATTATTAAAAGCACTGAATGAAAATTATTAATGCTATACTTTTATTCCAGAAAGGTAACAGATTGAGGCTTAAATATTTATTTTATAAGAATTTATAAAAAAAAGAATAGCATTTCGACGAAAATGCTAACTTTGCGTACTTGTTAAAGAGTTAAGAAATTGTTAATTCCCTCTAAAAAGAGATACAAAATATACCCAGAATAGAAAAACCAAAATAATATGACTTTTATGTCTAATTAAGTTTTTCTAAAAAGAGTTTTTCATAACGTTGAGTAAAGTCAAAAAGCCGAGCGGACATTCTGCACGGCTTTTTTAATTTTATTCGGGTTCTAGTATTGAAGATTAAAACCAGTCGGGCTGCATTTCAACCGTCCCCTTGGTATGACTTGTTAGACGCACTGCCAGAGAGGAAGTTTTGACTAGCTCATAATCAAAAAAGTAATTTGCGGTGGCTAGTTTTCCTTGGTAAAAATTGCGATTTTCTTCCGAATTAGCTGTAATTAGTCCCTTCTGAGCCTGAATGGCTTGTTTTAACCACTGCCAAGCAATCGTCACGATTCCAAAAAAATCTAAGTAAAGGGTGGCGTCGGCCAGAAATAATTCCTTATCCTGTTTGGAAAGATTCAGGAGCCAGGTTGTAACGGTTTGAACACGCTCCAAAGCCGCTTCCAATCTTGTCGCTAAATCAAGTAACTGCGGATTTGCGGACTGTTTGGCCTGTGTTATCGTTTCCTGTATTTCCTCCGTCAGATATTGCAATCCCTTGCCTCCGTGGAGGGTTAATTTTCGGCCCAATAAATCCAAGCCGTGGATGCCCGTTGTGCCTTCGTGGATGGGATGGATGCGTGCTTCACGGTAATATTGTTCTACGGGAAAGTCGGTGGTGTAGCCCGCGCCGCCTAAAATCTGCACTGCCGCACTCGTGGTCTGGCAACACATTTCTGAAGGGTACGATTTGGCAACAGGCGTTAACAAATCAAGCAACAGCTCCGCACGCTCTTTGGTGTCTTCTTCGCTTACGTGGGCCAAATCGGCCCATAATCCGCATTGCAGTAACAGAGAAAGCGCACCTTCTACCACCGATTTTTGAAACAGCAGCATTCGTTTTACATCCGCGTGGTGAACGATGAGAGTTTGGGGTTGGGTTGGGTCTTTGGCGGTGATGGGGCGGCCCTGCGGGCGTTCTTTGGCGTAAGCCAACGATGCATAATACGCGGCAGTACCGATAGCGGTGGCGTTCATGCCCACGCCCACGCGGGCTTCATTCATCATTTGAAACATGTAATTGAGCCCTTTGTGCGGTTCCCCCACCAGATAGCCCAAGCAAGTTTCGTCTGAGCCAAACATCAGGTGAGCAATGGGCGCTCCCTTGTAGCCCATTTTGTGATAAACGCCAGCGGTAGTTACCCCGTTAAGGGTAAGTCCATTTTCGGTAATTCGTTTTTTTGGAACCACAAACAAAGAAATCCCTTTGGTGCCAGCAGGCCCACCTTTGATTTTAGCCAATAAAAGATGTACGATGTTTTCGCAGGCGTCGTGGTCACCGCAGGAAATAAAGATTTTTTGACCGGTGATTTTATATACACCTTCTTCGTTGGTAGGCTCAGCAGCAGTGCTGATGTCGGAAAGGGAGCTGCCCGCGTTGGGCTCGGTGAGCGCCATAGTGCCCTGCCAACGTCCGCTGTACATGAGCGGCGTATATTGTTCAATAAGTTCTTTAGAACCAAAGCTGCGAATCAAATTGGCCGCTCCCGTGGTCAGAAAAGGATACACACTGGCCGAATAATTGGCGGCCTGAAAAATAAATGCGGCGGCGTTTTGAACCGTAACGGGTAGCTGCTGCCCACCTTCATCATAGCTGAACGTGGCATTGATCCAGCCATCTTCGCCAAAACGTTTGGTAATCGCTTTCATTCCTTCGTGTACACGAATAGTCCCGTCCATCAATTGTGGCTCTTTGCGGTCCATCTCGGTCAGGAGGGGGTGGAGCATCTTGTTGGCAATCTGCTCGGCCGCGTCCAAAACCATGTCAAAAGATTGTCGGTCATGGTCCTGAAAATAGTCGTAACTCGTGAGTTGCTCAACCTTGAGTAGTTCGTATAAATTGAAATGAAGGTCGCGTTTGGAGAAGAATGAAGGCATTTTTGTTGACATTAAAAACAAACGTCGAGCCGCCGATGAGGCGGCTCGACTGTCTTATTTTACGGATTCATCGCGTAAGGCGCGGCGGAGGATTTTGCCCACGTTGGTTTTGGGGAGTTCTTGTCTGAATTCAATGTGTTTGGGGCATTTGTAAGCGGTCAGATTCTGGCGGCAAAATGCCATAATTTGCTCTTTGGTAAGGCTTTCATCTTTTTTGACCACGAATATTTTAACGGCTTCGCTGGTTTTTTCGTCGGGAACACCCACGCAGGCTACTTCCAATACCCCTGGGCACTGAGCCACCACATCTTCTATTTCGTTGGGATACACATTAAAACCCGAAACCAATACCATGTCTTTCTTTCGGTCAACGATTTTGAAATAACCGTCGGAATCCATAATGCCGACATCGCCCGTCTTGAACCACTGACGGCCATCGATGGGGTCGGTAAACATCACCTTGGCAGTTTCGTCAGGACGGTTGTAGTACCCGGGCATTACCTGTGGGCCAAAGGCGCAGATTTCTCCCGATTCACCTACATCAGCCCAGGTGTCGTCTTCTCTCAAAATTCGCATTTCGGTGCTTGGGAAAGGGATGCCGATGGTGCCGATGCGGTTCAGCTTGGGGTCGAGTGGATTGGCCGACAATACGGGAGAGGTCTCGGAAAGACCGTAGCCTTCGGTCGGTAGATTGCCAGTTAGTTTATACCAACGCTCGGCCACTACCTTTTGGAGAGCCATTCCGCCTGCTGAAGTAACTTTCAATTGACTGAAATCAATCTCGCCAAATTTCGGGTGGTTCATCAGCCCATTATAAAGGGTATTGAGTCCCGTAAAAACCGTCACTTGGTATTTTTTTAGCTCTTTAATAAAGGCCTCCATATCGCGTGGATTGGTAATGAGGAGGTTCATGCCGCCGTTTTTGAGGGCAGAAAGGGCATTACAAGTCAAGGCATAGACGTGATACAAAGGCAACGCGGCCACAAGAACATTAGGCTGCCCTTCGGGAATCGTATCGAGCAAGGGCCCCAGATAGATGCAGTTGGCTTCTACGTTGGATATGATATTACGGTGGGTTAGCATGGCCCCTTTCGAAACGCCCGTTGTGCCGCCTGTGTACTGAATAAATGCCAAATCCAACTGATTTACGGCAGGTTTTGTGTACGACATAGAAGCGCCCTGCTCCACGGCATCCATAAATGAAACCGCCTTAGGAAGGTGGTACGCAGGAACCATTTTTTTGACGTTCTTAACCACAAAATTAACAATCTGCTTTTTGGGGAAGCCCAGCATATCGCCAATTTGGGTCACAAACACGTGCTGAATTTGGGTGGTAGGAAGGACTGTTTCGAGTTTATCGGCAAAGTTGGCCAAAATAACAATGGCCTTGGCGCCCGAATCTTTGAATTGATGCTCCATCTCGCGGGGCGTGTAGAGCGGGTTGGTGTTGACAATGGTAAGCCCCGCCCGCAATGCCCCAAACATCGCTACGGGATATTGAAGAACGTTAGGCATTTGAATGGCAATTCTGTCGCCTTTTTTTAGTCCGACCTCTTGCAAATAGGCGGCAAAATCATTCGACATTTTATCAAGTTGTGCGTAGCTAATTTGCTTGCCCATGCAAGCATACGCAGGTTTGGAAGCATATTTGGTAAAGCCCTCTTCCATCATCTCCAAAAGGGATGGATAAACCTCAGGAATAACTTCGTAAGCCATTCCCGGCGGATAGAATTTAAGCCAAGGAAAAGAATCAATCGTAACTGTCATAGGAATTTAGGTTGATGTTTAGAAAAAATTGTACACTACAAAGATAATAACGTAGAACAACACCCTAAGATTTCAACAAGGTTTTCGTAAATAAATATTCAGGGGACTAGTTTGTAGGGAGTATCAAAAAAAATATTTGGTTCAAATAAAGTAATTTTTGCCGTGATACGTCTACCTTGAAAAGCATTTATTCTTGACTTTGGCATCACAAAAATCCAATATCGTACAAACCATCAAAAAGTACAGCAAGCAATTGTTCGGCTTTATTCGGCAGCGCGTGAGCAGCGACGAAGATGCCGAGGATATTTTGCAGGATGTATGGTATCAGTTGAGCAGTCAACCAGAAGTAGAAGCCATTGAGCAAGTCGGAAGTTGGTTGTATCGGGTGGCCCGAAACCGTATTGTTGACGGCTACCGTAAGCAGCGACCCGAACGGCTGGAAGACTACGGCTACGAAGACGATGAGGGTGAAATCTATTTTAAAGATTTGTTACTCGCCGACGATGGTACGCCCGAAACGGAATATTTGCGGGAAATCTTTTGGCAACAATTGTTTGACGCCCTCGACGAACTGCCCGAAAATCAACGGCAGGTGTTTATTTGGAACGAGTTGGAGGACGAAACCTTTCAGCAGATTGCGGACCGTACGGGCGAAAACATCAAAACATTGATTTCTCGTAAACGCTATGCCGTTCAGCACCTGCGCCAACGTCTCGAAAGCCTGTATCAGGATTTGACGGATGGCGGATAAATGTTTTGAATCTAAATGATGAATTTGATTGATAACTAGTAAGAATATGAACAGACCACGTAACTACAGACCTCGCTTTTGGCTATTTCCCTTTTTTGCAGCGGTAGCGGCTCTGGCATTGGGAGGGGTTGTAAAATGGCTTTGGAATGCTATTTTGCCGCCTTTGCTGGGGGTAGGAATGATTTCTTTTTGGCAGGCGGTGGGGCTGCTTGTTTTGTGCCGCATTTTATTCGGGAATTTTGGACGCGGCCCCATGGGAGGAAATCACCGGTGGAACCAGGAGAATCGTTTTCAGGGAGGAGGCGCGTGGCGAGAAAAATGGCGGAACATGACTGACGAAGAACGCGCCAAATTGAAAGAAGAATGGCGCAAACGATGCCAAAAGTAGGGGCGGGGCTTGCCTCCGCCCAAAATGAGCCAACGGAAAAGCTGAAAAATAATAAATGTTAAATGTAAAAGTAGCGCCGCCCGCGTGGTCCCGTCTGCCTCTGTCTGGGCCAATTCAAAAAAAATCAAAAATTTCTCCACATTCTTTAAAGTAATTTTTGATTTCATTCGTCATCCTTCTTGTACAGCAACTTGTACGCTTTTAAACGAATTATAATAAACCAATTACAGCTATGTTAACACAAGTTTCGAGAGTGATTATTGCGGGTCTTTTGGGTGGACTGTTCTTATTTATCCTTCCCTTTTTATTGTTGAAGGCCTTTTTGTTTTTCCTTTTTGCGGGGTTGCTTTTCCGTTTATTTGCCGGGCGTCGCCGCCGTTATTGGAAACAATACCAAACCCATTTCGCGCCCTATGAAGACGTAACGGCGCAGTACCGAAAAGAAGGTTTGAAAGACGAGTTTCAACGCCCGACCATCAAAATCTAAACATCCCCTAAAATTACGGAACCAACATGAACCGAAGAACCAAATGGGTCTTGGGCGTGACAGTCGCGCTCATTACCGCCGCAAGTTTGCGCATTACCGTCGGGCATTATCATCCTTGGCGAGGCCATCGTCATCATGCTGAAGGCCATCAAAAATGCGAAAGCCGTTGGCATAAACACGGTCACCAAGGCCCTGAAAAGCCTCAGGCCGAACCTCAAAAAAAATCAGTAATCAACTAAATAACAACAATATGCATCACCAAGGAAGATGTGGCCATGGGCATCCTGGAATGGGATACGGCCACTCAGGGAAGCGATTTGGCCGACCGTTTGGAGGCGGCGCTTTTCGTGTCCCCGTCAATGTGCTGAAAACTGACAGCAGCTATGAAATTTTCGTCATTGCGCCCGACCGCGCCAAGGATGATTTCAAAATCAGTCTGAAAGGCAATGAGTTGACTGTTTCGTATCAAGCAAAAGAAGAAACCGACCAAAACAAAAACTGGATTCGGACCGAATTTAAAAAAGCGTCGTTTGAGCGTAGTTTCTTTGTCGACGAAACGATTGATTCGGCCGCGATTAAAGCGGAATATCATAACGGAATTTTGCAAGTAACCCTCCCGATTATTCCGGGCTCAGAACAACCCACGCAGGAGATTTTTGTGGCGTAGTCAGTTTAATCACCGCTACGGCGGGTCACGCAAAGGCGCTAGGACGCAAAGAGATTCACGCTTTGCATCTTAGCGACTTTGCGTGTTTTTTTAAACCGTAATTTTTCTTTTTCTACCCAATACCTGCCAAGTATCGGTAATAGACTGATTTTCGACGACGTAGGCTTCGTCATAGAGGTTGACGGTGGGGCAAACGTGATACGGAACTCCGTACAAAACATCACCTACTTTTATCCCTTCCCAATCGCTGACTTGGATCACACCATGCTCTTCACTTTGGCCGAAAAACTCATAGTTTTCCAAATTTAGAAAACGAATCCGTTTATCAATGGGGTTTTCGGCGGCTACCGCTTTATGCCCCATATCAATGGTAATAATTCCCTTTTTAGGTTTTGAAATCACCCGGGTCAAGACCAAGGCTGCGTACTCAAAAGGTTGTTCGGGGAGTTTGTCGCCGTAGCCCCAATCCCACAATACGCACGTGCCAGGACTGCAATAGATTTCGTTGTGCAACGCGTGCGAAGTAAAGGTAGGAGTACCGCCCGCGATGATAATGGGCTTGGGTAAGCCTGCCTCCTCAATGGATTCTATAAAATGCTGAACGTCCACAAAGCCCGTTTCAACTTCGTGTTTACGTGTTTCAAAATCAGGCGTTCGCAGGTGCCCGTCGTAGACGTGCAAGCCGTGGCATTTGAGGTTTGACAGTTCGTATAGGTGTTTGTATAACGAAAAAATAGTGTCGTCGAGCGGGTGCCCTGAGCGGTCCATGCCGCTATTGACGTCTACAAAAATGTTACTGATAAGGCCATATTTTTCAAAAACCCGATTGTGGTCATTGGCTACGGCTTCCGTATCAATGAGAGACGCAAAAAATACGTCGGGATATTTTTGACACAGCGCAACCAATCGTTCAATTTTTGGCCCGACCAATTGGTGGGCAATAATGAGGTGTTTGGCACCTGCTATCGCGGCCATTTCAGCTTCGGCAATGGTGGCGCATTTAAACTTGGAAATACCCGCTTCCAGCATCATTTTCACGATTTCGGGCATTTTGTTGGTTTTTACGTGGGTATAAAGTCGGTCGGCACTTCCCGCAATGGCAATCATTTTTAGGATATTTTGCTGAACGCGTTCTTTATAAATCAGCAAAGAAGGAGAGTCGGCTTCTGACTCATTTTGAAGGATATACCAAGGGTTGAGGGTCATAAATGGCAAAGGTTAATCATGTCTTTGATATTTCTTAGATGTCTAAAGGCAATATATAATATGATCGAAAAGTTGTGATTTTTTTAACAAGATGAATGAAACTAAAGTTACTATCGCGGGTTATATTAAAAATTGACAAAGGATATTCTGTGGTGCAAAGCGGCCGATTTGGGAAAAGATAAATGTGGTGTAATACCCCAACAATGACCATCAACGGATAACCTTTATACGTATCAATGGTAAAAAAAAAAGAATTTATTTGATGAATGTATTGATAACCTTTGAGTTGTAAAATGCATAATAGGAATATTCTCAATAAATCTCGAAAGCATAATTGCCTGAGCACCAAAGTTAATAAATTTGTTACGTCGAACTAAGACGCGGAGTTGAGTATTCATTGATAATTAATTTTTTTTACACACTTTTTTAAAAGACCTATTGTATGTCAAATTTATTAGATGCTTCTGAAGAGCCGTTATTGGTTGAAGACCCCCACCGTTTTGTGCTTTTTCCGATTAAGCACCACGACATTTGGCAATTTTATAAAAACCACGAAGCGGCCTTTTGGACGGCAGAAGAGATTGATCTTGCCTCTGATTTGCAGGATTGGGAAAAACTCAATGATGGTGAGCGCCACTTCATTTCGCACGTATTGGCATTCTTCGCGGCATCAGATGGAATTGTGAACGAGAATTTGGCCGTTAATTTTCTGAAAGAAGTTCAGTACGCCGAAGCGAAGTGTTTCTATGGATTTCAGATTGCCATGGAAAATATCCACTCCGAAACCTATTCTTTGTTGATAGATACCTACATCAAAGACCCAACCGAAAAAGACCGTATGTTGCGGGCCATTGAAACCATTCCTTGCGTGCAGAAAAAAGCCGAATGGGCATTGCGTTGGATTGGCAACGGCACATTTGCTGAGCGCCTCATAGCTTTTGCGGCCGTTGAAGGGATTTTCTTCTCGGGTTCATTCTGCTCTATTTTCTGGTTGAAAAAACGCGGTTTGATGAAAGGGCTTTCATTTTCCAACGAGCTTATCTCGCGTGACGAAGGCTTGCACCGCGACTTTGCTTGCTTGCTCTATACCGACCACATTGTCAATAAGTTGCCTGAGGAAACGGTGTACAGCTTAATCAAGGATGCGGTAGCCATTGAGCAGGAATTTGTGACCGAATCGTTGCCAGTGTCGTTGATTGGAATGAATTCTAAATTGATGAACGAGTACATCGAATTCGTGGCCGATCACTTGTTGTTGTCGCTAGGCTTGCAAAAAGTCTATAATGCGGTCAATCCGTTTGATTTTATGGACATGATTTCGCTTCAGGGAAAAACCAATTTCTTCGAGAAGAAAGTGGGCGAATACCAGAAAGCTGGCGTGAAAAACTCCAGCAAAGAAAGAGAAGTACAACAACTGAGCTTCGACGCTGATTTCTAAGTCAGATTTACAGTTTAATAAAAACAGAAAAGGGAGCCGAACGCTCCCTTTTCTGACTTCTGACTTCTGACTTCTGACTTCTGACTTCTGACTTCTGACTTCTGACTTCTGACTTCTGACTTCTGACTTCTGACTTCTTCTACCGATACCCCAAAGCCTTGTTCATTTGCTGAACAATGAAGTCAAAATCTTCGGGTTGGTTTTCAAAATCAAGGCTGTTGACATTGATGGTCAATAAAGTCCCGTCCAGATAACTGTGGGCAAAGTTTTCGTATAACTCATTTAGATTCAACAAGTATTCGTCAGAAATGCTTTGCTCGAAATCGCGGCCACGTTTTTGAATTTGGCTGCGGAGTTTGGGTAGATCTGCCTGTAGATACACAATCAAATCGGGGGCTTTGATGGCGTTTATCATCGTTTCGTACAGCATCAGGTAATTTTGGTAGTCGCGCTCTTCCATCAACTTGGAGTCGGCCAAGTTTTTGGCAAAGATGAACGCATCTTCATAAATCGTCCGGTCTTGTACTACGGTTTGGTAGTGCATGGAGCGGATTTTTTGGGCCTGCGAAAAGCGACTGTTGAGGAAGAAAACCTGTAGATTGAAAGACCAACGGGCCATATCTTCGTAAAAATCGGCTAAGTAAGGATTGCCTTCTACGGCTTCGTACAATACGCCCCACTTGTAATGTTCTGATAGTTTACGCGCTAGTGTGGTTTTGCCCGCACCAATGTTTCCGGTAATTGCAATGTGCATTGAAGTAAAAAAGTTAACCGTTAGTAGTAATATATTTGGGGTATGAGATTTGCTGTTTGAGACGTAGAAATATACGAAAAGTCTGCGAAGATAAAGAGATTTTGCGCTTTTTCTGCCGTATATGACCGTTGTCAATTATTGACTGGTTATAAATTTGTATTTTTGCAGGAAACTTATCTGGTCAAATTTTCTTTTAACTGATTGAAAAAGAGCAAATGTCCAGCCGTTTGCGTAACAAACAACCGTTTTTTTGTGATGAAGCCTTACAGTGTCCTTTTGTATTATCAATACGTGCCCATCGAAGATGCCGAGGCGTATCGTGATGCGCAGCACGAGTTTTGCGTAAATAATAATTTGCTTGGACGTATCATCATCGCTCCCGAAGGGCTCAACGGAACCGTGTCGGGGTTGGTGGCCGATTGTGAAGCCTATATGAAATGGGTGAAAGAAGACCCACGTTTTGCCACGATTGACTTTAAAGTGGAATACCATGAAGCGCACGCGTTTCAGAAACTACACGTGCGGCTGAAAGAAGAAATTGTTAATTCAGACCTGCCCGTTGACCCATTGAAACAAACGGGAACGCACTTAGAGCCCGCCGAATTTAAGCAGATGTTGCAAGAAGACCCTGATTTGGTGGTAATTGATATGCGCTCCAACTACGAGCACAGCGTCGGGAAATTTAAAGGTGCCATCACGTTTGATATGGAAAACCTGCGCGAACTCCCCGAACACATCAAGGAAATTGAGCATCTCAAAGGGCAAGGCAAAAAAATCGTAACCTATTGTACGGGCGGTATCAAGTGCGAAAAAGCCAGCGCGTATCTTTTAGATCAGGGCTTTGATAATGTATACCAACTCCACGGCGGCATCATCAAATATGGTTTGGAAGCAGGTGGCGAAGACTTTGAAGGAAAATGCTACGTGTTCGACAATCGCCTTACGGTGGATGTCAATCACGTAAACCCTAAAGTGATCTCGAAATGCTACGTGTGCGGTACGGCCTCCGACCGTATGGTCAACTGCGCCAACAACGACTGCAACATCCACGTACCAATGTGCGAAGAATGCGGCTGGAAAATGGAAGGAGCCTGCTCCGAAGAATGTAAATGCAGCCCCAACAAGCGCGTCTATAACGGCACCGGCTACTACCCCAAAAAGAGCGACCATTATACGCCATTGCAGGGATTGAAAAGCTTCAAAAAGTCGATGAAGAAAGAAGAAGCGTAAAAATATAGAATCACATAAAGGCGCTGAGGAGCAGAGGTTTTCTTTGCGGCTCAGCGCTTTTTTTATGAATTGAATACAGATCTTGGCAATAAACTATTCAAAACCGTGAAGCATACCAGGTCGTCGGTACAGTTGTATCTATTTAACGCCTGAACAGGCTCATCAAATGGAGAGCTTCGAAACGAGAGAAAAGCAAAAAGTACAATTTCCGGAAACCATTTCAATGACCAAAAATAAATTCTAAATTTGTTAAGTATTTTGCTGATATACAGTAGCATAATAACTATGCGTTGCTCGTTCTTAATCGCTTGGATAAGTGTCGTTCTACTTTTGGAATCAACCATGCTGTCTTATGGGCAAACGACAGCCGTTCTGACCGGCTACGTAGTAGATGCCACGACGGGAAAACCCATGCCATTTGCCAATGTATATGTTAATGGAAGCACGCGAGGGGCTGTTACCGACGAAAAAGGTGCGTATACCCTTGTCGGAATTCCACTTGGTACGGTTGAGGTTGTTGCTTCGTATGTCGGTTATCAGCCTGACAAACGCACCTTCCGATTTGAGAATTCGTCTCCCCAAAAAAACGATTTTCGGCTGAAAACAAGTGAACAAACGCTGGAAACCGTGATAGTAAGGGGTAATCCGAAGCGCCGGGAGCAATATTTACGTCAGTTTAAAAAGCAATTTTTCGGCGAACCATTTGGTGGACAGTGTCTGCTTGTAAACAGTGATGTTCTGAATTTTAATGAAGATAACGATCATCTGTATGCGACGGCTACTGAGCCGTTAATTATTGATAATCAGGCGCTGGGGTATCGATTGGTTTATGATTTGCAACATTTCGATGCTGCTGCGTCAGGAAAGGTTTATTCTGCGGGCACTGCCCGTTTTGAAGAACTAAAACCCGAAAGCGAACGGCAGGCTAATCGCTTTCGACGTAACCAGCTGACTGCCTATCACGGATCTATTCGACATTTAATGGCCAGCCTCATTGATAATACGTTCGAGCAGGCGGGCTTTCTGGTTTATCAGGAAGATGTTACCAAAATGATACCCCTGGAACAGCGGTCAATTACGTTGGCCGCTGCGGTTAGCGACTACAAACGTTTGGTTCCCATTAAGGTTTCTACATTGATTCAGCCCGGTCGATTATCGACCGAACGCCGATTGGTTTCGCCCATGAAACTGATCGTATTCTATAAGCATGCGTCCTCGGGTTTCTCGCCCTATCCCGATGCTCCTTACGCATATACGGAAATGAACTTGCCCGGCGGTCAGATACAAATGACCGTCGATGGGGTTATTACGATGCCTGAAGGTATGTTAGTCAAAGGCTCGATGGGTAATGACCGGCTATCGACGCTGTTGCCCGCCGATTGGAAACCCGAAGGGGATGAAAAGGAGTCATTGACAAACGGCCCGTTGGCGATACAGGGAAAACTTGCGCCACCTGACTCCTGCATAGGACATCTCGCTGCGGCCTTCAACGAGCGATTCAAGTTGTCGGCTCCCACATTGTTTGTGCACATCGATAAACCCTTTTACGCCACCGGAGATCGGCTCTGGATGAGTACTTACTTACTCGACGCGGTTAATTATCGGCGAGCCGGTGGCGAAACGGCCATGCATGTCGACCTGCTTACGTCAACAGGGAAATTGGTGCAGCACCAATGGGTGCGTATCGTTGACGGACGTGGAGAAGGCAATTTTCGCCTGTCGGATACCCTCATGACGGGAACGTATCACCTACGCGCCTATACCGATGAAGATGACGCCCAGCGACGCCCGGCTTTCGAGCGGTCTGTGACTATCCATAATCTGCTTCGGAATAACTTATCAGTGCTCAGTGATTCTGTTCCTCAGCCATTAGACGTTCAGATTTTGCCGGAAGGCGGGCGCTGGATTTCGGGATTTCCGGCGCGTTTGGGCGTAAAAATTGTACAGCCCAATGGGCATGGCTTGTCCATTGCGGGACGTATTGTCGATGACTTGGGAGTTGAAATCGTTCATTTCAAGACCAATCAGCAGGGGATGACCAGCGTGTCGATGGAGCCAAAGGCGCAACGAACGTATTACGCCGACTTAACGTATAACAACCGGCCGCAACATGTTCCTTTGCCCAAACCCGAAACCGAAGGGCTGTTGCTTTCAGCCGATGCAATCAGTGATACAACCCGTTTGGCGTTGATCATAATGAGCACTAACCGGGCCGATACCGACTCTGTATATATCCTGATTCAACAGCGCGGTCATGTCATTGAACAGCGGAAAATTCTCCTGCAAAACGGGGTGGCGAAGATAAGCTTGCCCATGATGACCTGGTTGCCGGGCCTTGCACAGATCACCCTTTATGATGCCACGGCCAAGCCTCAAGCCGAAAGATTGGTATTTGTGCCCGAATTCATTGCGCCGGTACGTGTACTGATGAGTTTTAACAAAAATCGGTATCAGCCTCGCGAGCAGGCCATCCTGAGTGTAAATCTGAATGATAATGGATTACCTGTACAGGCTGCTTTATCAGCGTCAATTACCGATGCCAATCAAGTGTTTGATGATACCGCTGAAGCTACCATGCACACACACTTGTTGCTGACGGGAGAGCTTCGGGGACGTATCGAAAACCCCAATCAATACCTGAAGAATCCCTCTGCCGAAACCCGTCAAGCGCTGGACGACCTGCTGCTGACGCAGGGCTGGCGACGTATCAGCGGTACGCCCGAAACGGAACAGTCTGGCGGTGTGTCGCTCATGGGCCGCATTTTAAATGCGAAAAATCAACCCATACCCGGCGCGCAGATCATCGTGGTATCGACAGACCCTGGGAAATCCTTAGCAGTTTCGGCAGGTGCTGACCAACAGGGGCGCTTTCGTCTGGGGGGAATGGCCCTTGCCGATACCCTACAGTTAATGGTACAAATCACGGATGGACAATCAAAAAAACTTTCTGCCAAAGAAGCCTTTCCAGTCTTGGAAGTACCCGGCAAACAATGGGAATCCGGTTATAAAACTGCGGCCCCAAATTGGTCGACGCTCAGGGCCCAACTGGAAACGGCTCGAATTCGGCAGGAAGCAAACGCCGATTTTTACCGCGACAAAACGGTTCAAGTCTTGCAGGAAGTGACGGTTCGAGCGCGTAAATACGAAGAAAGACCGGAAGATATTCAACAGCGCAGTTTGCACAATGCGGCTGATGCCGTTCTTATAGTTGATGACAAATCGCCGGTTTACCAAAATCTGTACGAAATGATTCAGGGGCGATTGACGGGCGTGACCGTTAAACGGGAAGGGGCCATGCAAGCGCGTAGCTATAAGGTATTTATACGGGGTGTGAATAGTTTCAAAAGTGGTATGCAGCCCTTGTATTTGATGGATGGTGTGCCCATTCAGGACCCAGACGGAACTGCTTTACTGTACTTTAATGCAGGAGATATTGAACGTGTCGAAGTGCTGAAAAATGCCGGTACTGCCGGTACATACGGGGTTCGGGGGGGAAATGGTGTCATTGCTTTTTACTCAAAAAGCAAACGGTCTATGCAGGGAAGCGCGAAATCCGAGCCGGGAATGATGTCGATTCAATTCGTTGGTTATCCGTCGGTGCAGCGCGAATTTTATGTACCACGTTACGATGCGGAGGTAACCGCTGGTAGCATTTCTGGCCCTGTCGATTATCGGGATGTTCTATACTGGAAACCAATCATGCAAACCGACAGTCAGGGGCGCAGTCAGCTGCGTTTTCCGCTGTCAGACGTAGTGCGGACGTTGCGCGTTGTAATACAGGGCATTACGGCCGATGGTCGTCCGGTGCTGGGCGTTCAGTTAATCAGGGTTCAATAACGCAGTGATTTATTTACTCCGGATGGGCATAGGCTCACTTCTTCACCGAGGTCTGGGTCTCCACCTAAAGTATTTGTATATATTCTATGAGATACAGACTTAGGATATGCCCACAATCATTCGTATTTCGTCATTCAAAACTGCGGCGGTGGACCGCTCGTCATTCTTTTCAAATCCCTTCCTTCCTTAAAATTTCCCTGGCTTCCGTGTCTTCATATTGATTAATAACCTTCTTTAAATCAATCAATAACTGTTTTTGAATGGCTTTGTAGGCGGGATTGCCGTACTGATTTTTGAGTTCGTCCGGGTCCGTTTTGAGGTCGTAAAGTTCCCAATATTCACCGTCATTGTAGAAGCGAATCAGCTTGTAGCGGTCGGTACGGATGCCGAAGTGCGCTTGTACACTGTGCTCGGCGGGGTATTCGTAATAGTGGTAATAGGTTGATTTTCGGGGCGTTTTGCTGAAAAATGATTGTCCTTGCATGTCTTTCGGAACAGTGATGCCTGCTTCCTGCAAAATTGTGGGCGCAAAATCGGTGTTGTTGTGAATGGCGCGGTCGATTGTCCCTGGTTTGATGCGCTTTGGGTAGCGTATCAGCATCGGCATGTGGTGAGATTCTTCGTACATAAAGCGCTTGTCAAACCAACCGTGTTCGCCCAAATAAAAGCCTTGGTCGGAAGAATAAATCACTAAGGTGTTCTCGGCCAAACCCGTTTTGTCCAGATAATCTAACACTCGGCCCACGTTGCGGTCAAGTGAGCGGAGTGTGCCCAAATAATCCTGCATATAACGCTGGTATTTCCATTCGTCGAGGGCACGGCCCGTTAAGTTTTGTTTCTTAAAGTCGTCCGTCACTTGGTCATAATACGCCAACCACGCCTTGCGCTGGGCGGGATTCATACGCTTTACAAACTCATCATTTTCGGCACCTACTTTCAAATCTTCCTTCAGGCGCATGGTTTTGGTCACGGTCATGTCCTGACGTTTGGCGGCGATACGGCCTTCGTAAGTGTCGTAAAATGTTTTGGGCAATTGAAATTTGACATTGTCAAACGCCCGCAAATCGCCCGTGTCGGGTAGCCAATTGCGGTGTGGGCATTTGTGGCCGATGACCAGACAAAAAGGCTTTGAGTCATCGCGGTCGCTGCTCAGCCATTTGAGTGCTTTATTGGTGATAACGTCGGTGGCGTACCCTTCGTGACGAACGGTTTTGCCGCCCATTTCATGAAAGTCAGGATTGTAATACGCCCCTTGACCTGGTACCACCGACCAATAATCAAAATACTGCGGTGTGGCCTGTAAATGCCATTTGCCAATCCAACTCGTTTGATAACCAGCCGCTTGGAGGTATTTAGGGTACATGCTCTGACCCGCGTCAAACTGGGTTGAGTTGTCTCGGTGGCCATTTTTGTGGCTAAATTTACCCGTCAGCAGCGTGGCACGGCTCGGTGCGCAAAGAGAATTGGTGCAAAACATATTTTGGTACAAAGCACCTTCCTTGGCCAATCGATCGATGTTGGGCGTTTTGATATATGGGCTGCCGTAGGCACTTATGCCTTGCAGCGCGTGGTCGTCCGAAAACAGAATGATGATGTTGGGGCGCTTGTCTTTGGGTTTGAAAGACAAAAAGCCAGTACCCAACAGGCACATAAAGAGAAAGAGAGGAAGGATGGTCTTTTTCATATCATAAAGAACAATAAAAGAATATTTACCACAAAGGGCTCAAAGAATGGTGCAAAGGTATGCAGCGGTTTTGTGCCAACGTCGGCGAGGACTGCGCGTCTGCGGTTTGAAACCTAGCCGACGTTATTTTATCAGCCATTCGTAACTAAAGGAAGCATAAACGATCTGTGTATAGTCATTTTTTTCGTACAACACGCCAAGGGCATTATTCTGCTGCACCACCAAATCCGAATACGCCGACGGGTCTTCATATGCCTTGGCGGCACCGTAAATTTCTTTGCCTGCCGACCAGCTTTTGCCATCATCATAGCTGACGCGAACGGTCAGTTTATCGCGTTGGGTTTGGCTGTTGTTGTTGGAAAAAATCAATACTTTTTGCCCTTTTTGGGGCTGAAAATCAATCATGCTTCCTTGGCAAATGGGGTCGGGTAGGTCAGTCATGATTTTTACGTCGTCCCAAGTTTCTCCCGCGTTTTTGGTAAAGGCCTGAATCCGGTACTTGGCATCTCCTGACTGGTTGCGGCAATTGAAAACCAAACTTCCATCCGAAGTTTCGGCGGCGATGGCCTCGTTACTGCTGGCGTAGGCTACGTTGGGTGAAATTTTAAAAGTTTTTCCGTGGTCGTCGCTGTAAAAAGCGTGGGCCACATAATCCCGGGACTCTTTTTGAGGCGGCCCTGCAGAGTGATTGGCGGGAATAAAAAGTCGGCCTTTGTACTTTCCTTTTTGAATTTGCAGACCGTGGCCTGGGGTATTGGCGTATGAGCGCCAGTCTTCTTTGAAATTGTAGGCAGGATTTACGCTAGGTTTATTGGGTTTGGAAACCTGCGTTGTGATATTGACGGGCTCCGACCAAGTTTGTCCGCCATTGGTGCTGGTCTTATACCACACTTCCCGAATGGCTTTCCCCTCGCGGACTTCCTGCTCGTGGGCGATGCCCGTATTGTAAAACAAAAACAACCGACCTTGGGGGAACCGCTTATCTGTCAAGTCAAAAACGGGGGCTTGATTGCCTGCTTGGTCGTTGCCGTTATCGGCCACGACTTGCAAATTCCCCCACGTCGCGCCGTTGTCGGTGCTGCGTTTCATGACAATTTCAACATCGCCAAAATCCCCGCAGTTGTTGCGCCTCGCTTCGGCAAAAGCCAATAAGTGGCCGTTGGGGGCTTTGACAATGGCTGGAATACGGTAACATTTGTAGCCGTTTTGTCCGTTTTGGAAAACCACGGTTTCTTTGGGGGCTTGGGCATTTCCCCAGAATGGAATCAATAAAAGTAAAAATAGACGTAAATGCATATTTGCGACTGATTAGGCGGTGTTTGGTTGGGCCTTGAAAAGCGTTTGTATTTTTATTTAAAGAAGAGAATGCCTGTAAAGTACTACCAGAGGCGTATAAATCTGGGACAATTTTGTCGAAAATGCACAAAAAATAAAAATTTGCCTAGGTGATGGCCCAAAATCAAGCTGATGCTCTGGAGAGGAGGGGAGTGCAGGCGGTAAGCTTAAAAATAGAAAATCGGAGAATGAACGTGTTCCATTCTCCGATTTTGTCTTCATAATATATTATATTGCTATACTTCGGCGGCTTCAAACCCAGCCTTCTGAATGGCGGTTTGGATGAGTTCGCAGGTTAGATCTTCGCCCGATACAGTCAGGATTTTTTCGGGATTGTTGGTGTCAACTTTCCACGCCTCTACGTTTTCGAGTTGATTCAAGAAAGGAGTTACTTTTGCTACGCAGCCTCCGCAATTGATATTGGTTTTGAATTGTAAGGTTTCCATGATTTGAATAATTGATGATTGTATGATTTTTATGGATGTAAGAGGTAAGAAATAAGAGGTTTGTTTTCTGTGTACTTCTGGTTTCTTATTTCATGCCTTTTAATTCTTACTTCTTGATTATAATTGCTTTAATTTAAGTCTCAGACTGTTTCCTACCACCGACACCGAACTCAGCGCCATGGCCGCGCCCGCAATCATCGGATTGAGCAAGAAGCCGTTGAGTGGGTATAACACGCCAGCGGCCAGCGGAATTCCGATAAGGTTGTAAATAAACGCCCAAAACAGATTTTGATGAATGGCCGCTACCGTCCATTTAGAAAGGCGAATGGCCTGCGCAATTTTGTGCAAATCGCCAGAGATAAGCGTCATTTTAGCCACGTCCATGGCAATATCTGAACCTCGACCCATGGCAATGCTCACATCGGCCATGGCTAGCGCGTGGGAGTCGTTGATGCCGTCGCCGACCATGGCTACCACTTTGCCCGTTCGTTGTAATTCTTCCACAAAAGCGGCTTTGTCGGAGGGGAGCACTTGGGCTTTAAAATGGTTGATTCCCACTTGCTTCGCTACTAGTTGTGCCGTATGGGCATTGTCGCCAGTCAACATATAAACCTCAATTCCTTGATTTTGAAGTTCTTCAATGGCTTTGGCCGATGTTTCTTTGATGGGGTCAGTAATGCCAAAGGCGGCGATTACCTTGGTTTCGTTGGCAAAAACAATGACTGTTTTTGCCTCCAATTGCCACTTTTCAATGGGCGATTCCGACAGAGATAGTTGTCGCTCGGTCATCCATACGGGGCTGCCGACGTAATAATTTTCTCCATCGACGGTCGCTTTTACCCCCCGACCCGTTACGTTTTCAAACTGCTGCACCAAGCGCGTTTTGACACCCTCCATTTTCAAATGATTCACCACGGCTTCGGCCAGTGGATGAGCCGATTGACTTTCGATGGCGAGCAAAATGCTTTTTTGAGTTTCATGGTTTTCCACCCAAAAACTGTCGGTAAGCGTAGGTTTCCCTTCCGTAATGGTGCCCGTTTTGTCCAAAATGATGGCATTCACCCGATGGGCCAGTTCCAGACTTTCGGCATCTTTGATGAGAATTCCGTTTTCAGCGCCTTTGCCCACGCCCACCATGATGGCCGTTGGGGTAGCCAATCCCAGCGCACACGGACAGGCAATGACTAGGACCGTAACTGCCGCCAGTAAGCCTTGCGACAGGGCATTTTGGCCTCCTAAAATGAACCAAGCCAAAAACGTCAGAATGGCAATGCCAATGACAATCGGGACAAAAATACCCGCGATTTTGTCGGTCAACTTTTGAATCGGAGCTTTGCTTCCTTGGGCATTTTGGACCATCTGGATGATGCCCGCCAATAGGGTTTCACCGCCGATTTTCTCTGCAATAAATCGGAAACTGCCCTGTTGATTGACCGTTCCAGCAAAGACTTTGGCTCCTTTGGTTTTCTCAACCGGAATAGGCTCGCCAGAAAGCATACTTTCATCCACAAACGAGGTGCCCGAAAGTACTTTTCCATCCACGGCAATCTTGTCGCCGGGCTTGACAATGATGCGGTCACCGATGCGGACTTGGGCCAATTCCACTTCTTTTTCTTCGCCGTTTTCAATAATCCATACCGTATGCGGTTGTAGGCCCATCAGCTTTTTGATGGCCGAGGAGGTATTGGCTTTGGCTTTTTCTTCGAGCAATTTCCCCAACATAATAAACACAATCACAACGGCCGCCGCCTCAAAATAGACGTGCGGGTGAAGCCCCCGGCTGTGCCAAAATTCGGGGTATATGGTGTTAAAAAGGCTGAATAGGTAGGCGATTCCGGTGCTTAACGCCACGAGCGTATCCATGTTGGATTGCCCGTGGCGAGCTTGTTTCCAGGCGTTAATAAAAAAACTTTTGCCAAACAGGGCCAATACGGGCGTGGTCAGGGTCAGCATAATCCAATTGGCGTAGGGCATTTCCATAAAAAACATGCCGATAACCACCACGGGAGCGGTTAGGATACTCGCCCAAACCACATTGTTTTTGAGTGATTGTACGTGGGCTGTTTTTAATTCAGCTTGCTTTACTTGGGCATTGGCGGTATCCAAAATCAAGTCATATCCCACGGCCTGCACCGATTTTTTGAGGGCTTCGGGGGAAGTTTGGGCGGAATTGAAAGTGATTTGAGCCGTTTCGTTGGCAAAGTTGACGGCACATTCCAATACCCCTTCCTGTTTGTTGAGGACGTTTTCGACGCTGCTCGCACAAGCCGCACAGGTCATTCCCGTCACAGGAATCGTTATTTTTTGTTGGTTCTCTATCGTGAGCGTTTCCATGCTATTGTTGATTTGACGGTACAAAGGTACAGTGCTTAGGTGGGGGAGTTGTTACACGATTTTTGGTAAAATTTATACTTTTATCGTTTCGGTTAAGGCCTTTGAATTTGAGCACCTAAAAACAATTTACAACTTGTGAATACGCAACATCTAAACGCCGAGTCAGGTTCTCAAAACTCAGCGTATCAGCCAAATATTGGGTTTCTCGGCAACTTTATTTTATACCATGATGGCAGCAAAAAACGGTTTTCTGTTACTTTCTTTTTCAATTGCCTGAAATAATCGAATATCTTCGTACTAAGTAAGAATGTGTCAGTTCCTTTTAATACAAAACAACTCGCCATGTTAAAACGCCTTCTCTGCCTATTTTTGGGCATCTTCTTAGGGTTGACCGAAGTAGCCGTTGCCCAAGTTGCAGCCAAACACGACTTGATTTTTGACAAACTCCCAACGCGTTGGGACGAAGCACTGCCGTTGGGGAATGGTTTTATTGGAGAGTTGATTTGGCAAAAAGGCAATAATCTACGCTTCTCTCTCGACCACGCTGAACTGTGGGATTTACGCCCGATGGAAGGCATGAAAAAGCCCGAGTTTACGTATGCATGGGTACAGGAGCAAATCAAGAAAAACAACTACGCCGCTGTACAGCAATACGGCGATGTACCGTATGAACGGGAGCCTGCTCCGAGCAAGATTCCGGGCGCTGCATTGGAAATAGAAAGCCAAACTTGGGGCGAAGTAAGCTCCGCTCGGGTGGATATACAAAAAGCCATCGCCGAAGTAAAATGGGCCAACGGGGCCAAACTTACCTCTTTTGTTCATGCTTCCTCGCTGCTAGGTTATTTTCGGGTGGAAGGTGTGAAAGATTTAAAAATCAGTTTATTAACTCCAAAATATGAAGGAGAAGTAGACAAAACAGCTGGTGGGTCGGTAGCGGGAGATGATTTGGCGCGGTTGGGCTACCAACAGGGAAAAGTGATTCAACAGGGAAACGCCTATACCTATCGCCAAAAAGGCTGGGGTGGGTTCGAGTACGAAGTAAGTGTACGCTGGAAACCGCTCGGTGCCGATGTATGGGAAGGGGTTTGGGCGATTTCGGCGCATTATCCCAACAAGCCTAAACCAGCCGCCAATACATTGACCGCTAAAGTAGTCCCCTTTGAAAAAGCGGTCCTAACACACTTGTCTTGGTGGAAAAATTTCTGGGCTAAATCGAGTGTTGAGTTGCCAGATGCCGTGTTGGAAAAACAGTATTATCTGGAACAGTATAAATTTGGCAGCACGGCCCGTCGGGGGGCACCGCCGATTTCATTGCAAGCAGTTTGGACGGCCGATAACGGCCGATTGCCACCGTGGAAAGGCGATTTTCACCATGATTTGAATACGCAGTTAAGTTATTGGCCTGGCTATACCGCCAATCATTTGGAAGAAACCCTCGGCTACCTTGACCACCTCGACCAAAATCGCCCCGCGTACCGTGAGTATACCAAATGGTTTTACCAAAGTGAGGGAATCAATGTTCCTGGCGTGACCACGCTCACGGGGGTACCGATGGGCGGATGGATTCAGTACTCGTTTTCGCCGACAGTCTCTTCGTGGCTGGCGCAGCATTATTACCTGCAATGGCGCTATAGTATGGACCGTGATTTCTTGCAAAAAAGGGCCTATCCGTGGTTCAAAGAGGTGGCGACATTCTTGGAGAAAAATACGTTTCTGAACGCACAGGGACACCGCCAGCTTCCCATCAGTTCGAGTCCAGAAATCAATGACAATCGGGTAACTGCTTGGTTTTCTGAGAATACGAACTATGATTTGTCGCTCATGCGTTTTACGTTTAGCAAAGCCGCTGAGTTGGCGGCAGAATTGAAACTACCGCAGGAAGCTGCGCATTGGCGGGATATTTTCGGCCAGTTTGCTCCTTATGCCCTTTCTGAAAACGCCGAATTGAAATTCGCACCGTCGTTGCCCTATAATCAATCACACCGGCATTTTTCGCACGTGATGGCCATTCATCCTTTGGGGGAAATTCGCTGGGAAAACGGAGAGAACGATCAAAATATTATCAAAAATAGCCTCGCTTTGCTCGATAAAATTGGGCCAGATTGGTGGTGTGGCTACTCGTATGCGTGGTTGGGTAGCCTGAAAGCGCGCGCCAAAGATGGCACAGGCGCGGCCAAAACGTTACGCACTTTTGCGACGGCGTTTTGCTTACCCAACTCCTTTCATGCCAACGGCGACCAAACGAAATCGGGCTTGTCTAAGTTTACCTACCGACCGTTTACACTGGAGGGAAATTTTGCGTTTGCGGCGGGAGTACAGGAGATGCTGGTGCAAAGCTATGCGGGTTTTATTGAAGTGTTTCCCGCCGTACCTGCCGATTGGAAAGACGTTTCGTTTAAAGAACTACGGGCTGAAGGTGCCGTGTTGGTCAGCGGAAAACGCTCGGGCGGCTTGGTGGACGAAGTCATTTTAAAATCAGAAAAAGGCGGTATGGCGCGCCTTAAATTGCCCTTCAAAACACACTTTGTAAAGGAGAAAAAAGGGGCTGTGCTGGAGAAAATGGAGAATGAATTTGTGGAAGTTAGTTTCGAAAAAGGTGGGTTCATTGTTTTTAAAAATGGATACGAATAACTAAAAAGGCGATTCTGGCCGATGGACGCATAAAGACCAGTCATTCAGTAGAATAATTGTCGTTGAATCTCGTTTATTTTAGTGCTTTCTCGATAGAATGACTGTGGTAATGCGATGGTGAAAATCAAAAGTGAAAATCTGGCGATTTGTCTGTAACTTTGCCCGCCTAAAATGAGAAATAACCCATTATGTATCCTCCAAAACCGCTAATATTAGTTAGTAATGACGATGGCATTACATCGTTAGGAATCAGGACGTTAGTAGAGTTAATGCAAGAGTTGGGCGACGTCGTCGTGGTGGCCCCCGACAGCCCCCAATCGGGGATGGGGCATGCGATTACGATTGGGGAGCCATTGCGGCTTCATGCAACGGAGATTTTTAAAGATGTAAGGGCCTACGAATGCAGCGGTACGCCAGCCGATTGTGTAAAATTGGGCAAGCATTATGTGTTAAAAGACCGTACTCCCGACCTGGTAGTGAGTGGTATCAACCACGGGTCCAACAGCTCTATTAGTATCTTGTATTCTGGTACGATGTCAGCGGCCATCGAAGCGGCTATTGAAGGGATTCCAGCTATCGGATTTTCGCTATGCGATTTTGCTCCGAATGCTGATTTTTCGCACGCTAAACCCTACATTTTGCAGATTGCAAAGGCCGTTTTGGAGAATGGATTACCCAAAGGGGTGGCCCTTAATGTGAATTTTCCAAAAAAATCTGATGAGCCACTGAAAGGAACGCGCATTTGCCGCCAAACCAACGGAAAATGGGAGGAAGAGTTTGAGAAAAGAAAAGACCCGCACGGGCGTAGTTATTTTTGGATGGCGGGAAAATTTGTCAATTATGATGAAGGTATGGAGGATACCGACGAGTGGGCACTGGCCAATAACTACGCCGCAGTAGTGCCTTGTCAGTATGATATGACTGCCTATCAAACGGTTGAGTTAATGAAACAGTGGCAGTTGGAAGAAATAGAAAGTTAGAGGCAGAAAGGTAATTGAATCTTTGCCGCATCATCTTAAAAACTCTCTCGAAAATAGACCTTTCAGCTTATGAAAAATCAACAATCATTTAAAAAAACCTGCTAGCATGGCACTTTTAGGAAACTTGTTAAAAGGAGGACTAAAGCTGACCGTAAGCATTCAGCGTGAGAAAAACAATCACGCAAAAGTGCAGCGAAAAACGTTGAGCAAGCTTCTTGCAAAGGCGCGTTATACGCAGTTCGGTGAAAAGTATAATTTTGAAGAAATACTTAATACCGCCGTTTTTGACGAAGGCAATACGTTTTACGAAAAATACAAACAGTTCGTTCCCGTTCATAATTACGAAAAAATTTTCCGTGAATGGTGGCATAAGGCACATGAAGGAGAAAAAAATGTATGCTGGCCCGGGCGGGTCAAATACTTTGCGTTGAGCTCGGGTACGTCGGAGGCGGCGTCGAAGTTCATCCCCGTTACCAAAGCCATGACCAAATCGTTTCAGCGCACGAGTATTCGTCAAATCCTATCATTGGGGCGGTACGAAGAATTGCCGAGTGACCTTTACGAAAAAGGCTTCTTGATGATTGGCGGCAGCACCGACCTGAGCTCTATTGACGAAGGGCGTTTTCAGGGAGATGTGAGTGGCATCAATGCGGCCAATATTCCTTTTTGGTTTGAGCGATATTATAAACCTGGGCCTGAGATTGCCCGCGAGCGTGACTGGAGCCGGAAGCTGGAAAAAATCGTGGAAGAAGCCCCCAACTGGGACATTGGTTTTATGGCGGGTGTTCCGGCTTGGCTCCAAATTATCATGGAGAAAATCATTGAACGCTACAAGCTTAAAAATATCCACGAAATCTGGCCAAACCTCAGCGTTTTTGGCCACGGTGGGGTTTCTTTTGAACCTTATCGCGCTGGTTTTGAAAAACTCCTCGGCCGACCGCTTATCTACATTGATACGTATCTGGCATCAGAAGGTTTCATTGCTTTCCAAAATCGTCCGCATGCTGATGGGATGCGTTTGGTACTCGACAATGGCATTTTCTACGAATTTGTACCTTTCAACGAGAAAAATTTTACCGAAGACGGAGAACTTGTCCCCAATCCGCAAACCCTGATGATTGATGAAGTGGAAGAAGGCGTAGACTACGCCCTGCTGATTTCCACCTGCTCAGGAGCGTGGCGCTACCTGATTGGCGACACGATTAAGTTTGCCAACAAACAACGCGCTGAAATTACCATTACGGGGCGTACAAAGCATTATTTGAGCCTTTGCGGAGAGCACCTTTCCGTCGAAAACATGAACAAGGCAGTGGAGCTGAGCGCCGAAGAGTTGGGAATCACCGTGAAAGAATTTACGGTAGCGGGCATTCGCCACGATTCGCTTTTTGCGCACCAATGGTATATCGGCACCGACGACGAAGTTGACGCCGATGCCCTGCGCGATAAGATTGATGGCCACCTCAAAGTGCTCAATGATGATTACATTGTGGAGCGGCGGCATGCCTTAAAAGATGTCTTTGTGACGGTTTTGCCTTCGGCTACTTTTTTGGGTTGGATGGCCAAAAGGGGTAAAATGGGCGGACAAAATAAGTTTCCACGTGTTCTGAAAAAGAACCTCATTGATGAATGGGAAGCGTATTTACTGGAACAAGGACTACAAGTTGAGACCGTTAATCTAAAATAAACGCCACTTTCTAAGCCTGCTTTATTCCGATTCATAGGCAGGAAATTACACTTCAGCGAGCTGCCAGTTGCTACTGCCCTTCGACAAGCGCCATCTTTGCGTTGTCGAAGGGCAGTATTTTTTTGCGTCGTTTATCGCATTAAGTTATTTCTCTCACGGCACATTCATACAACCACTTTAAAAAAACAAAAAAGTAAGCCATGAAACGAATTAACTCTTTTATTGCGGCCACAATGGCCATTCTGTTGATGACCCTTGCAGGGTGCAAAAAAAATGAAATCGAAAGCGAGCCCGCAGATGGCCTCCCTTTTGTGGGTAAACGAATGGTACTTTCCTCCTTTATCATGGATCCCGCGGTCGACTTTGACGGGGATGGAAAAGTGGATCCTGATTTGATGGTTTTTTTGCCAGACTGCGAAAAAGACAACGTCATGATTTTTGAAAAGGGTGGCAGATTGTCGGGCGATAACGGCGCCAAGCGTTGCGATGATGACAGCCCTGGGCAGGGAAACACAGGTAGCTGGACGTATGATGAACAGACTAAAATGTTGCGTATTGTGGATGGCGTCGACAATACCGATATTTCGGAGTTGAAAGTCATCGAGGCTTCCTCTAAAACCCTGAAAGCGCAGGTAGAAGTTGAAGAAGATGGTTTTGTGATTAAAGCCATCATGACTTGGAAAGCGCTATAAACGAGCTCCTCGAAATCTGAAAATTTGGAGTCGTTTGCCGCTGGCAGGAAAGGCAAAAAGAAGGTATTTTCAATCAAAACAACTACAAGATTGACCCGATTGAATGACAGATGGCTACGTATCATTGGCATCACATTGTTGATGCTGATGAGCGTATCTGTCAATAATTACCTCCAAATGCCATTCAGTTGGACGGTTGCCGGGCGGTTGATGCTTACAATGACTTCTATTGTGGCTACTTGGCACCTCAATCGTTTTGTTATTTTTAAGTTTAGAGAACAGTATCCTCTGGGTAGCCAGATTATAAAACGGCTTGTTTTAACGTTTTTGACGGGGATGCTCGGGACTACGCTGGTGCTTTGGCTGACGGGTATTGCAAGGCACTGGCTTATTTATCAAACGCTGGATGATTCTATGATCCAACACTATGTCACATTTACAATCAACAATCATCGTCTTTCACTGTGGTTTTATGGAGTCGATTTTGTAAAGGCAGCCATTATGTTTCTACTTTTTTTGCCGGTGTATGAGGCGCTTTTCTTTGCTGTCGAATCCCGAGAAATAAAAAACCGACTTCAGCAATCAGAGCGTGAAAAAGAAGCACTGGAGAAAACCAATCTTCAAAGCCAATTGGAAGCGTTAAAGCAGCAAGTAAACCCGCATTTTTTGTTCAATAGCCTGAACGCTCTCGGAACCCTCATTGAGGAAGACCCACCGCAAGCCTCCCTTTTTCTGGAAGAATTGAGCACGGTGTATCGTTATTTATTGCGGAGCAATGAGCAGAATCTCACCACTTTGGGGGCTGAACTGGATTTTATTCATTCGTATACACATTTGCTCAAAACGCGCTACGGAGCAGGGTTAAAGATTACTATTCATGTCGATTCTGTTCACGAAGCATTTTTGCTACCTCCTCTGACGTTGCAATTGTTGGTAGAAAATGCCGTTAAGCACAACATTATTTTGCCCGAACAGCCGCTTTCTATTTCGATTTTTACGAACTCCGACAATCAATTGGTGATTACCAACAACTTACAGCGAAAAAATACCAAAATACACTCAAATGGCCTGGGGCTCAATAATATCCTGACCAAATATAAAATGTTGGGGCAGACTGTTCCGACCATTCTTGAAAATGAAAGTCAGTTCTCGGTTAGGTTGCCTTTGATAAGATATAATTGACGACTCAAAGCCCTTTTGTACCGTTTTAAAAACTCAATTCTTGAAAAATAGACGATTATGGTCGATTTTTAACCCATTAATCTTTGCTCACTATGAAAATTTTAATTATCGAAGACGAGGAACTGGCCGTTCGAAAATTGTCAAAATTGTTGTTGGATTTGGATGAAAGTATCCAAATCGTAGGAACCTGCGCCAGTGTAAGGGCGTCAGTGGCTTGGTTGAATGCTCACTCGAACGAGTCAGCGGCGCGGCCTGATTTGATTTTAATGGATATAGAGCTGGCCGACGGGCAGAGTTTTGAGATATTTGAACAAACCAGCGTGAGTGCTCCCGTCATTTTTACGACTTCGTACGATGAATACGCTTTGCGCGCTTTTAAAGTCAACAGTATTGATTATTTGCTCAAACCCATCAAGCGGCATGAGCTAGAAGCGAGTTTGGAGAAGTACAAACGAACGCATCATAATCAAAACGGAGCATTGGCTGGAAAAAATGAAACCAGCAGTGGGGTAGACATTGATGCGTTGGTGCAGCAACTCCGTCAACACATTCAGCCAGCGGATTATCGGCGGCGTTTTTTGGTGAAACACCTGCAACAATGGGTGCCTGTTGAGGTGAGCGATATTGCCTATTTTTATTCCGAAGAAGGCGTCAGTTTGTTTAAAACCGTTCACAATCAAAAGTTTTCGCTAGATTACCCGTTAGATGAACTAGAGGCGATGCTTGACCCCGCCCACTTTTTTCGGGCCAATCGTCAATACATCGTTCACATCAACACGGTGCAGCAGGTTCATCCTTATTTTAACAATAAACTGAAGCTAATTCTCAAGCCAAACACCGACGATGAAGTGCTGGTAAGCAGAGAGCGGGCCACGGATTTTAAGCGCTGGATGGGTAAATAAAAACGGAGGGCAGCATTATTGGGCTTTGGTCCAAACCGTAGTTTTGCCAAATGCCGCAATGCCTACGTATCCCCTGATTTCTAACTTTCCGTCTTTTAGTTTCAGAAAACCGTCGTAGGTTTTGCCGCTTTTGGGGTCGTACACTTTTCCATTTCGCCATTCATTTTGGTAGAATTCAAATTGTTCCAGAATGGGCAGGTTTAATAATGGTCGTCCCTTCAATAAAGCGTTGGTGTTGTTGGCATCTTTTCGGGATGTTTTGCCGTCGGCTTCGTAGAGTTCTTTTCCCCAAATCAGTTTTCCGAAATAAAGATTCCCTGATTTGTAAATTCGGATTTTACCGTCTTTTTCGGCGTTAAACCAATCGCCCAAAATCGCATCGACATTTTGAGAAAAAGTAATGTTGCTGATTAAAAATAGGAATAGAGCGGCAAAAAGTATTGTTTTCATAGTCTTGCTGTGAATGGCTGATTCAACTTTACATAACTAAAAATTTATCATTTAGTTTTGGAAAGAAGGTTTTACACCGCCACGATACTAAATCACAACAAGCTCATTTCGCCCGCCAAAGGCTTTGCCAACTCTTCGCGGATGCGCGCCACATCGCTTTCCCGCGCCAAAATGCTCATCATTTTGGTGATGGCAGCTTCGGTGGTGATATCACCACCGCCTACAACGCCGATTTTCTGAAACCACGTACTGGTTTGGTAGCGTCCCTGCATCACGCGTCCGCCGTCGCACTGCGACACATTCATAATGACCACGCCGCGCTCTGTGGCTTCTTTTAGTTCGTACAAAAACCAGGGGAGGGTGGGGGCATTGCCAGCACCGAAAGTCTCCAGTACCACTCCGCGCAATCCGTTGATATTCAGTATAGAACGAAGTACATTTTGGGTGATACCTGGAAATAACTTTAGAATAGTCACATTTTCATCCAAAGGCAGCTGGACCCGAAAAGGCAGTTCTGGACGATACGGTGCGATGTAAGGGTAATTGTACTCAATCGTCACGCCGACTTCGGCCAAGGCGGGGTAATTTTCGGAGCGAAAAGCATTAAATTGGGAAGTCTCTTTTTTCTTGGCGCGGTTGCCACGCAGCAGATAATTTTGAAAATAAATGCATACTTCGGGCACCAACGGGCGACCTTCCCACTGTGCTGCCGCGATTTCCAAGGCTGTAATGATGTTTTCGCGGGCGTCGGTCCGGGCAATTCCGATGGGCAATTGTGCGCCTGTCAGGATAACTGGCTTGCTGAGGTTTTGGAGCATAAAACTCAACGCCGAAGCGGTATAAGCCATCGTATCGGTGCCGTGTAGAATCACAAAACTGTCGTAAGAATCATAATGACGCTGAATCAACCGCGCCAAGTCCATCCACACATCGGGGCGCATATTAGATGAATCCATGATTTCTTCCAAACTCGTGAACGTAATCTCGAAGTCTAACCGCTTGATTTCGGGGAGCTTGTCTAGAATTTGTTCAAAATCAAAGGGGACGAGTTGGCCTTTTTCAAAGACCATTCCGAGTGTTCCACCCGTGTATATCACCAATACGGAAGCGCGCGGACGGTTGGGTAAAACGGGATTGATGGTGACTGATTTATATGCTGGCATGGTTGAGAAGTGTTGATGATAAAGAAATCGTTTTGAACGATGTGATGTTTAATATGACAGTTGGGCCGCGTTTTGCGTTGTGATGCGGGCAAGTTCTTCGACCGTAATTTGCATTAAGTCAGCGACTTTCTGCGCAATAATCGGAATGTACGCAACTTCGTTGCGCTTGCCACGGTACGGTACGGGCGCTAAATAAGGGCAATCAGTTTCGAGCACAATATGTTCTACGTCTATGTAAGGCAAAACCTTGTCTAGGCCACCGTTTTTGAAGGTAGCCACGCCCCCAATTCCTAGTTTGAAGCCCAATTCAATCGCTTTTTGTGCCTCTTCAAGGGTTCCTGTAAAACAGTGGAAAATTCCTTTCAGCAGTGGATTTCCCACTTGCTCAATCAACTCAACGACTTCCCAAAAAGCACTGCGACTGTGAATGTCAATCCAAAGATTGTGTTTGAGGGCCAGATGGCATTGAACCAAAAACGCTTCTTTTTGCTGCTCGACAAAGGTTTTATCCCAGTACAAGTCCATACCAATCTCGCCAATGGCTACAAACCCCCTTCCCAACCCTGCTTCTGTTTGGGGAAGGAGTTGTTGCTGGGCTGCTTTATTGAGCCAATCTTCTACGATGTATAGTTCTTTTTGAAAATCGTCTTTGACATACGTAGGATGCAGCCCCATCATGGGCAAACATACATTTGGGTACTGCTCTGCCAATGCCATCATGCCGTCGATGGTCGTGTGGTCACAATTGGGCATCCAGATTTGGGTAATTCCCGCCGCAAAAGCACGGTCAAGCATTTGGGTGCGGTCTTCATTAAAAACTTCGTCGTAAATATGAGCGTGGGTTTCTATCATGAGTCGTGAATTGAGAAAGATGAAGTGCTTTGAAAACAAACACTTTTCGGTTTTTCTGTTTCTTAATATTGTCGTCCTTTCCAGACGGTGTTTTTTCGTAGATAAAAATTAATCAGCATCACAAAGTTCATCAAGAGGTGGTAAAACCAGAAAAAAGGGACGCCGATAAAAAAGTGTGGTTGTTGTAGCCAATTTAAGATACTGACCAGCCAAGTACAGACCCACAGAACGTATAAGAATAAAATAACAAGGGCGGCTTTGGGTACAAAAATGCCTAAAAGCACTATAAAAGGAAGGAATAATGCATTGACATACACCCCGATACGTTGCCCCCAAGGCAGGGTCATGGCGCCGTACATCCAGCGTTTTCGTTGAATCAATAGTTGAGAAAAGGTCGGAATCGGTTGGGAAAGGGTCAGGACGCGGCGGTCAAATAGTTGGACAAATTTAAAACCTTTAATCACGATAGCGTGAAAAAGAGCGTAGTCTTCGGTGATTGAAAAACCTACTTTTTCGTACCCTCCCACGGCCTGAAAAGCTTTACGACTTACGGCCATGTTGTTGCCCATTGCCGTAATGGGGACCCCAAAAAGGGAAAATAAACGCATCAATGCAAGATAATACAACCATTCAATGGCTTGCATCAGCCCCAAAAAGCCTCCGCCTTTTATGGCTGTGATACCCGTTACGATGCCCACGTCGGGTTTGAAGTGCGAAAGCATGTTTTCAATCCACTTCTCTGGTACTTCAATATCGGCATCCGTAAAAAACAGAAATTCTCCCTGCGCCCGTTGCGTCAGTTGAGCCAACGCATTGGTTTTTCCTTTCAGGGTCGATGCACCGCCTGAATCAGGAGCGGGGGTAATGTTAACAAGTTCAAAATGAGGTTTGTCCCGAATAAACTCCTGCACCAACGCCCCCGTCTCGTCTTCCGAAGCATCATTGCCGATGAGGATTTGCAGGTGTTCTGGTGGATAACTCAACGCTGCCACAGACTGCAAACAGGCGACGATATTGTCCGCTTCGTTGCGAGCGGCGATAAGAACTGATACTTTTTTCACACCCTACTTTTTTGCAAAGGTAAGTGTTCTTGGGTTGTATTTTGAGTTTCAAAACTTGGTATTCGTCGGTATAAATGACAATTGAGTTGTCTTGTTGCTTTAAAATGAGGCTTTTATCATTAATTTTAGTTATGTGTTGAACGCGAAACGAAGGGGAAATTGTTAGGAGAAAATAGACTATTTACCCCTTCATTGATTGCTCATTATCGTATGGCTACACATCGACTGATCACTAAAGTTAAAAACAGTAAACTTCTCGAAAAAGAGGAAGAACGCCGTGATGTAGGATTCGGAACCCGCATTACCAATGACCGTGGGCGATTGATGAAATCCGACGGGTCTTTTAATGCGCGCCGAGTCAATGGCTCATTTTGGGCGCGACTTGATATTTTCCATCGCCTGACGGGACTTTCTTGGCCGATGTTTTTTCTGGTGGTATTCATGGTATATTTTGTGGTAAACTGTTTTTTTTCAGTGCTTTATATGATGATAGGTGTTGAGCACCTTCAAGGAATTAAGGCCGTTAGTACGATGGAGCAGTTTTGGGGGGCATTCTTCTTTAGCGCCCAAACATTAACCACCGTGGGCTATGGCCACGTTGCACCCGTGGGGCTGGTGGCGAGCGGACTGTCATCTATTGAGTCGCTCGTGGGAGTGTTAGGCTTTGCGATTGCGTCAGGTTTGGTCTATGGACGGTTTTCCCGTCCGATACCCAAAATTCTTTTTAGCCGAAATGCTATCTTTGCGCCTTATCTGGATATCAACGGTTGGATGTTTCGGATGATTAACGAGAGTCCGACGGAGTTGGTGGATGTGCGGGTTGAGATTTCACTTTCACGATTGGAAACCCTCCCCAACGGACAGCGCTCGCGGCGTTATTATCAATTAAAACTGGAGCGTAGTCAGGTAAATTTTTTTCCATTAAGTTGGACGATTGTACATCCTATCACTGAAGCGAGTCCTTTATACGGTGCCACGGAGGACAGCTTGGCGGAGTCGGATACGGAGTTTCTGGTGTATGTTAGGGCCACCGAAGAAACTTTTTTGCAATCGGTACATGCCCGGTATTCGTTTCGGTACGAAGAAGTGGTGTGGGGCGCAAAGTTTGTTCCCATGTTTGATAGCGGTAAGCGGGACGATATTGTGAGCGTAGATGTCCAAAAAATACACGATTATGAGCCCAAAGAGTTGAATTAAGTTCAAATCTTCTGTTGTAAAATGACTGAAAATGGCGACTCAATGCGTAAAAAGACAACCAATTACGCCAAATATTCGAGCATTGGCATGCAAATGCTCGGAATCATCGGGCTGGGAACCTACGCGGGAGTAAAGCTGGACGAATGGCAAGGAAATAAAATTCCTGGTTGGACATTGGCATTGTCATTACTTTCTATCGCTGCGGCCTTGTATAATTTCATCCGGCAGGTCAAATCCTAATTTCTAAGGGAGAAGTGACCCAATATTTTTTTGTAATACTCTGCACTTACCTGCTGTTTGTTACCTATTTCGTTGATTAACTTTTATAAAATGTTTCGAACTATCCTTTTTACGTTCTTTTTGGGAATTGTACTTTTTACAGCCGATTACTTTTCAGCCGGGACATATATCCATCCTGAAAAATGGACTATTCTGGCCTTCTTCTTTGTGGTTTCGTTGCTTCAACATCGTTTGATGGAGCAGGGTTTTAAGGAGAATAGAGAAAGATTTGTTCAATTTTACCTGACCACGGTCGTCGTTCGCCTCTTAATGTGTCTGGTATTTGTAGGGGTATTTTTGTATTTCAAGGTGACCGCTCCCAATAGCTTCGTCGTTACCTTTTTTGCATTTTATTTATTTTATACTTGTTTTGAAATATACGGATTGTATCGTAACTTGCGCCGCGATTTGGAATAGGAGCGTATTCTTAATTTGTAATTCGTTAATCGTTAGTTATGTTTCAGACCTTACGTCATACATTTTTCGCGACATTCGCGCTACTTTTTGTTACTTTTTCCGTTGCTTTCGCCGAAGAACCGGCTCATGACCATGAAGCCAAAGAAAGCAAATTCAACATTGGTGAGATGATCATGCACCACATCGCAGATGCCCACGAATGGGAATTTGCGCATGGTTTGTCAATACCGCTTCCTGTCATTATTTATGACAATGGGGTGAAGGTATTTTCATCGAGCAACTTCTACCACTCGCCCGATGCTACCCACGAAGATCACGAAAACCACGTGTATCCCAACAAAGCCTTAGGCTACGTATTGGAGCATGAGCACATTTACCCAATCGGGGCAGATGGCAAAGCCAACAAAGAAGCACACGTATTGGATTTTTCCATTACTAAGAATGTAGCTTCTCTGCTTTTAAGTGCCGTTATTCTTTTGCTTATCTTTACTTCGGTTGCCAAAGGTTATTCCAAAAATAAAGGGAAAGCTCCTTCGGGCATCCAATCGTTTTTGGAGCCTATCATTCTGTTTATTCGGGATGAAGTGGTCAAGCCAGCCATCGGACCTAAATACGAAAGATACCTTCCTTATTTATTGACCTTATTTTTCTTCATTTGGGTAAACAACCTCCTTGGGTTGGTTCCTGGTGGCGCAAACTTAACGGGCAACATTGCCGTAACGTTGATTCTGGCGGTTATTACCTTTATCATTGTTCACTTCAGCGCCAATAAGCACTATTTCGCTCACTTGATCAAGCCAACAGGTGTACCAGTTGCCCTGTTGCCAATTATGATTCCCGTAGAAATTGTGGGCGTATTCATGAAGCCTTTCTCATTGATGGTTCGACTTTTTGCCAACATCACGGCGGGTCACATCATTATCTTGAGCCTTTTAGGTTTGATATTTATTGCCAACAACTTAGGTGGTGGCGGTACTGGTTGGGCGGTGAGCCCGTTGGTGCTCATCTTTACGTTGTTTATGAACGTTATTGAGTTATTGGTGGCGTTTTTGCAGGCCTTTATCTTTACGCTCCTGACGTCTATGTACATCGGAAGCTCTATCGAAGAAAGCCACGAAGCAGACCACGGACACTAATTTACGCGTACCATTTTCAATTGAATTCTTTTGTTTCACTATATAATAAATTACAATCATGTTGCTTCAAATCTTACTCCAAGCTGCTGCTGAAAGCGGTGCAGGTCTAGCGGTATTAGGTGCCGGTATCGGTGCAGGTTTAGCTGCAATCGGTGCAGGTCTAGGTATCGGCCGTATCGGTGGTAGCGCAATGGAAGGTATTGCTCGTCAGCCTGAGGCTGCTGGTCGTATCCAAACTGCGATGTTGATTATCGCGGCTTTGATCGAGGCCGTAGCTCTTTTCGCTGCCGTTATTTGCTTGTTGATTTCTTTCAAGCTCTAATTGCAACAAAGGGATTTCGTACTGTGCGCATTAGGCGTCGGTACGAAATCCTCTCTTTTGTAGTAAACAAGAGGAATTCTAAATTATTATCTCAAAACTGTAAACTGTATTCAAATGGAATTGTTAACCCCCGCAATCGGCTTACTTTTCTGGATGTTGGTGGTATTTGTTATCTTGGTGGTGATCCTGCGCGTAGCCGCTTGGAAACCCATCATGAACGGCTTAAAAGAACGCGAACATCAGATTCAAAGCGCGCTTGATTTGGCCGAAAAGACCCGTGCCGACATGGCTAAGTTGCAGTCAGACAATGAAAAATTACTGGCCCAAGCCCGTGCCGAGCGCGACAGCATTTTGAAATCTGCCAAAGAATCTGCCGACCGTCTGATTGCCGAAGCAAAAGACCGCGCAGGTATCGAAGGAAAACGCATTATTGAAGATGCACGTGAGGCCATCAACAATGAGCGCGTAGCCATTGTTGCTCAAATGAAGAAAGAAATCGTCACGATTTCGCTTGATATTGCCGAGAAAGTGTTGCGTAAAGAATTGGGCGACAAGACCTCGCAGGAGAAATTGGTAGCTGATTTGGCCAAAGAAGCAAGACTTAACTAGTCAATTATCATTCAACATTGAACTGTTGATGTTCAATGGTAACTGTTCAATAAATTATGTCTGAATCTACCGTAGCATTACGATACGCCAAATCGCTTATCGACTTGGCACAAGAACAAAACGTGGTGGACACTGTTTATCAGGATATGCTTTTCTTCAAGCAGACAGCAGAAGAAAATCGTGGATTGATGTTGGCCCTTAAAAGCCCTGTGGTACGTCACGACAAGAAATTGGCGATTCTGGAAGGAGTATTTAAGACCAGAGTAAGCCCAACTTCTTACACGATCTTTACCATCATCACGAAGAAAAACCGCGAAGGAATCATGTTCAGTATCGCGGAAGAGTTTATCAAGCTGTATGATGAGAAAAAAGGCATTGTCAAAGCGCTCATTACTTCTTCGATGCCATTGACCGCTCCATTACGCACGCAATTTGTGAGCATAGTAGCCGAAGCTACTGGCAAAACAGTTGAATTAGAGGAGAAAGTAGATGAGAAACTCATTGGAGGATACGTGTTGCGCGTTGGAGACCGGCAAGTAGATGCGTCTATTCGCACGCGCTTAAACGACTTAAAATTGAAGTTGCTCAACTAAGATATTTTTTATCTGCTTAGAGTGACAGAAGCCCTCATTGCCTTGCGATGAGGGCTTTTTTTGTTGGTTTTTTAATAAAATCTAAAATTGGCAAAAAATTTGAAGATCTGATACCTCAAACAGGTTCGCTTACCCCCGCTCAAATTACAGCCATAGCCGATGACATTGATGATATCCACAGTTGAAACCCTATCAAAGTCTGAAGATTCAACTGTGCCACCTGAAAGAAGAGTGCCCCTGACTGACACAAAATTAGTTGCTGACCTTTCCAAATGGCATAGTATTGTACAGGACACAACAAACTTGCCTGCTCCGGTAGCCAATGGAAGGCTATAATATGGGACAAAATATGGCTCCTACCCAATGGCACAATTATCTGATGTCATTGGCAAATAGTGGTCAATTAAAAACTTGTAATTAGGGCTTAAAAATAGATCAGCGTTAGTGATTGTGAGTAACTGCAAACCGAGTAAATAGACACTAACCTTTGCTTAATTTTTCGGAGTTGTAAAGAGTTCAGCGTAATATTTGGCAAGTAGTTATTTGTTTCGTTTAAAAAATGATTAACGTTTTTTGTTTTCTACCTATCAAATCTATGAAGCTTCGGAAGGCATTGAATAATTCTATCGTTGCACTAAGAAAGGCCCAATATGGTATCCTTATAATGGGCTGTATTTTGACCGCAACGGGTTGTGATCGTAAGGAAGCCAATCAGCCCATTTGCATGAATATAACAAAGGATTCCACTTTTACATTAAAATCAAACAATTGGTCGGGTGGTGTATCCAATATTGCATTCTCTATGAATGCAGCTATTGACTCCGGTCTTAGCGTATCATTCAATTATCCAAAAGAAATGCTGCGACCATCGGCCGATTTTAAGTTTTACACGCTTAGTTATGCAAAAGGCAATGCCGAGGTAGATACTTGTTTGGAATATTATGCTACCTCAGTAGAGGTATCTGTCATCAGCAAATCAGTAAACCCCATACCCATGTGTTTTAAATTCAATAAGTATCAATTTTCTAAAAAAACTGATTGATACCTCTAATAATGGGGTATACTTTATCTGCTCAAAACAAAAGCGCCCTCATTGCTTTGCGATGAGGGCGCTTTTTGTGTTCTGGAATACTTTAAAAAGAATCTACATCGCCTCAAAAATCGCTTCAATAGCATCGGCCAAAGCTTCGTCCTTTTCGGTGATTTTATCGCCGGCATCGTGCGTAGAAAGTTCAAACGTTACTTTGTTATAAACGTTTGACCACCAAGGGTGATGGTTCATCTGCTCCGCCACTTCGGCCACTTTGGTCATGAAAGCAAAGGCTTCTTTGAAGTCTTCAAATTCGTACTCTTTTACAAGCTTATTGTTTTGTTCTATCCACATATATCAATTTGTTATGGTCAAGATTAACCGTTAGTATCTCTACTAACGATTAATCCTTCAGAACTGACATACTTTATTATTCAACGAGGCTGAAGGCGGTTTGTATTGTTGCCTGACGTCTTCGTTGAAAAACGCCATTTATCAAGCTTCCATCGCATCATACACCACTACTTTGCTCCACAAATGGGAGTAGTTTTTAATAAATTCCTGGTGAATCGGATGGTCTTGGTATACCTTTTGCCCTGCCGTGTCGTCAAAAAACATCAACTCCGATACATCCCAACTGGTATCTACAACGTCCCGTTTTTCGGTGCTTGCCAATACCCCCACGTGCAGTTTACGGATGGTCTCTATTTTTGAGAGGGTTTTTACGCCTTCTACCAGTTTGTCACGGTCGGCTACGGAGCCAGGGTTTTTGAGCCAAAAGAAAACGTGGTGTACCAATTGCTTTTTGGGCGCGGCCGCGATGACGTTGGCAACTGCCCCAGTGCCAGCTAGGGTAGCTGCCGTTAAAAATGCACGACGATTTGATTTTTTCATAAAAGAATTAAATAGGTGAGTACCCGACAAAAATACGAAAACAGGTTTGAGATGACTTCCGTTATTCTACGGTGACAGATTTTGCCAAATTTCGGGGCTGGTCCACATTGCGTCCGCGCATCACGGCGACATAGTACGAAAGTAATTGCAGCGGAATGGATGAAAGCAACGGAATCAGGATGTCGTGCGTTTCGGGTACTTCAATCACAAAATCAACCATGTTTGGAATCAGCTCATCGCCTTCGGTCACGATGGCAATCACGCGGCCTTTACGGGCTTTTACTTCCTGAATGTTGGAAACAATTTTTTCGTAAGAACTGTCTTTGGTGGCAATAAACACGACGGGCATGTCTTCATCAATCAACGCAATCGGGCCGTGTTTCATTTCGGCGGCGGGGTATCCTTCGGCATGGATGTACGAAATTTCTTTCAGCTTCAAAGCCCCTTCCAACGCAACGGGGAAGTTCAGCCCCCGCCCTAGATAGATGAAATTGCGGGCGTAGGTGAAAATATACGCAATTTCTTTGATGCGGTCGGCCGCTTTGAGCACTTGCCCCACCTTCTGTGGAATCGCCGATAGGTCGAGGAGCAATTGTTGGTAGAGTTCTTCGGTGATGCTACCCCGTTTGTGGGCAATGGCAATGGCCATCTGCGTCAGAACCGTCACTTGTGCCGTAAAGGCTTTCGTACTTGCTACGCCGATTTCGGGGCCCGCGTGGGTATAGGCTCCCGCGTGGGTTTCGCGCGCAATGGATGACCCGACCACGTTGCACACGCCGAAAATGGTGGCTCCTTTTGATTTAGCGAGCTGAATGGCCGCGAGGGTATCAGCGGTCTCGCCAGACTGAGAAATGGCAATGACGAAGTCGTCAGCGTTGATAATAGGGTTGCGGTAACGAAACTCTGAAGCATATTCGACTTCCACGGGAATTCGGGCGAGCTCTTCAAAGATGTATTCTGCCACCAGCCCCGCGTGCCACGACGTGCCGCAGCCTACAATGATGATGCGTTTGGCTTCGGCGAGTTTGTCCATGTAGTCGCTTAGGCCGCCCAACTGCAAGGTTCCTTCTTCGCGGTTGACCCGTCCACGCATACTATCGGCAATGGAGCGCGGCTGTTCGAAGATTTCTTTCAGCATAAAATGGTCATAGCCACCTTTTTCAATGGCTTCCAATTCCAGCTCTAACTTTTGTATGTAAGGTGCCTGGCGCTCGTTTTCGAGATTAACGATTTTAAGCTCTCCCTGTCGTACCAAGGCCACTTGGTTGTCGTCTAAGTAAATGACATCTTTGGTGTATTCAATGATGGGGGTAGCATCAGACGCAAAAAAGAATTCATTTTCGCCCACGCCAATGACCAACGGGCTGCTTTTGCGGGCGGCAATCAGCTGCGTGGGGTCATCTTCTGAGATTAAAACGATGGCGTATGCCCCCACCACCTCCTGCAAGGCGAGCCGCACGGCCTCCTCTAGCGAACAATTGGTTTCTTGTTGAATGTCTTCAATGAAATGGACCAATACTTCTGAGTCCGTTTGTGAACGAAATTCGTGGCCTTTTTTGAGTAATGCTTGCTTTAGACTGTCGTAATTTTCGATGATGCCATTGTGAATAATGGCCAGTTTTTTATGGTTCGAATAGTGGGGGTGAGCATTTACATCATTGGGCTCTCCGTGGGTGGCCCAACGCGTGTGGCCGATGCCCACAGTAGCGTGTAAATCTTTGTTTTGGAGTTCATTTTCAAGGTCAACAACTTTGCCTTTCTTTTTGTAGATTTTTAGGCCTTCTCCGTTGAGCAGCGCTACACCGGCACTGTCATAGCCTCGGTATTCGAGACGTTTGAGACCCTTCAGGATGAGAGGACACGCTTCGCGATGGCCCACATACGCTACAATTCCGCACATAGTAAGAGATGTTTTAGATGAGTTGAGGGACTCTGTCGTTTTTAAAAAAAATTATCAACCTAAAGAGCCCTAAAAACTTTTTTAAAAAACTTATTTTAGTACAATAAATATACCTAAAATTCTCGAAATTTACTGAAATATTACAAAAACAAAAAGAGAGCGGAAGTTTTTCCGCTCTCTTTTTAAATCCAGATTTATCGTTATTTTTTACTTAGTCACGGTATAAAATATCCTTAACTTTACGTTTTCTGGGGTGGGGTTTATGGTTAAACGGTCCACCTTATTGTTAATAAACGGATAAAAACTTGATAAGGCTTGGTTGCCCGATACGTACGATTGTAGGGTAGAACCTTGACTCGTTGGCATCAGCAACAAGGCGGTACTTTTCTTAAAACCGATAGAAACCGCCTGTAAATACGTAGTAAGTACAAAGTTATAATTACGGAACTTTGAAGTATACGGAACGATTTGCGGTAAAACGTACGACTGAAAAGTAGCGCCATCTACTGGCAGGAGTAATTCGGTATCTCCTTTTGACCGTAACACTCGATTGGTTTCGTCGGTTTCTGCCATTGTAAGGGTACTAGGCAATCCGTATAAACCTCCAACATGCTCTGGTTGATTGGGTACGATATTTAACTCAGCACGATTAATGGCCACGCGCCCCTCTCCAAATAATTTTGATAAATACGGAAATTCAACCTTTGTCACAATACCGAGGGCATCCTGAACATAATTCAGTCCTTTGGTTTGGGCTGCTGGCAAGGGTTTCAACGGTTGAATCTGGCTTAGGGCTGTTCCTTGGCGGTCTGCTTGCATTTGGTTAAAGCGTTTCAGCATGGGAACCCTAAACACGTACGCGACGGTGTCGTTGGTAATGTGATAATAGAGATTTAAACTGATTCCCGAGGTGGCAGGAGAAAAACCTATCACCATTCCATTGCTTGCCGACGGCACCAACGTGAACCCCCTGAGCTGCTGTGCAAATTTGAGCGCAGTGCTCCCTTCTGTTTTTCCGCTCAAATCCAGCAGCTGCTGTCCTAATGTATTAGGAAGTTTAAACTGGAATGTATTGTTGGTAGAAGGTGTCGGATTGAATTTTACACTAGCTAGTGCGGCTGCGTCGTACGGGATGCTGCTGTTGTTATAGTAAGTTTTTCCCGTTCTGAGCGAATCACTCAAACGATGAAGTTTGACCTCAAAGGGTTGAAGCGTATCGCCATACAGGTAAGAATACGCAACATTCAGACGAAGTGAATCAAAGACGTAGGTATTGGTACTACCGTCTGAATTGAGGTTGAGTGTTTGCCCCATCTCAAAGAAGGGTTGTGCTGAAACTCGACCAAAAATCGGGTCGCGGTAGTTCCCTACTAGCATTTGTTGCGCATTGGAAGTACGAACTGAATCCAAAAGAACAGTGCTGGTGCGAACGGTAACGGTGTCGGTAAACTGTACCTCAGCGATTACTTCGGGCGGGAGTCCGATTTCTTTCGGGGCTTCGCACGCTGCCAGCAAAATAGCAAAAGCGATGACCAGTAAGCCGGCTGTTTTAGCCGGCCAGTTCATTATATAAGTTGTAATAAGCGTCGGTATAGTTTTCGTCTTCTTCAACCAGTTCAAGCTTGCGTTCGGGCAATTCATCAAGGATTCTGTTTAAACTTTCACTAAAATCATCATCAGCTTTTACTACGGCATCGGCATACGCACATCCAATTTTGATAAAACCTTCAAAATCGGCAGAACGCAGATGCGCCAATGCCTCATCGCTGACGTCCATGGCTTTGGCTTTGTCTAAAATATCACCTTCAAATTTGTAGTTGAAAGCGTTGTTGTAGACGGTGAAAACACACTTCGTATCCTTAAACATCGGATCGTTTTTGTAAGTGGTTTTCAGGTAAAGAGGAATAAGGGCGGTCATCCAGTCGTTGCAATGAACGATATCGGGAGCCCATCCCAATTTTTTAACGGTTTCGAGAACTCCCTTGCAAAAGAAAATGGCACGCTCGTCGTTGTCGTCAAAAAAGTTGTTGTCCTTGTCTAAGAAAACGGACTTTCGGTGGAAATAGTCTTCGTTGTCGATAAAATAAACTTGTAATTTGGCGCTTGGGATGGAAGCTACCTTGATTACCAGCGGTTTCTCATCGTCACCGACTGAAATATTAATACCTGAAAGGCGGACTACTTCGTGGAGGCGGTTTTTGCGCTCGTTGATAAGACCAAAACGTGGTACTAATATGCGTATCTCCATGCCCCGCTCTTGCATCGCTTGGGGAAGTTTTCTTACGTAGTCGGCTACCTCAGTGATTTGGAGAAAGGGATTTATCTCGCTGGCTACATACAAAATCCGTAGTTTACTCATAGGCTTTGGTAAAGCTTGATAGGATTGGTTTTGAAGAAAAATTTTGCAAAATTATACAAAATTTTGGCGATTTTCAACCATATTCCCCGAGATTTATTTGATATGGCCGAAAGATATTACCTTTGTTGCCTAAAATTCTCCTTTATCGAATCTATGAAAACTCCTCTGGTTGAGAGCTTGGTTGGTTGGGCCACGTTGGGCTTTTTTATTTTGTGGATTATGGAATTCCGTCGGACTCAATTTCAGGAAAGTTATTGGTTGTTAATGCTTAGCCTATCGTGTCTTCTGGGTTTTCAATACCTGCGCTATCGTCGCGGGGCGGTACCACTTTTGGATAAATATGATCCCAAAAAAGAAGTGAAACCCAAGCCAACGGTGAAGCCTTCGCTTAAAAAGAAAAAATAAGGCTTTCGGGTAGAAAAAACGTTGATTCTTTACAAAAGCCACAGGCTAATTAAAAAAATACCGTCGCCTAAGGGGCGATAACGCTCGTCGGGAAGTACTTTGGCCGAAGAGCGTTTTAGCACGTGCATACACCCGCTCATCACAACGACGACGATTGCGGCCCTGACGCAATAGCGATAAGTGGTGAAGATAATCACGGCCAATGCGCCGACTATAATCAATCCCAGCAACCAATTCAGCACCGAGGAAACCGTTTCGGTACCCCACGCAATGGCCAGTGAAAAACCTTCATCCAACTCCAGAGACTCAAACCATGAGAACAGTAATAAATTCTGGAAAGCCAATAAGCCATATAAACCCATCAACACGGGACTTTCCCACGCGAGGGTAGTCTCGGTCAAGATGGCAGGCCCCCAGATGCCTGCGGTGTATACAATCGCTACTAGCGGCTCTTTAAAAACCTGCGCGGTGTGTTTGGCAGAAATCCGGAAGGCAAACCACAAATAGAGGCCTACTAAACTTGCTAATCCGAAGCCAAACCAGAGGACTTTTGAGGGTACCCAAAAAAGAAGCACCAATGAAATTAAACCCAAGCCCAAAAGAATTTTAATCAACAAAGGTTCATTTTTAACGTGAAAATCGTGTCGAGGAGTAGGGGAGTGGTCGGATTTGCGATTGTCTAATAAACGGTCAACGACGTAAATCATGAATACGGCAATTCCTACCAGAAGCGTGGATGCCCACGAAACCTTCCCGTGGCCGTCGGGCAAACGGCTCGCAATGATGTGGGTTATGACGGCTCCCGCTACCACGTCCAAACTAAGCCAATGCGCTCGTTTGAGGTAATAGTTAATGATAAAAGCCGTATCTTGAAGCCACTGCATATTGACGAAAATTGTTAGAATAAAGGATTTGCGAGGTTAAGCGGAGACGGATTAGCCTTTCGCTTTTAGGCTGCCTTTTATTTCACGAATACGTTCATTGAAGTTCCAATTGTGAAAATCCACGTTGGGCAAGCAGGTTGTTTCCAGATAATCCATGACGGTAGGCGGGTGAATCACGCGTTCTCCTTGCCGCACATCAATGTATTTGGAAGTTACCCAAAGCACATTTTTGAGTTGGGTACGGGTATCGTCGGTCATGTAATATTCCGTTACGGTGGTATCCTGATTAAAATAAATCAGCCGGGAAGTAATCCGAACCCATTCGCTTACCATGGCGGGGCGCACATACGCAATCTGGTGCTGATACACCACCCAGCTTTGGCCCAATTCCCTAAAAAGGCGTCCGAAGTTGAATTCGTAGAGCTTGGCTACTTGGTCTTCGCGGGCGTTGAAATAATAATCAAAGTATTTGGCGTTGTTGAGGTGTTGCAAAGGGTCGCAATCCTGAAAACGAATCACCATCCGCGATTCTGGTTCTTTGGGATATTCTTTGCCAGGTATACGTTCAAAAAACATGGGAGTAACGGTAAAACGTTATAAAATAATTGATTGGCGGTGCGTTTTTAGGGCAGCACCATGGTTGAGTTAAACGTTAAAATGGGTTGCGTTGATTACGATTAATGGATGATGATTAATCTTTCACTTTACGGCAAACCAGCAGTCGTTTATCGGTGTTGGCGAGCGTTGTGGCCAGCAAATATACGTCACCCCCGTCTTTTAGTTTCAGTTTTTTGCGAAGTTCGTCGGTAGTACCCGGAAAATTTCGGAGGGTAAGGTTTGCTTTTCCGTTTGTTAGATAAGGCGTAAGCGCTTTATTATCAGCTTTTACCGTGGCAATTAGCTCAAAGGTTCTCCCAGGAAATAGCTGTACCAGACTTTCAGAAGTATAGAGGTGACTGTGGGGGGCAATTTTAGCAATTTGGTATTTTGAGGCGGCCGTTTTAAACGCTCCTGCTTTCAAAATGGCGGCGTTGGGTTCATAGATGTATTGAAGCGGCATACTGAAGGTAACAGCGGCATCAGGCTCCTCTGACCGATAAAAGTCAAAAATTTGTTGACTGCCGTCGTTCTTGAAATTAACGGTTTTGATGACAACGTCAGAGGCGTTTGTTCCTATCTCCAATAATAATTCTTTGCATTCATTTTCAACCGCAACTACGTGGACTGCCGTGATTTGCGGTACTTCCAACAGCGTTTGTGTCAGGTCTAGTAAGGGGGAGACTTTGACAAGGATTTGGTGCGCTTTCTCCAAAAATAACGCCAAATGCTTGGTAACGTCGGGTTCGCAATCTCCCAATCCTACCACTCGACGTTGGTCGGCGGTGCGGCGGGCGGGATCGACATAAATCCAATCCACTTTGGCTTTCAACCGTTGTAAAAAAGCAATAGTATCGTCGCAAATACATTCGATGTTGGGGGTGTTCAGGATGTTGAAATTGTGGCGTGCGCGCTCGACTAGTTTTTCGTTTTGTTCGATGTAGGTGACCGATTCGAACTGTTTTGAAAAATAATAGGAATCAATCCCCATGCCACCCGTGCCGTCAATTACCGTTGTTGAGGCCGTTTGGCGCATTATGTCAGCTTTGTAATGAGCGGTGGCTTCGGAAGAGCTTTGTTCGACCGACACAGCGGGCGGGAATATCAAACGAGGCTCGGCACACCAGCTCGGTAGTTTTGTCCGCGCTTTTTGCCGAGCCTCTATTTGGGCAATGACAAACTCTTTTTCTTTGCCGTATTTGAGCCGTAAAGAAGTCGGATTTGCCTGACTGTTTTGTTGAATAAAAGCGATTTGTTCGTTAGATAGCATTGTACTTAGCAACGGCAACCACGAGATCGCGCTCAGTTTTTATGTCTAATTTCTCCTGTTCCATCAGTGCTTTTAAGGCTTCTTCTTTGTCAGACAAAGCGCCGAGTACCGACTTTTTATTCTTTTTAATCTTCGTCAGGCTGCCGTCGGCTTTGAGTAAAAAATATTCATTGGCATCCTCAAAGGTATCGTAGCGCACGTTGTTGCTGTAAGGGTCTTTATAATCCGCTTTTTTTAGGGTCTTGCTGATTAACTTTACCAAGCTGGTTTTTCCTTGGTATAAGGTCAAAAAATAGAGGTCGCGCATGTCGTATTTTGCGGTATGTGCCGAGGGATACCTTTTAAATTCAAAATTTGCTTTTGTAACAGGATCATTGATAATGAACGAGTTAACTTGGTACGGAAATACGATTATTGAATCTCCGCCAGGGCGTTTCATGACCAATTCTTTGGAGTAAGCGTTGTATTTAAGGGGGACTTCTTTGAACACGCGCCCATCCACAAAGGCCATTTCTCCGCTAATCCACTCGGAAATGAAGAATGGAGAACCCTTTAGCCCTTCGTAACGACTATCGAAAGAAGAGGTTGTGTAGGTGCCCATATTGAGGCGTCCGTCTACGTCGCGGATGAGGTTGTTGGCGTTTTCGGTTTGGGCCAAGAGCGAAGAACAACAGGCGGTCAAAAAGGCAAAAATCAGTATTTTTTTCATGGCTTTTTATTTTTAAAGAATTCTTCTGCAAAGTAATCGAAACTAGGTTATCTTCAAAAGCTTGTAGTTGCAAATTTAATGAAAAGGGACAGGTACAGCCGATAAATTGAAAACATAAAAAACGGGGAGGCCGACAATCTGCCCGCCTCCCCGTTTTTTTATGTACATCCGATGAGGGTTATCTCTCGCCCGATTTCTTAAAATAATTATCGGCTTCGCGTTTGTAGAAAGGCGCGAAGCTCGGCGGTACGGTACGCAACAGTTCCGTTTGTCGCTGTTTGTCCTTCACGTATTGCTCAAACTCCGCGGGCGGGTTGCGGGGCTGTGGCTTGGCCGTTTCTGATTTGCGTTGGGTATCTTCTTCCTGTTGACGTAATGCTTTTTCGGATTCTAATAACCGCGTTACGATTTCTTCCTGACGTTTTATGACCGTCGGATTAATACGTTTGTTTACCAAGTCGGTTTCGGTTTCGTCCATCTTATCCATCAACTCTTTGACCTCATTTCCCACTTTTCGGCCGCCTTCCGAGCCTTTTTGCGAGTCCATCAATTCCTTTAGCATCTGACGAATACGTGCCTGTTCGGCGGCCATTTGCGCCAATTGTTCCGACATTTGCCGTCCGCCCATGCCTCCTTGGCCCTGACCTTGCCCTTGGCCTTTTTGTAATTGTTGGATGCGGTTGTTAAGCTGTTTTTGGAGCTCGCCCAAATTACCCGGACTTTTTCCTTTGCCTTTGCTGCCTTTCTTGCTACCGCTACCCGGACTGGCCATCGCCATCATGGCTGCCTGCATTTGTTGGAGCGTTTGGCTGAGCATCAACGACAGGTTATTGATGGAGGTCATGGCAAACTGCTGTTTGCTGGTGGCCATGTTGAGCCGGCGCTCGCGGATGTAGCGCGTGCTTTCGGTCATGTGAAACTTCATGTCGTTGAGCTCACGAGTCACAAACGTCTGGATTTGCATGACGCGCTTGGCGAGAGCGTACAGACTGTCTTCTATCACCTTGGCATCATCTTGAAGTTTGAGTTGTTCCTGCGCCAGTTTAACAAAACGTGGGTCCTGTAAATTGACACCTCTAAAATCCTTCATGACGCGCTCTTGGTCAAACGAGAGGTGAATTAGGTTTTCCAGAATATCGCGCAGATTGTCCATGTTTTCGTCCATTTCCTGCATTTCGGCACTTTCCATCGACTCTTCCATCTGCTGCGCCATCTTTTTCATGGACTTCGCTGCTTTTTTCTGCGATTGAGAGGCGCTTTTATTCTGCTTCTGTTGGAGTTGTTTGGAGCTGTTTTTCTGCTCTTTTTCCACTTCCTGCTGTTCCTCCTTGCCAGTGTCCATTTCCTGCTTATCGGCAAGTTCTTCGTTCAATTTTTCGAGTTCTTCGATGTCCTTTTTGGTTTCTTCAAACTCTTTATTTAGCTCTTCCTGCTCCTTTTTGAGCTCTTCTTGCTTGGCATCTTCTTTGCCGTCTTTACTTTCTTGGTCTTTTTGTTCTTTGCTTTCTTGCTCTTTCTGGTCCTTACCTTCCTGATCTTTTCCTTTTTGGTCTTTATCTTTCTGGTCTTTTGCGTCTTTATCTTTACCTTTTTGGTCTTTATTTTCCTTGTCTTTGGCTTCTTGCTCTTTGCTTTCTTTTTCGGTTTTCTCCGCCAGTTGTTCCTGTTTTTCGGCCATTTCGTTCAAATCCTTCTGAATTTGCTCCGCTTTTTGCTGAAGCTGAAGTTGCTTAAACATCTCCAACGCTTTTTCAATTTCTTTCTGAGCGTTGAATTCCTTGTTTTTTAGCTTATTCATCAACTCCTGCATTTTATCGTCCTGCTGTTGTTGTTGAAGGAGTTTTTCAAGTTGGTCGTACAGTTTTTTGGTTTCGGGGTCGAGCAATTCTTTCATCAGTTTTTGCAACTGCTCCATTTTTTGCTTCATTTCGGGACTTTGCTCCGCAAAACGTTCCTGCTTTTCTTGGGCTGTTTGCGTTTGCTCTTGCATGCTCTTCATGTCGTTCATGAGCTCTTCGCGCTTTTTGAGCAAGTCTTCAATTTGCTTTTTATCCTGAAAATCCAGCTCTCGCTCGCTTTTCAGACGTTGGTCAAGTTTTTCTAACTCTTTCTGTAAATTCTTGGCTTTCTGTAGCGTTTTGTTGATTTGGGCTTCGGTTTTCTCGGCGGCCTTATCGGCTTCGGCCCGCACTTCTTCTTTGGACGGAACCGCAAAATCAATCATGCGCGATTTGGCCGATTTTGGCCCATTTACGCCATCATTGTCCCACACCTGAACGTAGTATTCGATGCGGTCGCCGGGCGTAAGGCGCAGACTGTCCACGTACCATTGGAAGTAGAAAGTTTGGTTGGTCGTTGATTTGTTGAATGGAATTCCGAATCCTTTGTAAGCCACTTTCTTCTCATCGGTCTTGTCACCTTTGCGGCGCAAATTATAAAACACCCGTAGGTTGGAGAAGCCGTAGTCATCGGCAATGTTACCACCCAATACGAAGTAGTTGTACAAAGTCGTGTCCTGATAATTTTCTAAAGTCAGGGTCGGGTGTTTGTCGTTGATGACGTTGAGAAAATAACTGATTTTCTCGCGGTTGTTTGACTCGTCGTTTTTGAGTTTGATTTCATAGTTGGCAGACTTCCGAACGTTTTTTCTAAACTCATACCCGCCTGTCAGTTTGCTTTCGGCCGTATACGCGTTTTTGTCGCCTTCAAAGGCCAAGGCCATTTCTTCGGTGGCATCGGTGTTGAAATCCCAGGTGATGGTTGTTCCTTCGGGTACGGTCAAGTTACCTACATTGCTCAATTGTTCGGCTGGCTTGCCTAAATAGGCAGGATATTGAAGGGTAACATCAAACGACAACAGGCTGGGGCGCTCGGCCACGGTGAGTTTATAATCGCTTGATTTATAGCCAGCAGCTTCAAACTGAAATTCGATGGGCCGCTGCACATTTTTAAAGGTATAGCTGTAGGTATCGGCGTCTTCTGGTTCGAGCTTAAACTTGGCTTTGTTGTGAACTACGTAAACCGCTTCGGGCAAGGCGCCGCCCGCAAGCGAAACCTTCAAGGTAAAATCTTCGTTGCGAAATGCTTTTAGGTTTGTATTGTCGAGTTTGAACGTAAACGGTGCGTCGTTGTATTCTTTCTCAAAGTGAATAATGCGGTCAGAACTGTTGGCAAAAAAGCGTGGATTGATCAGCAACACCAATCCAATAGCGGCCAACGGGTAAATGGCGTATTTGAGATAACGACGATTTTGGTCAATTTTGACAGCATCCGAAAACCGAACGATTAATAATTGTTTTGATTTTTGTTGAATACTGGCTTCAATCAGGTCGGTTTGAGCCCCTGATAAATTACGTAACTGTAAGGTATTGATGAGTTTATCGCCGATTTCGGGGAAAAAATTTCCGATTTGACCCGCCGCTTCTTCGTCCGAAATCGATTTACGTAAACCGTACAAATGCACCAAAGGCGTAACTACCCAACGCGCCAACGCATAACCCAAGATGGCTAAAAAACCAAAGAAAAGGGTACCACGTACAGGAGAGCTAAAGCGGCCGAAATACTCGATGGTATTTACAAATAAGTATGCCGACAGTACAAACGCCGCCGCAAAAATCACGCCTTTGACGAGTTGATTCAGGTAAAATTTCCGCTTATACTCACCAATGCGCTCCTGCAATACGGAAAGGGGTTGGGTTTTCATATAGTGGTGTTTTGAACGGTGCTTAAAGGGTTAGAATATAGCTTCTAAAGATAACAATAAATTTAACGCAAAAATGATGCAAAAAGTAGCGAAGGCTAAGAAAGATTCTGATAATAACGCAAATTGGGGGAAGATTGTTGGAAAATAATCGTCAGGGCAAGCCACAAGGCTTGCCCTGAAACGAAGAATGGATACGGCCTCATGGATAGGTTGATAACCGAAAGCTGAAAAATAAAACAAACCGTAGGGGCAGGCTTTACGTCTGCCCAGTCCGATGTGGAAGGGGGAGACGTAAAGCCTGCCCCTACAAATTTATTCGCCGGGGCGGTAAATGCGCTCGGCGTTGTTCATGACGTCTTTTTTGTAAAAAAAGATTTCTTTGAATTGCCCGTTGATGTAGCCTTTAACTTGGTCCGTAAAATGCGGTGAAGCTGGGTCTGTGCTGGCTCCGCCCGTCAGAATTGTTTTGGCTTTAAGGGTTTTGCCAAATTCGATTACGGCCACAAAGGTATTGCCATTGACCCCATAATGGGCTTTCGCCTGCGGAACTTTGCGGCTTGAATAGGCATTGAGCGAGCCCAGCGGGCCTGGAGTGGCGGTCACGGCCCAACTCGGGCGGCTGTCGCTGAAGGTCTCGCCTTCTTTAACGCGTTGAAAACGATTGATGCTTCCCCACGGCACTTCCCAAGTTCCGAAATCTTTTTTCAATTCCTGAACTACTTGGGCTAACAGAGCGAGCTGTTCTTTAGGTGAGATAAAATCGGTGGAAAGGTTGGCCCCGTTGGTAACTGAATAGTTTTCTTCGTTGGCAATTGGTTTTTTGAGGCGGGCCACATTTAACGGGATGATTTTCTCGACCCACATAACGCCCAATGTAGTGGCAACGGAGGTGGTATCGGCCCGAAAATTCCAGTTTCGTAATGCTTGAATCGGGCCAGAAAGCTGCACGGAAACCGAGTCTGTGGGGTTGGCATCAAATGCCTTGACCAAAGTTGGAATAAAGCGCTCGGCATTAGGCAGATAGGTGTCATGGGCCGCCGTGATAACGTCGTCAATCGTGGCGTTTTTTAGGTTATTTAGCAGTCGTACGGCGTTCATGGCGCGCGGGGTATGGCCGTCGGGCAGCATGTAGGCAGGCTTGCGACTCATGAGGGTATCAAACGCCCCTGCGCCGTACAGCGGGGTAGAATTACAGTTTTGTACCCAACCGTTGGCGGGATTGATATAATGCGGAATCTCGTTGAGGGTGTGCGTACCTTGCCATTCTGTTGCATTGGTGCTACCGTCTACGGGGCGTTTCCAATCGTATGCTGGGTCTCTCTTCGGAACGTAGTTGCCGTGCCAATACGCGATGTTTCCTTTGCGGTCGGCGTAGATAATGTTGTTGCCGACCATGACGCGCTTACCAATGGTCGATTGAAATTCTTCAAAACTTTTGGATTTCATCTTCTGCCAATGCAAGCCCAACAGTTCAATGTTGGCGTCGGTACTTTTTAGGGTAATCCATTTTTTATCTCTGACCGCTACGACTGGGCCGTGGTGGGTGCGGTAAACGGTGAAGGTTTTGGATAACAGTTCATTGCCTTTTTTATACTTTACCGTAATGCGTGAACTGTCTACGCCGCGCTGTCCGCCATTGTAACGGTAGGAGTACTTCCCGTCTTTCTTTTCGACGGTTTCGGCATACAAATCTTTGGCATCGGAAAGGGTGATGGGATGCATCCAGCCGCAAAAATCATTAAAGCCCTGAAAAATATTGAATTGGCCCAGAAACGGTGCACCGTAAGAATTCAGACCCTGTTTGCTGACCAAATGTATCTCAATTCGTCCGTAAAATTCCGAGTGAGGGTTGATGAGCAACATTGCGTTTTTACTCTGCGTTTTCGACGGGGCCAGTGCCCAGCCGTTGGAGCCGCCCGCTTCTTGGTAAAATTCATGATTGGCATCTGGCAAGTATGACAGTGAAAGCCCCGCCTCTTTGGAATAAAATTGACGAAATTCCAATTCTGTAAGGTTGCTACCCGCAATGGATGGAATATTATTCATCAATACCATCCACGGTTCTACGCGGGTAATGAGTTTTGGTTTTTTGGCGGGATGCGAAATCATATAAAAGTTGATGCCTGCCGCGTAGGCATCGCACAGTTTGCGGAGCCATTTTGGCGTTTGTTGGTATAGTTTTATGGCGCGGGTCGAGTCAATAAAAGTCCGCGCCCACAGGTCTTGGTACAATTCCCGTTCGCCTTCCGTCTCCGCCTGACGACCTAAGCGAGTAATGAGCAAATTCTCTACTTTTTCAAAAAACTCCTCGCACTGAATGTACATCATGCCAAACACGGCATCGGCGTCGGTTTTAGTATATACGTGTGGCACACCCCATTTGTCTTTGACGATGGTGATGCGCTTAGCTTGTTTTTGGAGATTGGCGATTTCGTCTGGGGAGAAGGTTTGAGCCTGAAGCAGGACAGTGTTGACAATAACAAAGGTTAGGATTAGGGTAAAGAGTCGTTCCATAATACGATTGATTTTTTAAACTTGTAGATGATAAGGGGGGCGTAGTATGGCAATTTAGAAGATTTTTTTGGAAAAGGAAAAGGGGAGACTCCTTAAAAAAACACCGATTAATAATCCAAAAACAGTTCTAGAAGGTATCGAATGTTTCGTTTTTTGCGCGGCTTTCTGGATTTTAACAACTCGTTTTCTTTGAATTGCTTCGGCAGCGATCGCTGCAATATTTCACTTCATCCCAGACTTTCTCCCATTTTTTTCGCCACGAAAATGGTCTGCCGCACACTGCACAGGTTTTTTGGGGAAGGTTTTCTTTTTTGACGTTTTTCATCTCCTACACAATAATAATTCCTTCCTGTATGTCTCCGAAAATGAGGTGTTGTTGATTCAGAAAGCGATACCCCGAAACCCACGCCAGCAGTGCATCGAATTGATGCTGAGTTTTGGGATACTCCGCTAAACAAAGTTCAGGAATAACTTTGGATAATATTCTGCAAAGGGCTTCCATCTCATTGGTTGTCAGCCTTTTGTGATAATGGTCTGACAGCAATGTTTGGGCGAGGGCTTTGGGATACACTTCGTGGGTTTCAACGTTCATTTTTTCTTGTAGGCGTTGTTTTAATTCCATGGCGCGCGCGGTTAGTCCGCCCAAAAACATCGGTGACATGGCCTTGAGTGCTACGTCGCATTGGCGGTAATGATAATTTGAGAAACCCACAATGGATTGATAAACAGCGGGTAAGGAAAGAGGGGCATCCAAAAAGACGGTTGTTAGCATCGGACGGTTTTGAGCCGCTTGACACTTGGTTATCCAATCTATAATGAATAAGTCCGCGTCTTTTTTGTCGGCTTCATAAAAGTGAATTACTTGGTCGTCGTGGTGACAAATCACCGTATTGCCCGAGGTTTTGGAACCATAGTCAATTCCTGCAAAAGTGCTCAACATCAACGTTTGGCAATTTTGTTGAGACTGATGCTCCGTTGCTGCGAACAGTGGAAGCGGTCAACGGTATCATCGCGCAGGGCCTGATGTTTGGTGGTGCGGCCGTTCATGCGTTTGCGCCACATTTCAAAACTACTCCGTTTCATCTGCGACCTCATGAGGGCAATCACTGCTTTTTCGGGTAGTCCAAATTGCGCCTCAATTGCCTCAAAAGGGGTTCGGTCTTCCCACGCCATTTGTACAATGCGGTCGATGTCTTGTTCGGATAAATTCATTTTGTACAAAGCTTGTTTGTACATTTTAACACTTTTGAAGAGGTTTTGTTTATTTTAAAAACCCCTATTTTATATCCTTCACGCACCGAAAACCTACGTGAAACAGGCTGGTTTCGGACGTAGACGAAGAGCGGCCCGATACGCGGTAGCCGTGGCACCAACCGGGTTCGCACAGAAATGAGCCGCCGCGTTGAGCGAGTTCTGGCGAGAGGTCACCGTCGCGGATGGGCGTGCGGAACAGCGCTTCGTAGTTGAATTTTGGGTTGGACTGCCATTCCCACACGTTGCCGCTCATGTCGGTGAGGCCGAGGGGTGTTTTGCCAAACTTTCCCACGGGCGACGTATACGCAAAACCGTCCTCGTTGTAGTTTTTGACGGGAAATTTCCCCTGCCATATATTAGCGTTGTATTTTCCTTGGCTTTGGATGTCGTTGCCCCATGAATAAATAGTGCGGCTGTTGCGGGCGTTGCGGGCGGCGTGTTCCCATTCCAACTCGCACGGCAGGCGTTTGCCCGCCCATTTGGCGTAAGCGTTGGCGTCGTTCCACGAAACCTGCGTCACGGGATGGTCATCGGCGGCGGCAGGAAAGTCAGGCCCCATAGGATGATGCCAGTTAGCTCCGTCTTTCAAAATCCATTGTTGGCCCGTAGATTCGTCGATGATGCCCGCATTGCCAAAGGTTTCGGCTTCGGTTTTGTAGTTAGTAGCTTTGATAAATTTCCGAAATTCAGCTACGGTTACGGGATGTGTGTCCATCCAAAATGGCGCTATCTTGGCCCAAAATGAAGGGCGTTCTTGCTCCAAGCCCTCGTCAGAACCAATCTGCACCAATCCCCCTTGAATGTAAACCATATCAGCGGGTGCTGTTCCTGATTTTACTTTGACCACTGTTGTGTCCTTGGGCTTGTCCAAGCCAAGATAGCTGACGGTTTGGGGGAAATTGAGTTTTTTTAGAAACTCATCGTTAAGTTCAGTCGCTTGGGTAATTGATGTGTCAATCTGTTGATTATCAGTTTTTTCTTGGCAGGATAAAAAAGAAATCAGCAATGCTGAGCCGTATAAAAAGGGGAGGAAGGTGCGTAACATAACCAAATGAAAATAGTGGACAATTAAACCTTGGAAGGTTTGGTCCATCAAAGATAACGAAACAGAAAACAACCGCATTGACGGTATTTGAAAACCATGAAAAAAACACACATCATTCGCACCATTTTTGTAGTGGCGCTGGCCATTGGAGCCCAATTGTCATTTGCTCAACGCGAGCCCATGGACCCACAAAAGCGGGCCGAGCGCGTTTCGGCAGATTTGAAACAGGTGTTGACACTCGACGACGCTACCGCCAAAAAAATCTATGATTTAGAATTGGGTCGCACGCAGGAAGCCCTGAAAATCAGAGAAACAAATGCTGGCGACCGTGAAGCCATGCGGGAGAGTATGAAAGGCATCAATGAAAAATTCCAAACGAGCCTGAAAGGTATTTTGAGCGAAGACCAATTCAAAAAATACCAAGAATGGCAAGCCGTCGAGCGCGAAAAACGCGGGCCTCGCGGCGGTGGAAATCGCAAAAGAAAGTAAGCCTTAACATAACGTTGGCGAGGAACGTCGGCGAGGACTGCGCGTCTGCGGTTCAAAACCTCCCCGACGTTTTTTAGACAATACTCTTCAAATGTGCCAGCCATTGCTGTTCTCCTTCTCGACACCATTGACGAAAATCCTCTCCTACTGGTTGATGTCGAGGTAAATACTCCATCAGAATAGATAAATCAAAGTGCTCAGCTGCGACGCCTGCACCAACTCGCTCGGTATCAGCGGCATTGCAGGCTTGTTCGTAGTGAATTGGGACCACCATCACAGGTTTATCCAAATACATTGCTTCGCAGACAGACTCAAAACCCGCCGTAGTAACCAAGGCTTTACACCCTGATAGCTTCTCTAAAAATTTGGCTCCATCCAATTGGTGCAGGGTGAGCGTTTCGTCTATTTTTTCTTCGGGCAGGGCTTCTGATTTGCTCCAAAAACAGTGCAAAGGTACTTCTGGATGCTTGAGGTGCCATTCGAGGATTTGGCCGTACAAGGAAGGATGGTTGAGGTATATTAAAATGTATTCTTTTTGGGATATAACCAATGAATGAATATCGTGACGTAACAGGGGAGATACTACGTAGACCTGTTTGGAAGGTTGATTATCGAGGGCGTCAAACGACAGCGCCAGCATTTTTTTTGCCCCTAGGGCCGTGAGTCTGGAATTAAAATTGACCAAAAAACGATCGATGTATCCTTTTTTGGGAATCGGGAAGTCGGAATGAAAAAATAAGTATTGGTGGCCAACGCATACCATCGGAACAGGCGGGCGATAAAGCCAATTGTAGAGTCCACCTAGCATTTCGTAAAAATTGACAATGAGGTCGGGCTGATAGTGTTTTACGGTCTGGTTGATTTGTTTTAGGCTTTTGGCGAAGTGAATGGTGTTGGGCAAATGATGCAAAATGGTTTTTTTGAAGTCCACTTTACCTTCGGTATTAAAGACCAGATTTGGACTAGAGAACGCTTCTACGGGTGCCTGGATTTGGTCATAAAAAAAGGTGGGAATGGGTTTTTCGACCGCGCCTCCCACCAATACTGCTACAACCTGATACCCTGAATTATGTAACGTTTGACTCATTGAAATGGCTTGGGTCAAATGACCGCGCCCTTCACCCTGAACCAGAAAGAGAACCTTTTTCAACTGCTTTGGATAAAATTTAATGATAGCTCAAAGCACCGAAAAAGATATTAGCTCTTCATTACCAAATAATTATGAATTTGTTGTTTTTCAAGAACTTAATATTTGAAAAGAGACTTACCACTACTCACTACTCACTACTCACTACTCACTACTCACTACCAACCTACATAGCCTTCGGGCGTTATGCCTTTTAGGCGCACATAACAAACGGCTTGTCCTCGGTGGTGGATGATGTGGTTTTCCATGGCGTAGAAAAACTGCCAAACCTGAATTTTTCCCCCTGCAAATCCCTCCTCTTTGGCGAGCCGCTCGGGCGAAACTTCTCCCGCTACTTTTTCAACCCACGTATAAAAGCCCTTGATTTCGTTAGAAAGCTGGGCTTTGGTAAGTTTTTCCCAATCTTTTTTATTTTCGTAGGGATTGGGGATTTCCAACCGACCAGCCAGTTGCATGGCCGTAAACGTAACACAATGCACAAACTGCGTCCGAAAACTCATCGATTCGGGCGTGTATTTAAAATCAATATGTTCTTCGGGCATTTGGTTAAACACCGTCAGCGTATAGTCTTGTGATCGTTTCCAAGCGACTCCAAATTCCTGTTTAAAGGTTTGAAGTTCTTTCTTGGTGCGAGAAAACCCCAAAAAAGGCATGGAAATGAATGCGCCTGTGAGGGTATTGAGTGCTGCTTTGCGGCTGATTTTCATGGAATACTGATTTAGTTTATTAGGATGAAACTTGGTGCGTTTTAAAACAAAGTCGTTTATGACTCTAATGTAAAACCTACCAAGTTTCAAAACTACTCTTTCAGGAGAAAACTATCGAATCCTTTACAAAACTTCCACCAACTGCGAGACAATCACGGCCTTTTCTGCGCCTTTGGCTTGCCATTCGTAGGCCAACATTAAGCCGTTAAGAGTGGGTATTAGTACGGGATAGGAAGCATTTTCATGGTCGGCGGTGAGGAAAGTGGTGGTTTCTTTGCCGTTTTTATCAATGATTCTCAGGGCAATTTTAGTAAAGAATTCACCGTCTTTCTCCACTGATTCGTCCCAAACTATGGCCAAATTGCCATTCAACGTGGCGATTTGAGGGTGCTTTGCACGTACTGTTAAGTTAGCGGAAAAGAGTTTTTCTTCACCTAATTTAACGATTCTGACGCCTGCTTCGTGGTTTTCAGATTTACCGCTGAACCACGTCACAAAGAAATCGTTACCAGATTGTGTCATGCTTGGGCCGGTGTGCGGACAGGCGTTGATTTTCCAGCGGTCTTTGTACACCAATTGGGGTTGAGTAAACGTTTTCCCGCCATCGGTCGAAACGGCGTGGCTCATGTCGCGGGTGCCGTCGGCGAGTAGGTCGCGGTAAGTGAGGTGGATGTTTTTGTTGGTATCAATAAACAATACCGTTCGGCAACATTGACAGGCGTTGGAGTCTACTACGACTTCTTCCGAAAAACCTCCGTTGGGCAATGTTTGTACAAATTTTACGCTGCGGCCTTCGTACTTGCCCATTTTTTCGTCCAACCACACAAAGCCTAGTTCACCGTTGGGTAGGCGAATCATGTCGCTGAAGGAGTGGCCTTTGCCTGGTGTGGTATCTTTATGGACGGCTTTGGGCGCAGACCAACTTTGGCCCTTATCGGTCGAGACAACGTACATCAAATCTGCGGCGCGCGGGGCTTCTTTGGTCGGTTTTTTGATTTCAAAAGTGGCCCAAATGCTGCCGTCGCCTTTGAAGGCTACGCGAGGCATTCCTTCGGCGTGTACGGTTAATTCCGTTGGAGCATTAATTCTGATTTTTTTGCCAAATGTCTGTCCGTCATTTTCAGAAATGGAAAAGTAAAAAAGGGCTTTATCGCCGTCTTTTTCGACCCAACTCAGCACTGGATTGCCACGGTGGTCGGTCGTAAAACGTGGGGTTGCGCCCGTGAATTTTTCGTTGGAAACAGCTGTTGTTTTGCGGTTGATTATTGTTGAAAATCCGAAAAGACTTAATGATAGAATCAATGAGGATACGAGGAGGTATTTCATGGTGATTTTATTTAGAATGAAAGGTTTTTGTTAGTTTTGTTAAAAAAATCAGCGATATGACTGTTACGTATCAATTGACCGAGGAAGAATTTGACTACCGTCTTTTTCGTCGCATCAAGTCTCAGTTTGCCCGTCGTACTGGTTCGTTTAAAATCAAAATTGAAATTGAAGAAAACGAATTGGACGAAACCGAAGCCATTATGGCCAATCCTTATTTATTTGAAAAAATTAAAGCAGGTATTAAGTCAGTTGAAAATGGCAATGTAATTTCATTTACTCCCGAACAATTTGATGAGCTCGTCAAGAAACATTCTGTTCACGCCTCAGGCATTTGAGGACTTTACAAGTTGGGTCAACGAGAACAAAAAAGTCTTTTTCAAGATTTCGGAACTCATTGAAGAAACACGTCGCAATCCTTTTGAAGGCAAAGGCAAACCCGAAGCCCTCAAGTATGATTTCAAAGGGTTTTGGTCTCGAAGGATTACGGATGAGCATTGTATTGATCTACAAAGTGACTCACGATACAATAGAATTTTATTCGTTCAGGGATCATTACGGAGATAAATAATTTTGCAATTGGCTGACGATGAAAGGGTTTGTGAATCCACAAACCCTTTCATCGTTTTTTTATTTTCCCTTAAAATTATATTGCACCCCTACCGTAAACGTACGCGGTGCGGCGGGTGTGAACGTAGTGCGGTCGGTGGTGGCGTTGCCGCGTGTGGCGTTGGTGGCGTACAGTGCGTTGGTCAAGTTCATGACATTGGTAAAGAGTTCGATGCCTTTCCATTGATACCCAGCTCGGAAGTTGACCAAATCATAGCCATCGTACACGACCGTATTGATTTGATTCTGATACCATTTGCTCAGGTGTTGCCATTCTACCGACGTGCGGAAGTTTTTGAACCATTTGGGATAATAGCTCACTTCGCCGTTCCATACCCAACGCGGTGCGGAAGGCATGTCCTTGCCATTGACGTCTTTGAGCGCGTCGGAGGCGCGTTGGCTGAGGATAAACTCCACAAAACGGTGAATGGAATGGGTACCGCCAAAACGCACAAACATCTCTTTGGATGGCTTGTAGGTGATGCCAAATTCGACGCCTTTGTGCAGGGTTTTTCCTGCCGCTTGATAGTCAGTGGAATTGTCAGGCTGGCGGATGTTGAGGAGTTCGTTAGTGCCGTTCATTTGGTAATAAGTAGCGTCAAGGTAGATTTTGTTTTTCAACAACGACATCCAACCGCCAATTTCGGCATTGGCAAAGGTGGCAGGCACTAAGTTGTAATAAAACAAATCGCCGTTTAGTGCTGGAGTAGGACGTTTTCTGAAAATCGCCGTCAAGCCCGAAGGTGCAAAGCCTTTGGAATAATTGGCATAAATACCTTTTCCTTTTCCTAAATCGTAGGTTACGCCCAATTTGGGTGTAGTTTGGCTGTACGATTTAGCACCGCCGATGGCCTGACCCGTAGTCTTGTCAATGTCAAGATTGTTGACAAAATCAAACGACATATTGTCGTAGCGCAGCCCCGCCGAAATGCGCAGTTTTGGCAGAGGCTCAAAATCATACTGTGCGTACAAAGCGGTATTATGAATATCAGCGCTGTAGTTAGCGATTTGAATATCAGGGCGTTCTTTAGAAATAGTGTATTTCTCTACCGATTTTTTGTCGGCCCGAAGTTGTGCGGCCAAATCTACCTGATACGACCAATATTCATTGGGCGAAAAGTCAACGGTAGTTCCGACAGTCAGTTTTGAATTGAAGAATTTAAAACGTTGGGTGTGCTGGGCAATGAGACCCAGACTTTTGAAATCATTGGAATTGATCTCACCCCGTGCCGTTGCTGCCCCAGATGTCCACCGAATCCCGTATGAGGGGTTTTGTCCGTGTTTGTTGTCCCGTGCAAAAACCGTGACGAACGACTGTGAGCCGTTGTTCCACTCTTTTTCAAATGTCAAACGTGAACGCAGCGAGTAGGATTTACGATAAGTAAAATCGGTCGTGCTGATGTACTGACGATTATAAAACGCGACGCTGTCGACGCTGCCGCTGGTTTGGGAGTCATACTTGGCGTAGGAAAGAGTATAAATCAGGCGCGCTTTTGGGGTAAAATGATACTCCAATCGCGCATATTGAGCATTTTTGGTATAATCAGAGCTCGTCATCCAAGCGTCTTTCTGCTCGGCAACCAAGCCGCCCACGTAAATGCCAAACTTCCCCAACGTAGCACCTGCGCCATATTGTATGCGGCGGTAGCCCCATTGGTCAGCCTGGAGGCCAATCCGGGCGGTGGGTACGGCGGTGGGGCGTTGTGAGATAAAATTGATGGCACCGCCCACGGCTTCTGGACCATAAACCGACGAAACGGGGCCTTTGACTACCTCAATCGAGCTGACGGTAAACTGGTTCATTTCCAATAAAGAATTGTGATTGAACACACCCATGGGACGAATCGGTACGCCGTCTTCCAAATAAAGATAGTAAGCATTGGTGGTCATGGGCTGGCGGATGGCCATCGAATGCTGCTCGTTGTTGAGATTGACCATCATTACGCCGGGCGTTTTGTTGATAACCTCATAAATAGAACTTGCCTTCGCCTCGTCAATCATTTTTGGCGTCAGTTTTGAGATGGCAATGGGCGTTTCGGTACGTAGTGCTGCCTCGCGGTTGCCCGTTACGACGATTGTCTGGAGGTTTTCTACCGAAGGTTCGAGCGATACCGTCAGCGGATTGTTGTCCGAAATTTCAACTTCTTGGCTTGCGTAACCAATGGTTGAAATACTGATTTTTGCGCCTGTTGCCACATTTGAAAGGACAAAAAGACCATTGTTATCGGTGATTGTTCCAGCGTTGTTTTTGAGGATTTGAACCGTAGCACCCACCACGGGTTCTTTGGTGACGGCGTCAAAGATTTTGCCTTTGACGGTCTGTTGCGCTGCCGTTTGGTGGACAACTGCTCCCAACAGAAGCAGCAGGTATAGATGTATATTTTTCATTGTTGTTTCAAAAAAATTTGTGTGTCTTCGATGCTTTTGAGCATATCATCGCTTACCTGTTCAATCTTGATTTTTTCCTGCGTGAGAGACCGGATAGCCTTGGAGGGAGGCAGTTTTTTGAGCGAATCGCCCTTGTAGTTATGCATCCACTCCATCATGGAGCGGTCGGCTTCTTGGAGCTGTGATGAAAGAAACCGAGATTGCTCCAACGCTCGTTGTAGCGTAGAATCATTGGGCTTGAGTTTGAGCAAGCTGTCGGTCTGCGAGATGTGCTTTCGGATGGTGTTTTCCAAGGCCACCAACTCGCCCATTTTGGGCATGACGGCATCATGGATCATCATCACCTCTTTCTCAAGGGTATTGATTTGGGCTTGTTCCCCGTTTTGACAGGCGGCCACCATCAATACCCCACTGAATAGTAATGGGTTGATTTTCATTGGATTATAATTGCCTAGTTGTAAAAAAGCGTTACTATTCCTTCGCGGTAGATAGGGAATGGCTTTTTTGTACAAAAAAATCAGGCAATCGGAGGCATGACGGGCTTGGATAAAAAGCCTTTTTGTACCGAAGAAGATAATAAGGGGAAATAATCGAAGTCGAAATACGAAATGGTGGCTAATGCAAAGTCGAGGGTGGTTTCTTCAAATACCTCCTGAATGACTTTTTTGGCCGTATCGCTTTGTTTTTGGGCTTCATTGCGGGCTTGTTCTTCGGCTACTTTGTGGAGTTGTTTGGCCAAATAGCATTTGCCATCGCAATGCAACTGAGGGGTAAAACGGTTTTCGCAAAGATGTTGAATGATGTATTCTTTGCGCAATTCAAAATCCAGATACACAAACGGCACCACCAGTATTTTGAAACTGATTAGCAGCAGCAAAAAAAGAGATATGTGCCGTTTGTGGTTCATGGATAAGTTTTTCAACCCTGCAAAGTTAAATGATTCTTGGCAGTGCCGATGATTAAAATTGATTTTATCGTGTTTAATTATCGAAAAAGCAACATCTTAAAATCCGTGAGGGCATTGACGGAGTGCTCGACGTGGGCTTTGAAAGACATGCCGTCGCCGGGAGAAAGAAAAAAAGCTTCTCCTGCCAAGTTGAAGTTGGCGTTTCCCTCCAAAACGTACAAAAAAGCATCCGTTGGCGAAACGTGGGTGTTGAGCCGCTCGCCTTGTTGAATACTGATAAATACGGTTTTGAAGTGCTCATTTGAGTCGATTTTTTTGGTTTTTATGCCATCAAAAGGCAGTAAACCAGGGATATTTGAGGTTTTCATATCTGTCTGATTAATTGGGAACAATAACGCCGTCAATGATGTGAACAAACCCGTTGGAGGCCCGTACTGAGCCAATTACTTTGGCCTCGCCGATGTAGAGTGCATCCCCTTTTTTGTGAAAAGTAACATTGGTTCCGTCTACCATGCCCATACTTTGGCCATCCTGAAAAAAGTCGGCATCCAACGCTGAGGTCATCACGTGGTGCTCTAAAATAGCTTTTAGTTTGTCTTTGTTTTCGGGCTTAAGTAGGCCTTCTACCGTGCCAGCGGGTAGTTTGCCAAAGGCGGCATTGGTGGGCGCAAACACCGTAAAAGGCCCCGCATTAGAGAGGGCATCCACCAAATCAGCGGCTTGCACAGCTTTGACGAGGGTGGTATGGTCGGGTGAGCCAACGGCCACTTTTACAACATCTTTTTGTGATTCATTGTCTTCCACGGCCGATTGACCGCTAACGGTCGCAGTTTCAGTGGCCGTTGCTTGAGTCTCTGATTGTTCGGCAGGAGATTGGCAAGCAGCTAATACCGCAATAAATCCAAAGGCGATAAGGTTAGATTTCATTTTTTTGTTCGTTTTGGTTAAAAATTGGGAAATTGTGTACACGGGTTAGGCGTATGTTTTGTTTTGCAAACGAGCCATTTTGAAAATATTCAGACGCTTCACATCTCCGCTATAAATCCTTTTTGTTGAAAATGTGGGTAGCCAAAGCCACGGGCCAAACCACCCAAACCATCAGCACCGACAGCGCGATGATGAGCCCGTAATTGGTGCTAAAAAAATCCTGAAAAACGGCTCCCGTGAAGCCCATTAAGGCCGAAATGTCCATTTTCATCAAGACCATGATGCGCGCCAAGTCGGTGGGATTGAGGGCGGTCAAGAAAAGCATGACTTTTTCGAGCGGATAATCGCTGAACGAAAACAGGATGCCCAATACTAAGCCGTCGTACACCAAGGCAAAGTAAAACCAGATGACCAATGCCAAGCCCATTCCTTTGGCTTTGTCGCGGGTGATGACGGCGGCCAAAAAAGCTAAGGATACAAAAGAAAGGGTTAATAGTAAGCCGCTTATAATCAGGACAATGCCGCGTTCGGTTCCTTCAAAAAGCATTGTCGGAATACCAACCCCTACCAAAAAAGCCAAACTCAACGAGGCCGCTACGCCGATGTATTCGCTCAAAAAAATGCTTTGTCGGCTCAACGGTTGCGCTGAGAGTAGTTCGATAAATTCGTAGGAGTTATAAAAATGAATGGTCGAAAAAATAATGCTGACCAGCGGCACCACCATCAGAATGATGTTGAGTAAGCTCAAAAGCCCTTTGTTGGGGTCGGGGTCGAAGCTGAAAAAACTAAAACTCACGGCCGCCAACAACAGGGTGTAACCCATGACAAACCGATTGCGGACGATGTCGTATAGAACGTATTTGGTAACTTTGTTCATGACAATGATTGATTAGTGATTTTTGTAGAATTTACGGTCCGTTTGGGTAACGCCTTGGTTTTATTGGTCATTATGAGGAGAGCAACCGTGACCCAATAGCCCAGAAATGCCACTCCGTTGATTAACCCGCCCCACTGACGCAGAGAAAGATTTTGCGATAAGTCGCCGATGACCCGTAGCACAATACTCGCCTGTAATAGCCCAACCCAAACGTAAAGTACTGAATGGTAAGGCTTGACGTTCAGCCCCAATAAACTTGGGAAAATAATGGGCGCATGTGCCATAATCATGGTCAGGACAAACCCGACAAAGAAGGCGTGCAGCACGGCGTCGTACAACCACGGCGAGCGGCTGCTGAGAGAAGCAATGAGGCCCGTGAACAAAAGCCAACTGTAACCCGAAAGCAGCGTAATGCCCAGAAAACGATAGTTTCCCGTTTTGGTCAGATTATGGCGTGCAATGTCGTTACGAATCAACCATTGCCCAATGCCTACCATGCTCAGGCTGAGTACGATGCCGTATCCAGTATGAAACAGCAACAGACTGATAACAAAGAGGCCGAGCCAGCCAAACAGCTCCCAACGGTCGTTCTTTTTGACGGGCAGAAATCGCGTTAGATTAAGACGCTCTCCGACAATGGTAAAGACAAAAAAGGCCATCCAGCCTGCAAATGCCATGGCATAAGAATAGGTCAGCGCCAGCGCCAAGTGGCCTAATGCCTGAAATATAGCCCCAATCACTAGAAGAATATCGCCCGTAAAACGGTATTTTTGGTAGTTATAAATCGAGACCCAAAGGTAACCAATGCTGCCCGCCGCCAAGGCAAAATAGCCAGCTTGGGCAGAGAGGTGTAAAAGCAACGGCAGGCTGCTCGCAAATACCAAAGGAACGAGCCAAGCCCATTTGTTTTTGAGAACGGCTACGCGCTCTACGGCAATCAGCGTACCCAAAAAACTCCCCACCATCAGTGCGCCGTGCAGCGCAGTAGCCTGCTCAATCAGGATGGGGAAATCCCAACCCAAACGCAACCACCCCGCATAGACTCCCACGAGCATGGAGACCAGTGCCAAAGGAAGGATAAAGTAGATAGGCTTGATTTTCATTGGTTTATATTTTTATTGCTTCCGATAGATTTGACGATGCCTCCGTTTTTGACATGGTTTTCGCAATGGCTCGCCCCAGTTTTTGTTCGCCAGTTTCGAGTTTAAGGTCATTTACTGAGTTGTAAAATTGTACACTGCCGTCTTGCAAATACAGCACATCGGTGGCAAGTTCGTCTAAGTCCGACATGACGTGTGATGTAATCAGAATCAGTTTGCCGTTGTCGTGTTCTCGCTGGATTTTTTCTTTCAGCAACTCGCTCGAAAGCGGGTCTAGACCAGCGGTGGGTTCGTCCAAAATCAGGATAGGTGGATTGAACAAAAACGCCAACGCGGCACTGACTTTTTGCTTGGTTCCGCCCGATAAGGTGCCCAGTGGTTTTTCAAACATAGCGCGCAAACCGAAAGCCGCTACCAAGTCTTCGTCCAATGATTTGGGGGCATTTTCTTTTCGTAAATCTGTCATCATATCAAACAATTGCTTGATTTTCAGGTGGGTGGGATAGCGACCGATTTGGGGCATATACCCGATTTGGGCGCGGTAATCGTGGCGGTTGGCGATGGACTGCCCCTCCACGTAAATGCTGCCGCTGTCGGGGACGACTATCCCGAGCAACGTTTTGATAAAAGTTGTTTTTCCTGAGCCGTTGGGGCCAATCACCGCCACCACCCGCCCTTGGGGAAGGCTTACGCTGACGTTGCGCAACACTTGCAGCTTGCCAAACGATTTGTTTATGTTTTCAGCGCGAATCATGGATTATAATTTGATAGGTTTCATCATGGGTGATTCATCTTTCATGCCTTCGGGTGTGATGCTCGGGATGATTTTTTCGATGCGGTCCAACAGCGTCACGGTAAAACTCCTGAGCAGCATCATGGCCTGTGGTATGCGCTCAATCACGCTTGCGTAGAGGCTCACGGGGCGGAAGGGCACGTCGCCAATGCCGTCGCGGTTGAGGTCGTAGCCTTCGTATTTGTCCCAATAATTATGGGCTACTTTGGTCAAAACCACATTGCCGTTGGTTGCTACATCGAAGGTGTTTCCTTTGAAGTTGTTGTAAACCAGTGCATTGTCGTCGCAATTGGCCTGTACCCGAATGGCGTAGCCATTTTTGATGAATTGATTATGGGAAAACACCGAGCGACTACATCCTTCCATGTATACGCCGATGGTGTTGATGTTGAATGTATTTTGTTCAATGTGGCTGTCGGAGATGTCTTTCAACAATAGCCCGTAGGCTGCGCCTCCCCAATTTTGTTCAAAAATGTTGTGCTTCATGGTCACAAACTTTGTGTACATGACGGCCACGCCTGCACCGTTTTCGCGAAATGTGTTGTAGAAATAGCCGTTTTTATGCGAAAACATAAAGTGTAGGCCGTATCGAATGTTTTGATGGCTGAAGTTCCGTTGTATAATGGAATTGGTTACAAACTCAAAGTAAATTCCGTCGCGGTGGCCTGCTACTCGGTTGTTTTCAATCCGTATGCTGTCGCATTTCCAAGCGTGGATGCCATTTCCCGTATTTTGCTCTTCTTTGGGATTGCCACGCACGTCGTTTTCTTGCACCAAACAATGGTCGGAGGCCGAAAGATAAATGCCAAAGTAGCTGTTTCGGACGCGATTGCCGATAATACGTACGTTGCGGGATTCCAGTACTTTAATGGCTGCCCAATCAATCATGCTTGTCATACCTACGTTTTCAAAATGCAAGCCTTGGATGGTAACATCATTGGCGGTAATGGTAAAAATCTCATTCTTAAACTGTCCGTCGAGTACGGGAAAATGTTGCCCAATGATGGTTAAAGGCTTATTAATCAAAACAGTATTGACGCGGTAAATGCCCTTTGGAATCAAGATTGTATCATAAGCCGCGGCTCCCGCAATAGTGTGTCGGATACTTTGGTTTGGGCTAACAACCCACTTTCGGGCATGGAGCACAACGGACATAAAGAAGAGTCCTATGCTCATCATGAAAACAAAAGGCCGAGGAAGCAGATGCGGGAAATGATGGTTGGGCGTGCGTTTCATGTTTGAAAATCAAAAAATGGCAACTACTTCTTTCCAAGTCAGCATTTTTGCTTGCGTAAACTCGGCCTTATTGGCGGTAGCGAAGGATTTTGGACTAAAAGCCGCCACGTCGCCCCGCATCGGACTGCGAAAATCTTTACTGCTTAGAAAAACCGCCGTTTTTACGTCAATCAATTCGCCGGGAGCGCTGTAATCATTGACCACCAAAAATGCCAGTGCTGATTCGTTCAATTTGTTGGCTTTCATGTACTTTACCATGCAGCTCAGGTCGTCAAATTTAAAGACTTTGCCCTTATCGGTGACGATTTCGGCGGCATATCGCTTGTCTACGATGGTCATTTTGCAAAATTCGCAGGCGTCTTTTCCGTAGCGAATCGGCTCGGTTGTTTGGGTGCAACTTTGTGAAATCGTGCCCAAACTGATGATTGCCCAAAGAATGGCTGATTTTATGGCCGTTTTTTTGACGAATATTTTTTCTAAAAAATAGAATTCATAAATAATTACCATAACGACTACTACACCCAGCGCCACAAACACCCATCCACCCACGTCGGGCATCGAATATGCCCCGAAATTGAGTAGTTCTTTGTAGCCGATAAGCGGTGGTTGATACGCCATGCCGGGTACTTTGATGGGAGCGTCGTCGCTGAGGTTGTGGCCGTATTCATAGCCCCATTTCCAGAAATCATACAGCGCCACAACGCCTGCCAACACGATTAATATGAAGTAACTGACCAACATTTTTCGGTTTTTCAGCAAGGCAGTTAGGATTCCAAACACGATGTAAAAGCCTACTGCATAAGGTAATAGCTTAAATTCAGGAAACATTTCTTCCTTGATATGGGCCATACCGATGTAGTGGTTGAGCCCGTTGATGATTTCTACATCACCCGATAATTTGGAAAGCCAAATTTTCATAACTAAGCCTTCGGGATATTGCGGTGCCCATAAATCAATGCGCCAAAGCGGAACGAAATAGGTCGCAATTAATGCCAACGAAGCTACCGCTATGCTGGCCCTTGAGATGTTGTGGATTGGTTTCATCGAAGTATGTTTTAATTGCGTCAGGGTCGAGAATGCCACCCTGACGCAACCATTTTTTAGCGTTTTGCTACTTTCTGTTCTGCTTCAGCCGTTGGGTTTTTGCCCGTTCCCCAAGAGAGGGGGATTTTGCTGCCAGCGGGTGATACGCGCACGTATCCCTGCATTTCTTGGTGGAGCGCCGAGCAGAAGTCGGTGCAGTAAATTGGCGTAACACCTACTCTGGAGGGTTTCCATTTGAGGGTACAAGTTTCGCCGGGCATGATGAGGATTTCGGCGTTGTTGGCCCCACGTACCGCAAATCCGTGGGGTACGTCCCAATCCTGCTCTAAGTTGGTGACGTGGAAATAAACGTCGTCACCCATTTTTACGCCTTCGATATTATCGGGTGTAAAGTGCGACCGAATGGAGGTCATGTACACGTGCACTTCGTTTCCTTTGCGCACTACTTTGGCTTCTTTTTCTCCTTTGGCTACGTATGGGTGGTTGTTTTCTTCCAATTTGAAAATCTTCCGCGAGTTTTTTTCCACCAAAGAGGCGGGGATGGCTTCGGCGTAGTGCGGCTCACCAATGGTGGGGAAGTCAAGCAATAGCTTCATTTTTTCACCTGAAATATCGTACAACTGCGCCGATTGGGTCAATTCAGGGCCCGTAGGCAGGTAGCGGTCTTTGGTGATTTTGTTGTACGCAATCACGTATTTTCCGTGTGGCTTGGAGGTCGGTCCGCCGGGGATAGATAAGTGGCCTACGGAATAGTAGGTGGGCACACGGTCGAGTACTTCGAGAGATTGAAGGTTCCATTTTACCAATTCAGACGAAACAAAGAAGGAGGTAATGGCATTTCCTTGTCCGTCAAATTCGGTGTGCAGTGGCCCTAAGCCTGGTTTTTTCACTTCTCCATGCAACACTGCTTCGTATTTCAGCACGGGAATTCCGTCAAAGCTGCCGTCAAATGTTTTTGCGGCAATCGCTTGTTGGATTTTATCAAACGAAAATACGGGAATGACGGCGGCCAATTTGCCCGAACCCACAATGTAGCTACCCGTTGGGTCGACGTCGCAGCCGTGCGGAGACTTAGGGCAAGGCATAAAGTATAGCATGTCTGGGCACTCTTTGGGGTCGAGTGTCATTACTTCGTTGATGATGGTCGATGTAGCGGAGTGCGTTTTTTCGTCGTAAACGTTGTGTGCAAATTTTGCTGCTTCTTTCTTGCCTTTGCCTTGGGCTAAATACTGCTCGGCTTTTTTCCAGTTTACGGCCAAAATAAAGTCTTTATCTTTTTGCGAAGCATTTACTTCTAGCAAAGAATTGGCTTGCTCAGTGTTGTAACACGAGAAGAAAAACCAACCGTCGGATTTGCCTTTTCCAGCGCGGGCCAAGTCAAAACTTACGCCCGGGGTTTTCAACTGAAATTTAATGGCCATGCGTCCCGTGGTCTTGTCGATGCTGACAAAGCTGATGTATCCTTTGAAGTTTTGCTTAAAACTATTGATAGATACGTCGGCATTGGCATCGGGCGGTACCGAAAAGCGGGTTCCAGCCACGGCGTATTCGGAGTTGGCAGTAATAAACGGCGAGGAGTGATTGCCGCCCGAATTGGGGATTTCGATGATTTCGTCGGTGCGGAAAGTAGAAAGGCTGACGCGGGCAATGCGCGGCGTATTGTTGCCGTTGATGAATGCCCACTTGCCGTCGTGCTCTCCGTTGGTGGTCGAGAGCGCCACGTGGTGAGAGTCATCCCAAGGTACAAATCCGTGCGAGGTATTGAGCATGGGTTTGGTTTCTTCGCTGTAACCCCAACCATTTTCGGCAAATTGGGAGAAAACAGGGATAATGCGCAATACCCGGCCCGAAGGTAACCCTACGACCGAAAGCTGTCCGTTGAATCCCCCCGATACGATATTGTAGAATTCATCGTGCTTACCTGGTGCCACGTATACTTTTTGGGCGGCGTCACCTGCGAGCTCGGCGCCGCCAGATTTGCCGGCATTGTCGGGTTTGCAGGCAAAAAAGCCTCCCGCCAGCATCGCCAAAGCGATAATGCTGATATTAATGATTTTCATTGAGTTATTTGTTTTTGATGTTTATACTTTCGGTCTGGGCGACCCCGTCTGGGCGACCCCGTCTGGGCGACCCCGTCTGACCCTATCCTGAATTACTGCAAACTGCTTACTACAAACTGCAAACTCACTTTTCTCCATCGTTTTTGCGCATAAATTCAATGATGCTGCGGGCTTCTTCGGAGGTAATGTTTTGGTTAGGCATTCGCACGAGGCATTGCTCAAGGAGTTTTTGGGCTTCGGCGTCTTCGGCGAGCATCATGTCTACGTTGGTAATCATGTTGATAATCCACTCGGGTTTACGTCTTTTGGTAACTCCTGCCCATCCTGGTCCAACAATACGGTCTTCGGTGAGTTTGTGGCACGACGAGCATTTCAGGTCATAGATGTCACTGCCTGTTTTGACCATTTTTTGGTCGAGTGGGTTGGTAAGCGTGACGGCTTTGACTTCGGTGCCGTGGGTTTCGGGCTGGTCCAGAATGGCCGTTGAGTCAACTTCGGGGGCTTCGGCGCGTTGTTCGGCTCCCTTGCCTGAGCAGCCATACCAGATCAGGGCGGTCAGGAGTAGCAGGAACTGAATGGTAGTACGTTTCATCTTTATAGTTGATTTTAGATTTGAAAACAATGGCTTTGCAGCCTTTTGGTTTTGCAAACCTACGACCCGACCTACCCCAATTCTTATGGTTTCGGTCATAAAGAATAGCAGACTTTGAGCAGTAAAAATTAGTTATAAATACTAAGTAATTATACTCAATTTATATAAAAAAAGCCCCAATTGGGGCTTCAAAAGTGACGAATATCGTTTTTTTAATGGCGCACTATCTTATGATCTAGAAGCGCTAGTTCACCTATTTCGGCTAGGCGTAATACTTTTTTAATGACAGTCTCTACTCTCAAACCTGTCATGTCGGCAATAGCTTGCCGGGTAAAGGGTACTTCATAGCAAGGGGTGGTCCGTGGGGCTTTATCCTTGAAATAATCAATGATGGTCAAAATCCTTTTTTCAGGATTTTGGGTATTCATGGCGTTGAGTAACTTGGTCTTATGAAAAAGCCTGATGGCTAGCATTTTAGTGAATTCAAAATGAACCTCGGGGTTGTCGCGTAATAACCTTAAATAATCAGTCTTTTTAAGTACCCAAATTCTACAATTTGTGATGGCTTTGGCATTGGCAGGGTAGCTAAAGCCAGCGATTAGGGGAGGTTCGCCAAAACTTTCACCGTGCGAAAATAGTCCTTGGATATAATCATTGTTTTCGCCAGCATTAAACAATTTAACACTGCCTTCCTCTACCTGAAAATAGAAATGAGCGGGCCAGCTTTCGTGAAAGACGTATTCGCCTTTTGCAAAGCGATTAAGTGCAGCACCATATTGCTGAAGTAGAGAAGATGGAATCACTGTCATAACGGTATTGAGTAGTATATTTTACGAAAAATGAGTATATATACTAAGTATCGCTATGACGAGCATCATAAATGGCTGAAAAAACAGGTTATAAAGGACAAAAAACAATCACTGACTGTGGAAACAGTCACCAAAATGATGGAACCTAAAAATTTAGGAAGGTAGAAAATTAGTTTTTCTGTAAACTTCGTGCTTTTCTGAGCAGGGCGGCTTTTCGTAAGGCTTCCTCTTTTTCGGTCACCAACGACCAGCCGAGCTTGAAAGCAATACAAATAAATACGCCTAACATAACAAACAGAAAGAGAGATACTTTTACACGTGCCTGATAGGTAGGCGATAGAAGAGCTTGCGAAATGTAAAAAAGTAAATATAGTTGGGTTAAAAACATTGCTGCCACCATGCTTATTACAGAAGTTGGCAATTCTTTCAGGATGGCATTGGCTGTTTTAACAACATGCTTCAGAGGAGGTTCGTCCAAAACTAGCTTCCCATTGATGCTAACATAAGATTTTGAAAGTTCAGAAGCCGCGTTTGATGATTTCATAGGTAAGGTAATAGAATAAGCTGGAAACAAAATGATTAGGTTTTCTATTCCTCTATTTATCCCAAAAGTAGAGAATAGCCAGCCGAGACTTCCCAAAAAACAAATTGTTTGTATGCAATAACTTAATGACTGAATAAATGTTATCACAGCCCACAAAAATAACGATATGGTATATTCAAAAGAATGATTTAAATCATTTTTTAATGTACAATTATCTATTCGAGTAAACGTGATTTTGTTGGTTATCAGTGTTCTAGTACAGAAAATTGTACAAAAAGTGATAAGCTTATTTTATAAGAAAAATGTTAAACGTAAATCATTTAGAACTGACAGAATCCCTGGATTGGCAAAAAGGAACAATATACCGATTCACACTGAATGGGCTGCTTAGAAGATATTCGGGGTATTTCGGGTAAAAAAATACGGCTTCCGCAAATAAATGAAAGGGATAAGTTTTTGGGCCAGCCCAAAAACTTATCCTGTAGGGTTATGTGTAATTGAAGCACTGCCGTTTGTTTTGTGGTTGGTCATGCTTCGATAAAATACCAAAACTAGGTACTCAGAATTTTCACCATTCGAAGCATATCTTCGTTAATGGGTTTTGGTAATCGAATCGTATCCCTGAAAGGCGTATAAACGATTTCATTGTGGATGATTCCGACCATCACGTTTTTGTGGTCGTTCATGAGGCCTTCCACGGCCCCCAAGCCCAAACGGCTTGCCAAAATCCGGTCATAAGCCGTCGGAATACCGCCCCGTTGGATGTGCCCAAGCGTGGTTACCCGAATATCAATGTCAATTTCAACCCTTGATTTGATTTTTTCGGCTACTTCGGCGGCGTTTCCTTCTTCATCACCTTCGGCGACCACGATGATGGACGAAGATTTTGAACGGTTCCAGCCCTGCTTGAGGGTTTCGACGACCTCCGAGATTGGTGTCAATACTTCGGGCACCATCACGATTTCGGCACCACCCGCAATTCCTGATTGAATGGCAATGTAGCCTGAGTCACGGCCCATTACTTCAATGAAAAAGACGCGGTCGTGTGAATCGGCGGTATCTCTAATCTTATCAATGGCTTCCAGCGCCGTGTTTACGGCGGTATCGTAGCCAATGGTGTAATCAGTACCGTAGAGATCATTGTCAATCGTTCCTGGAGCGCCTACGGTAGGAATGCCGTATTCATCGTAAAAAATGGTAGCACCCGTAAACGTTCCGTTTCCACCGATGGCAACGAGTCCTTCGATTCCGAATTTCTGTAGTTGTTCAAACGCTTTTTGACGACCTTCTTTGGTCATAAACTCTTTGCTGCGGGCCGATTTGAGAATGGTTCCGCCACGCTGAATAATATTGCTTACAGAATGAGAAGTCATCTGATAAATATCACCGGCAATCATCCCATTGTAACCGCGACGGATACCGTATACTTCTATTCCGTAGTACATAGCAGTACGGACCACAGCGCGGATACAGGCGTTCATACCGGGGGCGTCACCGCCAGAGGTAAAAACCGCAATTTTTTTAATCATAAGTTAGGCATTAAGGTGGTTTTTTATTTTGGTAGGGTGCAGTATATACCAAACTGCATTCTACTAAAAACACACAAATTTATTTTCTATTTCGATGAAAAACCGAATATTTTGAAATTTTCTTGAAAATTTAACTGAACATCAAACGAAAGACAACCCGAAAACGAGGTCAAATAGGGGTGTCTCTACCCTGGTTTTTATCCCTATGAGCGTCAAAGCTATTGTTTTAGTATCATGGGAAACTTTTGCCAATACCACTAACCCAATGCGTAAAATTACTACTTTTGCCCTAGTAACGTAAACTTTTAGGTGTGCCTTGAAGTATAGAGTAATCTATCTAGGTTGCGGCAAGTCAAAGCTGATTTTAGGGTAAAAACCACAAAAGTCGCCTATATGCGATGGCCATTTTACTGACTTTGAGTTTTTTGCTATCATCATTGGAAAGCTATATCCTTTGAAGAAATACCCAAAAGTACTGTTAGAAAACTAAATTGCTATCGACTTATAGCAATACTCCGCTAAAAATTTAAATTGGGTTTAATCCGCCCATTTGCTTTAAATGCGGGTTTTAAATTTTTGAATTTATTTTTATGCGTGTTAGGGGAAATATCCAGCCATTGAAATAAATCAACGATATAGTAAAATCTGCGTTTCGAGCGATTCTACGGATTGTTTGAAATCAAAAACTTTAGCGTACTATTATTGTAGGTTATTTAATTAAAAACAGGGACAGCATTTGGAAGCAAAGTTTAAGCTATAGAATGTATCAGAATTAGTTACAGACCTTAGCGAATTTCTGAAGAATAAAGTTTTTAATATTGGTGAAATATAGCTTTAGGTAACAACTGCAAACTATAAGAGGTATCATAAAAAAGTAATTTTGCTACCCATGGTACTAGATATTGATAAAATACTTTGTGATAATTCTCTTTATTCAAACGAGCTATTTGCTCTTTACGATATTCATAATAAAAGTACACTTACTTAATACTTAGTATGTATAACCTTATATTATCTTTTGAAAAAAGACTCATGTTTATTATCAATATGAAGCCTTATAAGCAGGGAGTGATTTTGCTGATTTGTTCTATACCTTTATTGATTTTTACTAATCCTGCTTTTCTATATCGTTTTTTTGAATGTATAAAGGCTGTATCTAATGGTTCTGAATATGTTTACTATGAAATTATAGCAAAGCAATCTGAAAATATTTTTGCCAAATTAAATAGTACTTCTTATTTAAGTCATGAATCTAATATGCAGTTTCGGCTTTTTTTGCCTTTACTCTGTAAATTTTCACCTTTCCAAAGTAAGACCCTGTTTGTGAATTTAATACAATTACCATTAGGAGTAGTATTTTTTACGCTATTATACAGCGTATTTTATAAAATTTTAAATGATAAAACCCTTACTTTTTGGATGATGGTAGGCACCATGGGTTTATATCTTGGCACAGCCTGTTATGTTGATTATTTTGGCTTTGGAGACTTTTTTGCTTACTTATTCTTGCTTATTTCTATTCGCTATCCTAATATTTTATTAAAACTCATTAGTTTATTGTTGGCTTATTATTGCGACGAAAGGGCTTTATTTGGCTCAATATTTGTCCTACTATATTTTGTTATTGTTGAAAACAATAAATTGTTCTTTTCAAGAAACAGTACAATAGTTGCTATTTCTTGGCTATTTTACTTGATTTCGAGGCTATATTTGCAAGATATTTTCCAATTAAATCACTCTTTTGCAAACGAAGTGTTACCTCAAATGGGGAAGGTTTTTTATCAAATGGCCAAGATTTGGTCTTTTAGGTTTTGGTCTGCTTTTGAAGGCTTTAATGTTCTTATTTTATTAGGGTATGTTTTTTTGCTGAAAGAAAAAAAATATTGGCATTTTTCGCTTCTAATTTTAGGGACTTTATTTTCACTGCTTTTTGCAATGATAGCTTTAGATTTAACCAGAGGAATAACTTATTATTTTGTTTGTTTACCGATTGCTATTCATGTTGTTAAAAATCATTTAAGTCTTCAAGAATTGAAAATAGTAATATTTTTACTAACATTGATTTGCCTTATTCATCCAACGCTTTCAAAGTTTACTATTTATAACAATATTTCGTTAATGTAAAATCATAACTTTTAAATAAAGACCAATAAGTACAAAGATTATTTTATAAAATGAAGAAACAAATCAACCTAAAATCGTTTTTACCATATCTGTTGGTCATTAGTGGCTTTGCTGCTCTTTCTTGGGGATACATGAGCCCTGTTTTAAAAGGTAAAGTATTAATCCAAAGCGACCCTGTTCAGGCAGCTGGTCTTTCTCATGAAGTATCTGAGTTTTATAAAAAGACGGGAGAGTTTTCTTACTGGACAAATAGTGCCTTTGGAGGAATGCCCACTTATTTTATTGCGGGGCGACTCTCCAAAGGGGCAGTAGCACCTGTCGGGATGTTTACGACTCAATTTGGGCAAGGAGGTTACATCTTTTTCTATTTATTGGGGGCTTATTTGTTGTTGTTGGCTTTAGAATGTGGCATGTTAGCAAGTTTGCTGGGAGCAATTGCCTTTGCTTTCTTTTCTTATAATATTCAAATTATTGAAGCAGGGCACATTTCAAAAGTCAATGCACTTGCGTTTTCGCCTATCATGATGGCTGGGATGGTTTGGGCGTATCGGGACAAAAGTTGGATAGGAGCCGCCGTTTTTAGTTTGGGACTTGGGTTAGACCTATGGGCCAATCACGCTCAGATTACCTTCTATTCGGGATTGTTGATGATTTTCTTAGGGATTTTTGAATTAGTTAGAGCCATTCAGCAAAAATATGTAGGTAAGTTTTTAGTTACCACTGCCCTCATTGCCTTGTTTGGAGCAATTGTAGTTGCCAATAACACGTCTACCCTTTGGACAACCTTTGAATATACCAAAGAGACCATTCGTGGTAAATCAGAATTATCTCCAAAACCAGGACAAACCAAAGTAAGCGACGGCTTAGACCGCGATTATGCCTTTGCGTGGAGTTATGGTAAATTGGAATCGCTGACGTTGCTCATCCCGAATTTCTCTGGTGGAGCATCGGGAGGTGAACTTGACGAAAAATCGGAAGTGTACAAAACCCTTGGTCGATACAATATCCCTCCCGAAACCGCCTCTCAATTTGTGCGTCAAATCTCCACATACTGGGGTGACCAGACATTTGTTGGCGGGGGTATTTACGCCGGTGCCATCATTTGTTTTTTGTTTGTCCTTGGCCTTTTCATTGCCGATAACCGCTATAAGTACCCTTTTGCGGTTGCTTTTGTGTTCTTCCTGTTTATTTCGTGGGGAAAAAACCTTGCCATTTTCAATTATACCCTGTTTGATTACGCCCCGATGTTTAACAAATTTCGGGCGGTGAGCATGGCCATGTCGTTGGTTCAGTTGTGTATGGCGGTTATTGCAGCTTTAGGGGTTAAAAGCTTGTTGGCAAATAAGCCCAATTGGTCGGAGTTGAAGCGTCCTTTTTACATAAGTTTAGGATTGACGGGAGGGGTGGCGCTCTTGTTTGCGCTGGTACCCGGCTTGTTTGATTTTAGAAGCGAAAACGACCCGCGTTTTGTAGAAAACCTCACGCAGCAGTTTGGCAATAACCGGGCCGCTGCCAATGAAATCTATACTGCCTTATTGTCCGATCGTAGTGATATGTTGAGAGCTGATGCCTTCCGGAGCCTCATTTTTATTCTCCTTGGTGCGGGGCTGGTGTGGGCTTATGCCAACCAAATGCTCAAAAATGTGACTGCCGTGGCAGGGCTATTGGCAGGCTTAGTTTTGATAGATATGTGGGCCGTTGACCGTCGTTATTTGAATAACGATAGCTTCCAACAAAAATATTATTCGTACGATGACCTGTTTCAGCCTAGCCCTGCCAACCTTCAAATCATGCAGGATACGGACCCGAACTACCGTGTCATTGACTTGACAACGAGCCCGTTTCAGGACGCCAAACCCTCGTATTTTCATAAATCACTGGGTGGTTATCATGGTGCTACGCTGCGCCGGTACCGCGAGGTGGTAGATGCGCAAATGTCTAAGAACAACATGGCGGTGTACAACATGCTCAATACCCGCTATTTTATTGTGCCAGCTCAGGATGGGCAACCTACCGTACAGCGTAATCCCGAGGCTTTAGGGAATGCGTGGTTTGTGAAAGAAGTAAAGCAGGTAAACAATGCCGATGAAGAATTAAAGGCATTGGATTCCTTTAATCCTCGTCTAACGGCATTTGTCGATAAGCGCTTTGCGGACCAGTTAAAAACCGTGAGTCTGCAGGCCGATACCTCGGCGACCATTCGACTGACGGAGTATAAGCCCAATCATTTGACCTACGCTTCTGACTCCAAAGTGGCGCAGGTGGCGGTTTTTTCCGAAATTTACTACCGGGGAGGAATTGATTGGAAAGCCTACGTGGACGGTCAAGAAACGCCGCACTTTCGGGCCAATTATATTCTTCGGGCCATGACCGTCCCTTCAGGTAAGCACAAAATTGAGTTCAAATTTGATCCCCCTGCTGTCAAAACTGGACAACAGATTGACCGCTTTGCGGCGGTCGCCTGGATTTTGCTATTGGCGGGGGCTGTTTTTATGGAATACCGTCGTAAGCCTACCGAAGATTTGTAAGAGGTAGATATAGATGTTCAATTTGAAGGGAATCTGGTTATTGAATCAGGTTCCCTTTTTGGTTTCGGACATAAATACGCACGTTTTCCAGTTCTTCTTTGAGCGTGTAGTTATCGGCAATATACTTCGCCAATGTCGGAAAACAGTCGTGGCCGTATTTGGAGCGGTCATTGATCCAAATGGCTTTTTCGCTCACGGCATCCACAAATATTGGTGGATGGGTTCGCTTCAAATCTTTGAGGTATCGTTCCAGGTAAATAGGTTGCAGAGGCTGACTTATGGCGCTTCGGGTGGTGTGGTTTTCGTTGACCCCCTGCGGCATTTGGGTATCCACAAAGTAGTTGCATGACCATCCCCATACGGCTAGATAATCTCCTTTTTTTCCGTATTTAAGAATGGAGGCGACTATTTTGGAATCGCTAATATCTTGATTTCGGCCATAAAAAGGATATTCATTGGTTGTTCTGTCGTGAGCTATGTTTTGCAGTAAAAGGTATAAAAAACCTAATTGAGCCGAGAGAATGAGCCACCGGCTCCAGGTGGGTATATGTTTTAAGAACAAACTCATCAGCAACAGAAAAGGGAGAAATAAAAAATGATAATAATGAGGATAAAAACTCCCAGTCCGCGTAACTGCTATATCGGTCATGGCTAGATAGGCAACCAGCATGAGCCAGAAATAAGAGTCCATTTTGGAAAAATAACTAATTTTCTTGCGGTAAACACTTACGTAAGCAAAAATTAAAAAGAGTAGACACAAGGGTAAAAAGACCCATTCAAAGTTGCTGCTTCCTCGGGCAATGACGTAGGGAAGCCGAAAAAAATTGACCAAATGACTGCGACGCGTAGCAGAAGCTAAGTTATCTTTGTATTGAAAATTGGCTTTGATATAGAAGGTAACAAAGTCGTCAAATACGTCATTTGCCCATAGAAAAAGACTCCAGCTTGCCCACACTACCAGAATACTTCCTATCATAAGTGAGCTATACCGGAAAAACTTCGACTTCTGAAACAGGAAAATTTGAATACAAGCAAATACCCCTACTGCAAAAGCCATTGGGACAGCTTGGATTTTGCAAAGGGGCAAGAGTCCCATTAATAGACCAAAGCTGATGAGTTCTATGTTTGTGAAGTTTTTGTGATAGGACCAACGGGTTAAAAACCAAACACTTATGCTAAGAACTAAAATAGAAAGGGCTTCGCTATAAAAGTGAACAAAATCGGTTGTTTGGCTAAAACTTATTAAGGCAATGAAGGGAAGCATCGCCAACTGTACCGTAGACCCCAGTTGTAGCCGTTGGGCAGCTTTATATACCATGAACAATGCCGCTAAGGTAAGCAGCCAACCCAAAATATGGGCAAATTGGAAATCAAGCGGAAATAAATGCGCAAAAATTGCTAAAAAATAACTCGTAAGCGGTCCGCCCGTAGTAGGGTCTACTGATTGATAAATGACGGGGTCAACGGCGAGGGTGATGCCCTGCGCTAGCACTTGCGCCTCGTCGACGTCAATTTGGTAATTGAACAAAAAGACGGGCAGGCGCATGGTGCCCGTAATGGCGAAAATGAGGGTAAAAAAAAGCCAATCTGCGAGGGGTTTTTGCCGAAGTATAAGCCAAATACTGAAAACGCCTAAAAGTACATGGCCAAAAATCCAAAAATAGTGAGGGCAATCGTCAAATTGGAGCCGCGAAAAAAACATAATGCGTAAATATTTATAAATATATAGGGTTTGAATTATTTTGTAATATTTTGATTAACAGGCTGAAAATCAGTATTGTTTTTGTCAGGTTTTAACTTGGTTTTTATTTTCACATAGACCCTCACTCCCTTGATAGTTGCTTTGAGGCTGTAATTGTCAGATATATACTGGGCAAGTTTAGGGTAATTTTCATGGGCGTACCGGGCAGTGTCATCCATCCAGAGGGTCTCGGAGGTAATGGCATCTACAAAAATGGCCGGTCTGGTGCGTATCATATCGCGAATATAGCGCTGAAAGTATATTTTTTGAAGCGAATGTTCCATCGCACTTCTTACACTGTGATTTTCATTGACTCCCTGTGGCATTTGGGTTTCGACGTAGTACTGACAATCCCAGCCCCAAACTACAAGGTATTCACCGGGCTGAGCATATTGAAGAATGGCACGGCTAACGGGGCTTAATTCTTTTATTTCGGAAATAAAGGTTGGGTATTTATTTATACCTTTTTGGGTGACGGTCCCAATGAGGAAATACGAAAAATAGACTCCCTGTGTCAGTAAAATCAACCCGCTCCATCGAGCGGGAAGATAAGCCAAAAAAAGGCCCGTCAGGAGGCAGCAGGGCAAAATGAAATAAGTAAAATGATGCGGATAAAAACTGCCCGTTCGGATAACAGTGATAATGACCATACCCACATAAACCATAATGATGACCCAGAAATAGTGTTTGATTATCAGGGTTTTCCAAGGTCTTTTTTGGGTGAAAAGAAAATATATAAAAAACAATCCTAAGAAGAGTAGAGGCAAAAAGAAATATTCGAACCCCTTACCGTGGGTGTACATGATGAGGGGAAACGTAAGCAACAGCGTAAGCGGAGACTTGGGAGAATTGGCCACGAAATTTTTCTTCAGTAACACGTTGGCCTTGATATAGTAAAAATAAAAATCTTCCAGCACCCCGTAGCTCCATAGGTGCACCAACCACACCCCCCATACACCGAGCACGCTCAGCGTCAGTACGGATGCGTAAATAAAAAATTGTTGCTTATGAAGAACATAAATAGAGACAAGACTGCCTACACCAAGTACAAACGCCAACGGAAGGGCCTGGATTTTACATAATACAATCAGCGCGGTAGATATGCCAAAAACAATAAGCTCAAATAAACGTATCTTTTTTTGTTGCTGCCAACAACTCATTAAATACACATTCAGGCTCAAAAAAACGATGGCTAGGCTTTCGCTGTAATAATGCAAATAATCTTCATCCTGCACAAAACCAACAAAAGCCACCGCGGGCAATATGGCCAATTGGGCGTAGAGGCTTAATTGTAGTCTTTTGAGGGATTGATAAATCAACATCAGGGAGGCAAACGTAAGCGCCCAGCTAAGCACATGGGCCAAATGAAAATCAAGTTTGAATCCCAGTAAATAGAAAAAGGTGAGTAAAAAGCTGTTGCAAGGTCCGCTGGTGGTAGGGTCAACGGAGCGGTAAAGAATGGGGTCGTATGCCAACGTCAGGCCTTGGGCCAAGAGTTGGCTTTCGTCGGGATTGAGTGGTAAATTATATAAAAAGACAGGAAGTCGCATCAGTCCCGTGATGGCACCGATAATAAGTAAGAAAACCCAATCAGGGAGTGGTTGTTGGCGGCGAATCACCCAAAAACTTACGGCCCCCAGTGCCAAATGGTTTAGCAGCCACCACGTGGTAGGAGAGGTATCAAAATAAATCCAATTCGTTGGTGGCATAAACAAAGAGACTGTAGCGAAAGAAAATAGTGCAGATTCAACAATTAACCACAAAAATAAGAATTTATTACAGGTTGTAATGCTCCATTTTGGCTGAGTAAGCCCAATTAAAAAAGGGCAGACGTAAAGCCTGCCCCTATCAAATGAAATTCTAAATTGTAGGTGTTGTTTTCCCAAAACGGCTGTTTTGCTAGAAACTGGACGCAAAATAAGCCACTTCAGTAGAGGATTAAAAACCTAATCCTACCGCCATGGCGCGCACAGTTGGGTTGCCTTGTAGGGTAGAACCCAGGGTTGCAGCTCCCGTGGCTAAGTTAATGGTATAAACCCCCGTTGTTCCTCCCGAACGAAGTAGGGCATACGCCGTGTTGCTGGCGCCGCCGATGTCAAAACCATTGACACTTTCTACTTGTATGCCCAATGAGCCTACCAAGTTTAAGGTTCCGTTATTAGGTGGATTTTGGGTATAAAGCATGGCATTACCTCCCGTAGGCGTATCAATGTCATACAAGGTTGTGGTCATGGTCCCTGCAAAGTTATTGGTATAAGCGGCGGCGCTGACGTTGGCCGACATGATGCTCAATTCCGTGTCTACGTTATTGATGGCTCCCGTTACTGGACTTACGCGCAAATTTTGCCGTGTATTGCTCACCACCCGAATCAAGTCAGGTACGGGATTAAAATCAAATCCAAAACTTGTACCTGATAAAGCAGGCGTGAAAGGCCCAGCCCCTAAAGCCGTAGCGGTATAAGTGGCTGTGTTGGCGGCATTGACCGTAAGTGTATAAATTCGGCTCGTGCTGCCCAACGCGTACAATTGACCGTTGGAAGGACGAAAATCAATGCCAAGGATGCTCTCACCCATTTGCAGACCCATAATAGTTTTGGTCGTTGGAGTGATGGGCGAAGCAGCGACTGGATTGAAAATGAGTAGGTTGTTGGCGTCGTCAATGGCATAGGCAACAGGCTCCGTTGGAATGGCGATGCCAATGATGTTGGCAGGAAGATCGCCCAATTTTTGGAGGCGGCCTGTTGAGAGATTTACCTGATTCAGTTCTGATTGTCCAAAGACGGTTACGGCGGCGATGGCGTCTCCGTTGGGAGAAATATCAAATCCTGAGGTTCCCGTGATGTCCAGACCAAGTGCGCCAACTTCTTCCAGGGTTCCATTGTTAGGTGGATTTTGTCGGTAAAGACGGTCATTGACGGGGTCAATGTTAAATAACGTCGTGCTGGTAACGCCCGCTCTGTTGTTGGTGTATGCTCCTCCAGTGACCATCGCGCCAGGTGCTCCGTTAATAGCGCCATCCATGGCGGCAACGGCCCCTGTTTCGGGGTGTAGGCGTAAATTTTGGCCTGTATTGGTTACCAAGCGAATACGGTCCACGGTTGGATTAAAATCAAAAGCAATCATGGTACCATTTAGCGTGGGATTCAAAGGATTCATCCCCACCATACGAGCTGCGCCAGAGGTAGGATTAATGACATATAAACGGCTGTCGCTACCCACGCCATACAATTGGCCTGTTGCGGGGCGGAAATCAATAGCGCGTATTGTCTCTCCCGTTGGCAATCCTGAAATGGTCACCGTTGAGGTGGGTGTGCTCGTGGCCCGTACATTGATAAACATCAATTGGTTGTTGTCGTTGAGTGCATAAAACGAAACGTCCGGCAATGTCTGAGGCGATGGCGGCAAGCGGTGATCAGTACAAGAGTTGAGCGTAAGCAGCGAAGTAATGGCTGCAACGGCAAACAAACGTAGATGTTTTTTGACGTGGAACATGATACAAGATTGTTAAATAGTGTTAGTAAGATACCTATTGGACAACCGTATCTACGTAGAAAATTTGCCCCCGGATTTTAAGCATTGGCCTCGCTCAATGGCACAAACGGGGGAATGTATGATGAATAGTTGAAGGGAATAAAAGGTTAAAAGAACCTTTTGTTTGAGAAATAGCCTGATAAAGGTAAGGCAGAGAAGAAGAAAAGTTGTTTGTTTCTATGGCTGTTACGATTTGTTTTTTTTATCGTAACAGCCATAAAAAACAGATTTTGTTAGTAAACTTCAACCGCAGAAAGCACTGGAGAGGCTTTTGAAGCGGTAATATTCACCCGGATTTTACTAGTTTGTAGGGGAGTTAACTTTAAAATACGCTTATAGCCAATGGTAGTGGCTTGGGCAACTTTCTGCCACGAACCGTTTTGCCATGCTTCTATTTCAAACGATTTAACGCGTTGACCCAAGGCGATGTACTCTTTTAAAGTAATGTATTTTACCGTTTGAGTTTTGCCCAAATCAATCTCTACACTGCCCGTAGTGACATCGTCGTTGGTAGTCCAGTAGGTATCTTTGTTACTATCGGTGAGGTTGGCAGAGGCATAATAAACGGCATTGCCCCGGAAAGAGCTTGCTTTGGTTTTGGCATTGGCTGCCAGATTGGTTTTGAATTCACGGTCAATCATGGCGCGCCAGCCTTGCAGGGCTTTGACATCGTTTTCGTGAATCACTCCCCGGCGGTCGGGTGGCACATTCAGGAGCAGCGTTGATCCGCGTCCTACTGATGTTAGGTAAATGTCAAATAGGTTTTCAGGAGTGCGCACTTTTGAATCTTCCTTGGCGTGATAAAACCAACCCGGACGAATCGACACATCGACCTCGGCAGGTATCCACTGGGTGCCATCTTCTGAGCCAGTGTTCAACAGTTTTTCAATGCCGCCTTTGCCCGCAAAGAGCGTATCGGGCGTAATGCTATTCCAGTTGGTCTCTCCTGCCACACCGCGCTCGTTTCCTACCCAGCGTACGCCTGGGCCAGCATCGCTGAAGAAGATGACATTGGGCTCCATTTGGCGCACCAGATCAAGCGTTTTTGGCCAGTCATAGTACGTTGAGCCTTTGATTTGGCGTTTTTCGCGGGCACCGCCGTAGTAACCGTCGCCGCCGTTAGCTCCGTCAAACCACATTTCAAAGGCAGGACCATAATTGGTAAATAGCTCTTTGAGCTGATTGCGGTAATATTCTACGTAGCCTGGTTTGCCGTATTCGGGGTGGTTACGGTCCCAAGGGGACAAATAGATGCCGAATTTGAGGCCATGTTTTTTGCAGGCATCGGCCACTTCCCGAACGATGTCGCCTTTGCCGTTTTTATACGGACTGTTTTTGATGGAATGTTCGGTGTATTGACTAGGAAACAGACAGAAACCATCGTGGTGTTTGACCGTCAGGATAGCGCCTTTAAAGCCAGCGTCTTTGAGGGTTTTTATCCATTGGTCCACATCCGTTTGGGTTGGGTTAAAAATAGAAGGTTTTTCGTCGCCGTAGCCCCATTCCAAATCCGTGAACGTGTTGGTAGTGAAGTGAATAAATGCATTTTGCTCCATTTCGTGCCAGCCCATTTGGGCTTTTGAAGGAGTGGGTCCGACGGGTTTTGGTGGCAACACATCGGGTACTTTCAAAACCACGTGTTTTACTTTTTTGCGCTCATGGGTGTACGTAATATGCACCAACCCGTCGGTGGTTTGAATCACGGCCGGGTAGCTGAATTCACCTTTGCCTTCGTCTTCCAATGAATATATATCCTGCCAGTTGATGCCGTCTTTGGAGGCCGCTACGCGCAGCTTATTGCGCCCTTTTGCCCAGTCAATTCCGCGAATGAGGGGGTTATAAATCAAAATTTGTGTACCGTTTTTGAGGGTTACGGCATCGGTGCCTGAGTTTGGATTTGGCAGGCTAGTGGCACTGACTGGACTCCAGGTTTTACCGCCGTCGGTCGACCATGTTTCTACTACCACATTTTGACGACTGCGACAAAGCATTTGCATTCTACCATCTGGATAGGTCAAAATGCTGGGCTGAATGGCGCCAAAATTACCGTTGTCGATGTTGATTTTTTGCCAGTTATTGCCGTTTTTGTCTGTTTTTTCCAAATGCACATGCCAAACATTTCCCGTCACGCTTTCGGTACTGGTCGGGTGCAAAATGTCCCCGTTGGAGAGTTGAATGGGTTTGTTTTTTATCGGGCCCAACATGCCATCGGGCAGTTTTTCAGGGTCCGACCATGTTTTGCCGTTGTTGGTAGAATAGCGCACCATTCCCCACCATTCGCGCGGATTAGGCCCTATTTTGTAGTAAAGCATCAGCTTTCCTTCCTTGGTTTTGAACAAAACGGGGTTCCAGCAAGGATACCGCTTATTGGCGTCGATGATGCCGTCGGCCATTTGTTTGGGTTGACTCCATTTCCCTTTTTGATATTCTGACAACCAGATGGTTACGTCGGGTTTTCCTTCGGCCGTACCGCCAAACCAAGTTGCCATCAAATGTTGATCGCCCAGTTGTACAATGCTAGAGGCATGGCAGGAGGGAACGGGAGGATTGTCAAAAATAAATTCCTCTTTGACCAACACAACAGCGGGCGTCTGTGCCCAGAGTACTGTGCCTGCAAAAGTGAATACAAGTAAAAAGAATGATTTTAGATTCATAGTGTGAGGGTTGGGATTTGTTAGAATCGGGATAAAATGATATACAACAAAAGTAAAAATAAAAAATATTAATAATTTAAAGCAATGAAATAAAAAAAATTAAAAATAAGGTACACAATGCATAAAGTACGTTGGGAAAACGTATTCGTGAAAATGAAAGAAGATTTTTGGGGCTATATACCGCTTGAATTAAAGATTACCACTGTTTTTTTACGCTGATGAATCCCCCGAAAGCGTCAGGAAATAGGGTGCCGTGGTCAAGTGCGGCAGAAGCACTGAAAGTGAACCCAGTGATTTTGGGTAGGATGATTTGGGCAGCAAGTGAATGTGAAAACTGTTGTAAGGCAGGGGCATAAAAATAGGAAAAGGAGCCAAAATTGCGGCTGAACGAACTGCGGGTGGTGATATTGAGTCGATGGCCAAACTGCCAAACGCTCCCCAAATACCAGACTTTCACCTGATTATTTGGGAAAAAGAAACCTTTAAACTTCTCCTGAACTTCTGGTTTTAAAGTAGTTAGGGGAGCAATAAACGGACTGCCAAGCGTTTGATTCTGATACGACCAACCTTCTTTGTACTGTCCGTGGTTAAAATAATTGTCGGTGCCTTGGTACTGAGCGGTTGGGTCAAAAACGGCTCCACTTTGGTTTAAGGTCGATAGGTGTTCAATGGTTAGTTTGGTGATTGATAATGACTTATTGGGTTTTTTATTGCGGCGAGAAATGCTCAGGCCCGTTAGCCCATCGGGGAAATTTTGAAACGCCAAGCCCGATGCATCTTCGTAGAGATGTTGATGATACAGCAAAATAGTATGCGTAGTTCTGCGCCATTCTAGGGCAAAATCATAGCTTCCCAAGTGATTGCCAATGCGATTGCTGCCGTCGAAAATGGTGTAACGGTCGTTGATGAGGTCGTCGGGATAGCGGCCCGTGATGAGCGAAATATAATCCCGAAACGTAGAGGGCAACTGCCCGTTTTGCGCCAATAACGTCCCCTTTAGATAGTCTGCTTTCCCACCCCATTGGACTTGGTGGTTGAGCCCTGCATAAAACCGAGCCGACCAATGAGGTTTGCCAAAACGAGCGTAAAAGGTTTTTTGATGGAGATAAACCCCCTGAATGTAGGGTGCCGTAAACCACCCGTGGGTGTAGCTTGCTTTAAAGGCCAGAATATTTTTCAGGAATTTGAGTGGAATATAGTCAACGGTTTGTAGTTGAATTTTGGGAAACGTCATTGCATTGCCCGACCACGCCACAAAACCTGATGTCAGGGTACTGTCACCGAGTCCAACAATTTCTCGGCGGTTGCCAGCGAAGAGTTCAAACTTGCCCCATTTTGCTTTTATGAACAGGTCAGGCGCCAAAATTTTATATTGATTTTCCGTGAAATTGGCCACTCCCAAAACGCCGAATCCCCAGTCAAACGTTGATTTTCGGGTAGAATCGACACGGTATTCGCGGCTGCTACCCACCCGAGCGGTTCCAAAATTGCTTTCTAACGGAACGACACCGTATTGATTGGTTCGTAACCAGAAGGGTGTTTGGGAAGATGTAGCTGCGCCGCCCCCAATTTCAACGTAATAATGGTAAGGACTCACCGATTTAATAGACTGGGCCCAAGCCGATTGGGAAAAAAGACCAACGGTCGCTGCCAATAAGTAGCGGAGCTTCATACGGTTGAACAAGAGGGTTGGAACTACAAATACATACGTGGAAATGGGTGTTTTGGACGTTGGTATCGAATAATTTATTGGTAACTGAAATGATAAACCGCGCGGGCGGCCCCGCGCGAAACCGCAAAATGTAAAAGGAGCGTTCTCTTGCCTCTGAAACCCTTAGCTTTTCATCCTGACATTTGGAATTTCGGGCGGTAGCGGCACCAAATCGGTTTCGCCCTCTATGCGGGGAAAACGGTCTTCTTTCCAATCCTGTTTGGCTTGTTCGATGATTGCCTGACTGGTGGCTACAAAATTCCAATAAATGAAACGTTCTTCGGGAAAAGGCTCTCCACCGAAGAGATAAATTGTGGTGTTGGCATGAATGGTAAATTGACAGAGTTGGCTGTTTTGAGCGACCAAAATGCGTTTGGGTTCGTAGATATTGCCTTCACTTTCAATGCTCCCTTCCAAAATATAAAGGCCCACTTCGCCAAATAAGTCATCGCCGATGCTGATGGTTTGGGTGGTAGGACTTTTAATTTCCAAAAGAAATAATTTGCTGTAAACGGGTACGGGCGACTTATGGCCAAATGCCTCACCTGCAATGAGTTTGTACGAAACCCCGTCGGTTTCCCACGATGGAATCTCGTCGGCTTCGGCGTGGTAAAAAGCGGGTGTCATATCTTCGAGTTCTTTGGGTAACGCCACCCAAATCTGAAGCCCATGAAGTCTTTTGTCGGAGTGTCTAAGGTACTCAGGCGTTCGTTCTGAATGCACGATGCCCTTGCCCGCGGTCATCCAATTGACCTGATTCGGGAACATCTCGACGGCCGTACCCAACGTATCGCGGTGCATAATGCTCCCTTCAAACAGATACGTGAGGGTCGAAAGACCAATGTGTGGGTGCGGACCTACGTCAATATTTTGGTGCTCTTTGAGGAGAGCCGGCCCCATGTGGTCAATGAAAATGAAGGGGCCAACCATGCGCTTTCCGCGAAAAGGAAGTAATCGGCCCACTAAAAAGTTCCCGATGTTGGCGGGGCGCTCCTCGATGATAATATTGATGTTTGACATGGTCGTTGGGTGAATTTACGCAAGCACGTCCTGCCATTCAGGGGTTTTCTTAAACGTCGCATTGGCAAAAGGGCACAATGGCATCACTTTAATGCCATTTTTTCGTACATATTCTACAAGCTCGGCCTGCAATTTTTTGCCGATGCTTTGGCCCTTGAGCGAAGGGTCAACTTCAGTGTGGTCAATGATGATTTTGTGCTCGCCGGCCAGTATATACGTCATGGCCGCCAGTGATTTACCTTCAAGTTCGTAAAAAAATGAGCCGCCTTTTTCGGTTTGATTGTGCTTGATTTGTCCCATGAACTGTTTATTTGAATTTTTTATTAATGCGAATATAGGTTACTCAAACCGAATATACGGCATTCTTTTTGCCCGAAAATACCCCAAGTTGTTCGTTAGAAATAGTTTTGGGATGTTAATTTCGCTAAAAACTTTTCTGAATCAGCTCTTTATTGATAGACGCACCTGCTTTTGTACCCGCTGCTGTTGCCTCCGACACGGCTCTCATCGGAGAGGTATTATCTCCTGCGGCATACACCCCCGCCACGGTAGTTTGATTAAAATGGTCAATTTTGAGATAGCCGTTTTCGGTGAGTTCGCAGCCCAATTCTTGGGGAATAGCACAATGTTGCTGGAAGGGCACCCGCGCAAAAATCGCAGAAACTTCTAGTTTTGAGCCGTTTTTAAAAATGACCTGCTCCAGTTTACCATCTGTATGTTCTAAGTGGTCAAGTTCATCCTCAATGATTGATATATGATGCTGTTGGAGTCTTTTGGTTTGTTCTGCATTCAGCGTTGACGGGCCGTTGGTAAACAATGTCAGGTGCGGTGTCCATTGGCTGATTAATTTAGCAAATTCAAATCCCACTTCTCCGTTGCCAAGGATGCCCAAGGCATTGCCGTGTACTTCGTATCCGTGGCAATAGGGGCAATGGATGACCGAAATTCCCCAACAATCGGCAAAACCGGGCAAATCGGGCACTAAATCACGAATGCCCGTGGTAAACAATAGCTTCTTGGCCGTAAATTCTACATTTGCTTCGGTTTTAATCCTGAATAAATTCTTCTCTTTTTGGGCGCTTTGTACAGTATCGGCCACAAACTGAATGGTGGGATAAACCAGTACTTGAGCTTTGGCTTTTTGTGCAATGGAGGCGGGTGGTTCCCCATCCTGCGTGATAAAATTATGCGAATGAGGAGCGGTTCGGTTGCAGGGTTTGCCGCTGTCAATAATCAATACTGAGCGCAACGAACGCCCCAAGGCCATACTGGCAGAAAGACCCGCGTAACTGCCGCCAATGACGATAACGTCGAAATGATTAGTCTCAATCATGTAGTTAACGTTTTAATGATGAAAATGGGTTGTTTTTATTTGCAACATTGTTGCAAATAAAAAAAGTTCATACTGAAACGAAAGAACTACGGAGAGCATTGCCGATTTTTAGATTAAATGCGAAGTGTAGCCCAAGGCTACCAATTGCTCATAGGCATCCCAAACATCACTGGGAATTTCCTGATAAATCTGGAATCCTTTTTCGGGATATACTTTCACGCGTTGAAGGTCGCCCACCATGATGTGAATTACTTCTTCAAGCGCTATTTCGGCATTGGGGTATTGCTCAAACGGGATTTGTGGCGAGGTTACAATGAGTTGTTTGTCAGGCCAATGCTTTTTAAAAGTGGCAAAGCTACGGCGCTCCATGTAGGGCTTTTGGACCACGATAAACGTCTGTGGATTTAGACCGTGGGTGACGAGAAGTTGCTGCGTAAACAGGATATTTTCGCCCGTGTTCGTGGATTTATTTTCGATGTAAATGGCTTCTTTCGGGACGCCCATTTCTAGGGAGATGGCCGCAAATTTATCCGCTTCAGCGTCTTTCCAAAGGTCCTGCGTGAGCCTACCCAATCCTCCCGAAAAAATCAAAATGGGTGCCCAACCTTGCAGATACAACTCCGCCCCACGCTCCGCAACCCGCAAATCATGGCTACCCAATACCAAGATGCAATCGGACTTTTGAAGCCTATGATTGACGTGATGGTAGTCCCAAAGTTTTTGAGCTAAGGCCAAGGTGTTGGTGGAGAGCATGGGTTGCATTACATAAATTTGAAACTGTACGCCAAAGATACAATCGGCGATGAGAAAATTTGGAGTTGGTACGTGGTATATGCGGTGCCTTGGGTGCGCATGAAGACCGAGTACTGGTTTTTGCGCCCGTATAGATTATAGACCGTAAAAATCCAACTTCCTGTCCAACGGTTGTTTTTGAGATTGGGATTATTGATTTGCCACGAGAAGTCTAGGCGGTGATAATCCTTGATGCGGCCTTGGTTACGTTCGGCATAATACGGGTAGGCTTTGCCCTGAAAACTCACAAAACCATTCGGTATCGTGTAGGGCCGGCCGGTGCCGTAAGTAAACGTCAGCGAAATATTGTGGTACTTGTTTTCGGAATAATTGAACGACATGTTGACATTGTGCGGGCGGTCAAAATTGGCGGGATACCATTTGCCGTCGTTGATTTGCTCGGTAAATTGCAGCCCTTCATTGACCTGATTCAGTACCCGTGAGTACGTGTAATTAACCCATCCCGTAATTTCTCCTTTTTTCTTAGTGACCATCAATTCGGCTCCGTAGGCACGGCTTTGGCCCTGCAATACCTGCGTTTCGATGTATTTTTGGAGTAAGAAATCCGCGCCCGGTTTAAAATCCATGATATTTTGGGTGGTGCGGTAGTAGCCTTCAATTGAAAACTCGTAAATATTACTTTTCAAGTTTTTGAAATAACCCGCTGACCATAATTGACTTACCTGCGGCCGGATGTGCGCGTCGCTCATTTTCCATCGCGACGTGGGCAGGGGAGTGGTGGTATTGGAAACGACTTGTAAATACTGACGCATCAGGTTGTAGCCAAACTTGATAGAAGACTGCTCGTCGATATTGTAGCGTAGGCCCAACCGTGGTTCAAAGCCTCCGTAGGTTTTGGTCACTTGCCCAGCTCCGTAAGAAACAGAATCAATAATGGTAGACTCCGTGCGGGGGCCGCCGGGCGTGTAGAGACGAACGGTACTGGGCCCGAGTGCCATAAAGTAAGAGTATCGTAAACCTGCCGAAACCGTCATCTTGGAATTGACAGTTACTTCATCTTCGGCGTGTAATGCCAGTTCAATCCCGTTTTCCGTTGGAATACTTTGGGCGTTCACACGTTGGTTGCTTCCCGGATTAAGTGTGCCCGGTTGCAGTTGATAATGGGTCATATTGGCCCCAAATTCAATTTTATGGCGGGCGTTGGGCGCATAATTGAAATTGGTTTTTACTTGACGTTGCAGGATTTCGGAGCCAATGCTCACTTTATTGTCGCTGTCCAACTCTGGCAACAAAATGCGCGGGCGGTACCTGCTATAAACGCCCGTCGTTTGCACGTTGAGTTTACTGCCAAACGCGTGAAACCATTTCGCCGTGAAGTTGAGCGTTTTGTAATTGTACTGGGTCGAGGTAGAATTAATATCATTGATGCCGCCCAAAAGGTCGGTTTGAAAGAAATCGGTGCTGTAATAATTGGAGAGAGAAAAGGTGTTTTTGGTATTGATACGCCAAAATAGCTTGGCGGCGGCATCGCCGAAACTCGCCCGAATATTTTTGAGCTTTTGCGGTCCCCACTGAAAAGCAAAGTCATTGAAAGCCCCGCGTCCTGTCACCAAAAGTCCCACTTTGCCTTTGACGAGCGGGATTTCGGCCGTGAGCCTGTTTGCTACAAAACTTACGCCACCTTGTAAACTAAATTTTTCCAAACTTGGGTTAGACATTGACACGTCCAAAACCGCCGCTGCCCGTCCGCCAAACCGCGCTGGGGTGGTGCCTTTGTACAACTCCATGCCAGAGACGGCATCGGGCGGGAAGACCGAAAACAGGCCAAAAAGGTGCGTGGGGTTGAAAATAGGGGCATCGTCGAGCAGAATCAAATTTTGGTCAACGGCACCACCCCGAATATTGACTCCATTGGACGCTTCTCCCACCGACGTTACGCCGGGGAGCATTTGTAGGCTTCGCAACACATCCACTTCACCCATGATGGCAGGCAGTCGTTTAATGGTTTTGATGTTCATCTGGGTTACGCCCAGCAGTGGCCGCGACACGTTTTGGTCCACGGCTTGGGTCGAAATGATGACCTCTTCTAGCTCTTCGGCGATGTTCATCAATTTGATGTCCAGCCGAATGCTTTTATTCATTTTTACTTTAATACGAAACGGTCGGTAACCCAATCGACTGACCGTTACCACATATTCGGCATCAATCAAGTTGACCGAAAATGTGCCCGTGGTATCGGTGTAAAGACCGATTTTGTCAAAATTTATGCGAACGACGGCGTTGGCGATGGGTTCACCCGTAAGAGAATCACGCACCATTCCGCTCAGTTCATTGGGACGGGCCGCCTGAAATTTGGGCCGTTGTTGTCCCCAAACGTTTAGGCTGGTGCTAAGGGCGAATATAAAAAGGAGTAAATGTTTCAAAGTCATCAGCTACGTGAAATTAATAATAGTCCGGAAAATCATTTACTGCCAGCCTTCGGGGCGAATCGGGGTGCGTGTTCTGCTCAAAACACAAGGATAGGCGGAGGGAGGAAAAGAGGTGATTTCGTAGTTGGGGGTGCGTCCGAGTAGGGTTTTGACCAGTGGGTTGGGATACAGCGCCCGATTGATCCAATACTGTACTTTACGGGTGCCCGCAGCGCCAAAAAAACCGACTACTTTGTCTTGAGAATCGGTCACGTTTCGGATATTACCGATGATGGCGGCGGGCGGTGTATCGGTCAGCGTACCCGTATTTTGGGATTGGTTGCTCAACAGTTGAAAATATTGATATGCCTGTTGAGAAAGTGACAATTGCTCAATTTCGAGTAGGCAGCCTTGAGAAGGAGAATAAAAAGGGATTTTGCCGATGAGCCTTCCCGTGATGCTCCTGCCGTTCACAAATTTGTCGTCCAATATATTTATGGTGCTGTTGTAGATAAGTTCCCAGCATTGTTTGTCGCATTGATAATCGTAGTCGGGTGGGTTGCGTGAATTGATTTTTACGCATTGCCCATTCACTAGCCGCCCGCCAGTACAAGTGATACAGATGCTTTGCTCTTCGTATAGTTTCCAGCGCCAGAGATAGTAGTTCTGGGTTTCTTTGGGGTCGTCAACGTCGAGGTACACATCTACCGTTGAGCTGACCACATTTTTGCCCAAGTTGTCCAAAAGTCCGTTTTGGTCAAATTGCTGATATATCTTTTTGATTTCAGGAGAGGTGCTCAACAGTTCTTTGGACGACTCGTAGGTTTTGCCATCGGGCGTTTTGAAAGCGAGTTGGTAAGTTTGTCCGACTTTTCCTCTAAAGTTGGCGGGGGCTGCGTAGATTCCATCGGCTACTTCCTGAAGCTGTATTGTGCTTCCATCGCCAGCTCTGATTTCGGCGATGCATTTTTTTTGTGGCTCTGAGTAATAACTGTTGTTTGAGTTGCGGGCGATGTTAATACTGACGGTCGTACCTGCTTGATCAGACACAAAACCTTCTACGCTCAACACGTTGGCGTTGAGTGAATAGGTAATATCGTAAGGTTCTACGCAACCGTAGAAAACACTTAGCAGTAACCAGATAAAAAGGGTTGTTTTGGGGCGGATATTCATGAATTGCAGACAGTAGAAAAGACGGTTGATTAAGGGCATTCGTTGAAAAAAGAGTGTATACCCCTAAAAATACAGCGAATGAAAGTAGAGATTTTCTCAAAAACATCCTGAAAATTAGTGGTTTCAGTAATAAACCACTAATTTATTTCATTTTACCTACAATACTGGATTAAAATCGACCAACGCCCAAAAATGTGAAACTAACTAGCCAATACCGCTTTTTTGGGCTTGGAAATGAGCAACAATCCGAGGAATACAATCGCTCCGTTGAGCATGAGGCGCTCAAAGCCGATTTTGTAGCCATCAAACCAGACTTCTGAATTTTGATTGAGAATATACGTAATGATGGGCCCCGCCACGCAAACCAGCGGGGTTAGTCGGTCATTGACGGGGCGTTTGGTATAAAGGCCAAAAGCAAAGAGTCCCAATAAAGGCCCGTAAGTATAGCCCGCAATGTCGAAAATTGCCGTGATGACCTCCTTACTGTTCATTTGGTTGAAAAGCACAATGACGATGTAGAACAACACCGAAAAGCCGATATGAACCCAGTGCTTGATGCGGGCGCGCTCGGTTTCGGGTTTGTTGGCTACGTTCATGAAGTCAATACAGAATGCCGTAGTCAGGGCCGTCAGGGCCGAATCTGAACTGGCGTAAGTAGCGGCCGTAATCCCAATTAGGAATGTAATGGCCACAATGACGCCAGCGGTCCCTTCATGTACACCAAAGTGATTGAGCGCCAGCATAGCATATAAATCATCAGTTTTGGCGGGAATCGCAATGTTTTTACTTTGGGCATAAAAATAAAGCAGTACCCCAAGACTCATAAACATCAAGTTGACGAAAGTGAGCGTAATGGTAAACCAAAACATATTTTTCTGGGCTTCGCCGATGTTTTTGCAGGTGAGGTTTTTTTGCATCAAATCCTGATCCATTCCGGTCATGGTAATGGCAATGAAGGCTCCCGATAAAAATTGTTTCCAGAAATATTTATTGTCTTTGGGGTCATCAAAGAAGAAAATACGGGAATATTCGCTGTCGGCAATGGCCGAAACCATACCTCCAAATGAATAATCAAGCTGATTGGCTACCAAATAAATGGTCAACGCTACGGCAGTTACCAAAAAAGTAGTTTGGAGTGTATCGGTAATGATAATGGTTTTGATACCGCCTTTGAAAGTGTACACCCAGATCAGCGCAATGGTGATTGCCACCGAAACCTCAAACGGAATCCCGAGACCATTATACATAGCTAATTGTAGCACCTGCGCCGCCACGTAGAGGCGAACGGCCGAGCCGAGCGTACGCGACAGTAAGAAAAAAGCCGAACCCGTCTTGTAAGCCCAGAAACCAAAGCGTTGTTCGAGATAAGTATAGATTGAGACCAGATTGAGGCGATAATACAGTGGCATCAGCACCGTACCAATAAAGAGATACCCCAAAATATATCCTAGTACTACCTGAAAATACGAAAACTGGATTCTGCCCACGGCGCCTGGAACAGAGATAAAAGTAACTCCCGACAATGATGTCCCAATCATGGCAAAAGCAACCAAATACCAAGGCGACTGTTTATTGGCCGTAAAAAACGTATTGGTATCGGCTCCCCGTGAGGTATAAATCGAAACAGCAATCAAAACAATGAAATAAACAATCAAAATACTGAGGGCAATGTAGGGGCTCATTGGTCAAAATGGGTTAAAACTTTTTTTTATTTGCAAACCTATTAAGGTTTTTTGTAAATTTGTTATAACTATATTAAAACCAAAAAAAACTTTGCCCAATGCAACCGTTTGAGATGCCAGAAATTGACGTGTTAGAGGAAATTGAAGAAAAGATTGTGGAGACCGACTTATACAGTTTAGTCGTTTTCAATGATGAAATTAATACGTTTGACTGGGTGATTGATACATTGATGGAGGTTTGCAGTCATACACCCGAACAAGCTGAGCAATGTACCATTATTATTCACTACAAAGGAAAATGTAAAGTGAAAAATGGTTCGTGGGAAGAACTCGTTCCCTTGCGTCAGGAAATATGTCGGAGAGGAATTTCTGCGGAAGTGCTCTAATCAGGTATTTGTCGCACCGAATAAAATATACCGAAAGAGTAAAAAAGCCTGCCTTCTTATAATTATTATAGGGAGGCAGGCTTGTCTATGTCTATGCTGAAATCACCGTTTTATTTGACTTTTATGGATTTCTCTCGGGCGAGCCGCAGTTCATAAAAATCCATAAATCCGTCTAATTCTTCGGCGGGAAGGCGCCGGGCAATGATTTTTTTATCTTGGTCTAAGACGTAAATCATGGGTGTATTGATTACGTCAAAATCTTTGCGAAAATCAATACGAAAGCTATAATCATAGCCGTGAATCCATTCCTGTAGGCCAAACTCCCGAATGTATTTTTTCCATTGGTCGGGCGCTCGCGCCACTGATGCCGCAAAGATTTGAACGTCCAACGTTTTTTTGTTCTTTTCATAAAATGCCTTCAATGCGGGGGTAGATTTTCGACAATGACTGCAATCGGGGTCATAGAAAACAACAACAGTGTACTTGGCTTTCACATCGGCTACGGAGCGCAGTTGACCAGTCGTATCCGTCAAGGAGAGCGCTGGCAGGGTTTTACCCACCAAAAGCGGCTTCATGACGTTGACTTTTTGGCGGATGTTCTGCACCGTACTCGAATCAGTCATGGGCATGATTCCGCCCAAGTAATATTTTTCGGCCAAATGCACAAATACTTGCTCGGTACCCATCACCGACGGGTTTTCGGCTTTGTTGGTTAAGTACCAAATACAGTACGCCTGCATTTCTTTACTTCCACCTTTCAGGGCTTTTTCAATTACAACATCGGAGGATTGAATCAGTGAATCAGGATGCTGAAAGGTGAGTTCACCCATGTACCAGTCTAGCTTTCGTTGTAGGGTAGGGGTACGAACGAGGCGCTCTTCCGAAAAATCAAAATTATCCCAAAAATGAGCCTTATAATATTGGAACAACCATACTGAATCCACCCGACCGTCGGGGCGTTTGGGAGCGGGCGGAAGGTCAACCTCGGCGTTGGCTTTCATGATTTTTCCCGTCAGGGTCGTAGCATTTTCCTGTGCAAAGCTGCGGTAATAGTCAAATATCTGCCGCCGTAGGTTGTTGATTTTTGTTTGGGTCAACACATCTTGCCGCATTTTCATTTGTGCCGCCAAAACGTTTATTTCGGTGTTGTAGCCCGCAATTTGCTGTTGGTATTTGTAATATAGCTCATTGTCGGGCGAGTTCTCAATCTTCATATTGCCGACCACATTGACGGTGTCGGAGCTAAACGAAAAATGTTGCTCATGGCCAATGATAAACTCCGCCACGCGGCGCTTGGTGGGTGAAAGAAGCATATAAACTCCTCCAGGAAGGGGTTTGTCGCCCGCGAAAGTCAATTGACCATTTGCATCGGCTACGGCCGTATCTTTGACCACGTATTGCGAAAAACCAAAATAGTGGGCCAAGGTAAACGGCTCAGACCGAAGCCCTTTAATGGTTCCTTTGATGTTATAACCGCCGTTTTGGGCGAGCGTGCTTAAACCCATCAAAACCAGAAAAGGTAAAAGAAGCAGGGTGCTCATTGGGGACATAGAATGTTTGTTTATTGCCGGCTGCCTGCGGGTTTTGATTCCAATGCAAGGCGCTTTTTATAAACATTCAAAAATGGTTCCAAATCTTCGACGCCCAGTCGACGGGCAATAATTTTTTTGTTTTTGTCTAAGACATACACCGTTGGCGTTGAAAAAACGTCATAATCGTTGCGGTATACTACCTGACGAGAAGCCACTAATCCAAACCCGTTGGTCATGCCTTCAAGCTTAAACTCTTTGATAAATTTGCGCCATTCGTCCTCTTTGCCCTCGATGGCAACGGTCAACACATCGACGCCCTGCGCGTGCATTTTGTCGTGAAAGGCTTTCAACTTAGGGGCCGATTCGCGGCAGTGACCGCAGGTAGGAGAGTAAAAAAACAGCACCTGAAAGTCAGCTTTGCTGCCGTGAATGTACTCTAGCTTGTCAGGGGCGCGGTAGCTCATCACGCCCAAGTCGGGAATGATTTTGTTGACCAACAACGGCTTCAACACTTTGATGCGCTCAGACATATTTTTGAGGGTAGCCGTATCAGAAACAGGCATGATGCCAGTGAGGTAGTATTTTTCGCCCATGTGCACAAAAACACCCTCTGTTCCGACAGTCTTTGGCATTTCGTATTGGTTGGTAATGTACCAAATACAATAGGAAATAATGTCTTTTTGATTTCCTTTGATGGCCTTATTGACCACTAAATCAGCTTCTTTGATGAGTGAGTCTTCCGTTTGGAGGGTCAATTCTTTGATGTAGCGGTCCAGTTTTTGATGGAGAAACGGCGTCTGGAGCATCCGAGCATCCGAAAAATCGAAGTTGTCCCAGTAGTGATTTTTATAGTAATTGAAGACCCAAGCAGAATCCGTTTTGCCGTTAGGAAGTTTAGGCGCGGCTGGTAATTCTGGTTCGGCAGACGCTTTGAAGAGCTTGACGGTAAAAGTACCTTCGTTGACCTTCATAAAATTGTCATAAAAGGCTTTCCGTTGGTCCTGAATATCTTTGTAGCGCTTGTCGCTGTCGGGTACTTTTTGGGCTTTGAGTTTTTGATATTCCGTTTCTTTGTCCTTCATGAAACGCTGGAACTCATAAAAAAGCTCGTTGTCGCGGCTTCCTTTTACGCGCATACTTCCCACGATGTCGACCGTATCGGCGGTAAAACTGAAATCTTGGTCGTCGGCAATCAGCATCCGATAGAGGGTTTTACGGTCGGGCAATACGATTTCATATACCCCGCCCGCAAGCGGTTTGTTACCTTCAATGACAAAATGCCCGTCTTTGTCGGCTTGGGCGGTGTCTTTGGCGTATATTTGGGCGGCGTAATAGTTGGCTAAAATGCAACTGCCTCCGCTAAGACCTTTGATTTGGCCTTCGATTCGGTAGGCTGATTGGGCAAAAACTAAATGCGTAATACAGAAAAATAAAGGAAGAAGGATATGTTTTAATTTCATCGCTTTATGCGTTTTATAGGCCTCAAAATTAGAACTTTTATTTTAGTCAGTTAAACGAATTTTTTACACTTTTAGCATCTCTACCCTTAAAACAGGCGATAATGTTTTATATTTTATCCAAAACCATTGATGTGTTGCTGATGCCACTGACCATGGCATGTATTGCTTTTCTTTACGCCATCCTAACCAAAAACCGTGCCCGAAGTCGAAAAGTTTTGATTGGGGCGTTGGTAGGACTTTATCTGGTCAGCAGTCCTATTCTGGTCAACAAATTGTTGATATGGTGGGAGCCGAGGGCTTCTAATGAAGAAAAAAAATACGAAGTTGCGGCCCTCTTAACGGGCGGGATTATAAAACGGTACCATCAACCTACCAAACACGTTTGGTTTGGCAAAAGCGGCGACCGGGCTTTGCAGGCCTTTGAATTGTATAAAAGGGGGAAAATCAAAAAAATTATCATCAGCGGGGGGGAGGGCTCGTTGAGAGGAGGGAGAATCAACAATTCAGAAAACAACGGTATCCGACAATACCTCATTGAATCGGGAGTGGCGGCGGCCGATATTGTGCAGGATTCTTTGGCGTTGAACACCCGTCAAAATGCCGTTAATACCGCCAAAATCTTAAGAACACAGTTCAATACCGACAAATGTATGTTGATCACCTCGTCTTTTCATTTGCCTCGGGCGGAGGGTTGTTTTAAGAAAGAAGGCATCACCGTTTTTGCGTGCCCTGCGCATTATCTTCAGGAAGACGGGGGCGCGATTTGGTTTGATAAACTCTTCCCTTCCGAAGAAGCCCTTGCTTATTTCTATCTCGTTTGGCACGAAATGATTGGGTATGTGGTGTACAAATTGGTAGGGTATATCTAATGGTGCTTTCGGGTTTTCAAACAATCAGAAAAGCTTGATACAACTCCCCCGTTCTTCGTCGTTGATGATGTGAAGATATCGGTCAATTTCTTGCTGCATATCTTCCACGTGTGAGATTATACCCACCACGCGGTTTTCTTTACGGAGTGACTTGAGGGTATCAAACACCGTTTGCAACGATTCTTTGTCTAACGACCCAAAGCCTTCGTCCAAAAAGAAAAAGTTTTCTTGGGCCGTGATTTGGGCGTTTACGTTGTCGGCCAACGCCAATGCCAACGACAACGCCGCCTGAAACTTTTGCCCCCCTGATAGGGTATTCAAAGCCCGCGTGCGACCATCATTGAGCAAATCGCGTACCTGAAAATTATTGGACTCGTTCACTTCCAGCCGTAGTTGTTGGCGTGTCATGCGGTGAAAACGGTCGTTGGCTTGATTGCACAAGTTTTGTAAATAAACCGACGACACATAATTGACAAAACCACTCGCTTTAAAGAGTCTTTCGAGCGTTTTGAGGTCGGCTTGGCGGAGTTCGAGTTTGGCTTTTTGTTCGAGGAGTTCGGCTTGTTTTTGTAGTTGTTGGGCTTGCGTTTTTTCCAAATCTACCAATCGGCCTTGCTCACGCGTCCATTTTTCGATGGTTTGCTGGTGTTCCTCAATGTCTTTTAAGAGTTGTGCATACCACTCTGTATCAAGGGTTTGTGCTTTGGTGGCTTGTTGTAAATCTTCCCGTTCTTTGCGGAAAGCAAACAATTTTTTGTCAAATTCAACAATGATTTCTCGTTCTTGGGTCAGGTTCAATTGCCACCCCAACACCGCCAAAACACTTGTTTCGGATTCGTATTGGTGGGTTTTCAGGGCGTCAGTAATGCGGTCTTCCGATTGTTTCAAATCGGTTTGTAGATTTTCAAGGTTGGTTTTTAGGGTGGTTAGTTGCCCCGTTAAAGGCCCAATTTCTTGCTGCTGTTGCCTGATTTTTTTGTCTAACTCCTCATATTGTAGCACCAGATTTTGCCATTCTTGGGCTTGTTTTTCCACTTGATTTTCGAGTACCTCAACCTCTATAGTTGCAAAATGATTTACTTCCAATACCTTCAGTTGATTAATCGACTGCTGAATGGCTCCGTCGAAAGTCGCTATTTTTTGCCCAAATTCTTCAATTGGTTTTTCGTATTTTTCTTTCAGATCAGTTTCGTCTTTTTCGATGCCTTGCTCCTCGGCTTCGAGTTTTTTTTCCAAATTCACTAACTGTTCTTGTGTCACTTTGGCCTGTCCCAGCGCCAAATCTACGGGTTTGCGGTCGGCGTTGTCGAAAGCAGGCCAGATAAACTGAGTTTCGTGCAGGCGAATTTCTTCTGTTTTTTTGTCCCAAGTTTGTTTGACTTCTTGCTTTTGAGATTGAATCAAAGCGAGGTCTTTCTCTACCATTCGGAGTTGTTTTTCCAACTGCCCCAACGTTTGCGAAGCCGTATTTTTGAGTTGTTCTTGGCGTTGTTGCAACTGACGAATCAGGGTGTTGAAGTCGGTTTCGGCGGCCAAAATCTGGGGATGATGTACCGCCCCACAAAGCGGGCAAGGTTCGCCTTCTTGTAAGGCCCCCGCGTATTGTTGTAAGGCTTTTTGGGTACTAAGGTGCAAAATCTCTGGATTCAACGCTTCGGCTTCTTTCTGCAATTGCAGACGAGCCGCTTCGACGCCTTCATAAATCGCCTCAAAAGTTTGGTTATCAGTAGGTTTATGAACCAATGCTTGTAATTCTTCGGTAAACAAAGCAGTTTTTACCTCGGCCATGTTTCCTTCCTTTTTAACCAAATCATTGGCTTTGGTTCGGAGTTCTTCTTTGTCTTTAAGAAGATTTTCTTTTTTGTCAAACCAAGCTTTTATTTCCGACAGTTGAGCAATGTCGGGTAAAGCTTCTCGCAGTGTAATGCGCTGTTTTTTAAGGGTTTCGTATTGTTTTTTGCGCTCTTGAATGGCTTGTTGTTTGAGTACCAATTTTTGCTTCCCGTCTTCTATTCGTTTTTGAAGTTTTGCGCGTTCGGCTTCTCCTTTTTTCACGTTTACAATGGCGCGCAAATCCTCTAGTTGCGTCTGGCTTTCTTGGCGTTTTTCGTAGTTAGGGCGCAGGTTTTCTATTTCTTTTTGGTTGAAACTTAAGACTTTTTCTATGGCCTCAATCTTTGTTTTTGTTTCTGATTGTGTCTGTATTTCGCGGTTGATTTGCTTTATTATATCTGCTTTTTTGTCCAACAAAGGCTTCAACTCCAACTGACAGAGCTCGTACTGCCGAAGCCTTTCGCGTCGCTGCTGAAACTCCTTGGCTTGGTCCTCTAAGTTTTTGATTTCGCCCTCCAAATCTACCAAACGATTGAAAAGTTTCATCAACGCCTCTATTGCTTTTTCTTCGTTTTGTTTGCGGGCAAGTTGTTCTTTTTGTTGGCTCAACAACGCCTGGGCGTTTTGAAGGTCCAATTGCGTTTGAGCATACATTTCGGGAGTCACATCTCCAAGGGCTTTGCGCTGACCTTCAAGGTGTTGCCATTCGCTATCGGTTTTGTTGAGCAGCCTTTTTACCCGTTCCGAAAGCTCAAAGCGTTCCAACTGAAAGAGTTCTTTCATCATCCGCGTGCGGTCGGCGTCGCGGAGTTCGATAAACTCCTGAAACCTTCCTTGCGGAATAATGACCGTCCGCTTGAAGTTTTCGTAGCTGAGTCCAATTATTTTTTCGGCAGGGTTATCGGCTGAAATGGGCGACCAATCGTTGAGTTCAGGCATCCATTGATAGGCTTTTCTTTCGATTTTGACTTGGTCAAAGTGCTTGCCGCTGCGCTTGCCTTCGGCCACAAATCGATACTCCGTTTGGTCGCGGCCAGTCCGAAAAACCAAATCAATATACAACTTCTCTGAACGCAAGTTCATCAAATTATAGCTACGGTTTTCGCGGCTGTTAAGTCGCTCACTATCACCGTACAATACAAAAGTAACAGCCTCCAAAATCGTGGACTTTCCGCTACCCACTTTGCCAAAAATCCCAAAAAGACCTGCAGCTGTCAGCGCAGAAAAATCAATTTCTTGGCGTTCGCGGTACGACTGAATTCCTTGTAAAATAAGTTTAACGGGTATCATAAATTTTCGTCTTCGTCCAATGCTAAAATCTCTTTAAACACCTCCATCAGCGATTCGTTGGGCGCTTGGCCTTTGCCTTCTTTGCTGTTTTTGAAATAATTGATAAACAGTTCTTCCATGCCCCGACCTTCTTGTTGGAGGAGTTCGCGGGTGGTGTCGTTGGTGGTCGTCGCTTTGGTTCGGATTTCGGGTACGATCGGCATCAAGCCCGCGTGGGCTTCCATGAGGCGTTTTTTGTCGGCCGATTCCAGAAAGTTGTCGGTAACGATGGTGAGTTCTACCAAAGCTTCTTGGTTTTCTTCCAGCCAACCGAGTGCTTCTTCTACTTCTTCAAAACGCGCCCGTAGTAGTTTTTTACCCCGCGTCAAAGCGACTTGACGGTACTCCACGGGATGTCCTGCTTCGGCTTCAATGATGACTACGTATTTGGTTTGATTGGCTTCGGCAAAACTATAGGCCAACGGGCTACTGCTATATACAATAGGGCAAGGCTGCTTGCTGACGGTCTGATAACGGTGCAAATGCCCCAAGGCCACGTACTGAATTTGAGAGGGGAAGTTTTCGGAATAAATGGCCTGCGCTCCGCCAATGTGCAAGATTGGTCGCTCGTCGTCGGGTTCTTCGGGCGGATTGGGGTCGTCTTGACGCATCACGTACAGGTGCGTAACGAGCAAGTTCACGCCTGTATCGTCGCAGTAGTCATCGGCCAATTGTTGCCAATGTTGCTGGAGGATTTGACGTAGATTTTCTTCCGTTTTTTCTACTCCCAAAAACGTTTTCAGGCGGAGTTCGTTGGCATAAGGTGTAAGAATAAGCCGCAACGGACACGCCACTAACGGAAGCTGTAATTCGACAAAACCACGGTCGGTTTTGGTCACTTTTAGGCCATTTTTGGTTTCAAAAGGACGAATGGAGGCATTGGGAAAGCCTACAAATAAAATTCCTGACACCCGCGCGAGTGCGTCGGGCGCATCTATGCGTTCGGGGGAGTCGTGGTTTCCTGCAATGGCTATAACGGCTCTATTTCCAAAATTTGAAAGACGATGTAATGTACTGTATAACAGTTCCATTGCCTCAGAAGAGGGGCTGAAGTTGTCAAATAAATCGCCCGCAACAATGACCGCATCTACTGCTTCGCGTTCTGCTATTTCGCAAATTTCGTCCAAGACCTCTTTTTGTTCGTCGAGCCTCGAAAACTGTTCTAAGCGTTTGCCCAAATGCCAATCGGCGGTATGGAGAATTTTCATGAATACAGGTGGCAGGTTTTGAAATTGTTCTATCAAGTCTGCAAAAATGCCAAAAAGGAACGGTAAATTTGTACCTCAAATGAGAATACCTTTTAGCACCCACCGATAAAAATATAAATTAGCGCTCAATGCTCACCACCAACACAATTGAACAAACCTATTACGTCATTGACTTTGACAGCACCTTTACGCAGGTCGAAGGATTGGACGAATTGGCCAACATTGCTCTTGCCGGCAATCCCAACCGCGAAAAAGTGGTACAACAGATTCGTGACCTGACCGAAACGGCCATGAATGGCGATATGTCATTTGCCGAAGGGCTTCGCCGTCGTATCGAACTGTTACAGGCCAATCGTTCACATATTGATGCTTTAGTGGATTTTTTACGTACCAAAATATCCGATTCCTTCCTCCGGAATCAGGCTTTTCTACACGACTACGCCGACAGCATTTTGATTCTGTCGAGCGGGTTTAAGGAATTTATTGTGCCGATTGTGACCGAGCTAGGAATCAAAGAAGAAAATGTCTACGCCAATACATTTCGTTTTGATGCTGAGGACAACATCATCGGGGTCGATAATGACAATGTACTTTCTTCCGACAAAGGAAAAGTAAAACTGCTCCAATCCCTGAACCTTGAAGGTGAGGTGTGCGTCATCGGAGATGGTTATACCGACTATGAACTCCGTGAGTCGGGTTTGGCCAGCCGTTTTTATGCCTTTACGGAAAATGTTGAACGTGAAAAAGTGACCAAAGTAGCCGACCACATTGTGCCGTCGTTGGATGAGTTCTTGTTTTTGAACAACCTACCGCGTTCACAATCCTATCCCAAGAGTCGCATTAAGATTTTATTGCTCGAAAACGTTCACCCCGTAGCCAGAGAAGCCTTTGAAGGTGAAGGGTTTAACGTTGAGTTTGTGAAAGGGGCGCTGGATGAAGACGAACTGATTGAGAAAATAAAAGATGTAACCATTTTGGGGATTCGCTCCAAAACCATGGTGACCCGTCGGGTGCTCGAAAACGCCCCGCGTTTGATTGCCATTGGGGCGTTTTGTATCGGCACCAACCAAATAGATTTGAAAACCGCGACCGAAAAAGGGATTGCGGTATTCAACGCACCTTATAGCAATACCCGCTCGGTAGTAGAGCTGGCGGTGGGCGAAATGATTATGTTGATTCGGAACGTTTTTCCTAAAAGTGTAGGAATGCACGCAGGAAAATGGGATAAATCAGCCAATAATAGCTTTGAAGTACGCGGCAAAAAGCTGGGTCTTGTGGGCTACGGGCACATCGGTACGCAGCTGTCGGTGATTGGAGAAGCTTTGGGGATGGAAGTGTATTTCTACGACGTAGTGGATAAAATGCCCATCGGCAACGCCAAGAAACTCAAGTCATTGGATGAATTGTTGCAGGTAGCCGACGTGCTGAGTCTGCACATCGATGGTCGCAAAGACAATAAAAATGTGATTGGTAAGCGTGAATTCGGACTTATGAAAGACGGCGTCGTGTTTCTGAACTTGGCACGGGGCCACGTAGTGGATGTGGAAGCTTTGGTAGAAGCCCTCAAAAGTGGTAAAGTAAGCGGAGCGGGCTTAGACGTGTTTCCGTATGAACCCAAAACCAACAATGAAGCCTTTGAAAGCGAGTTGCGCGGCTTGCCCAACGTTATCTTGACACCTCACATCGGCGGCAGCACCGAAGAGGCACAAGAGGGAATTGGTCATTATGTGCCAGAGCGTTTGTTGGAATACGTAAACAACGGCAGCACCACGGGGAGCGTCAACGTGCCAGAAGTGCAATTGCCGTTGCTGAAAGGCTCTCACCGCCTGCTACACGTACACCGTAATGTACCGGGGATATTGGCCAAACTAAACAATATCTTTGCCCGCTACAATGTCAATATCACGGGGCAATATCTCAAAACCAACGACCAAATCGGTTACGTCATTATGGATGTAGAGCGTAGCTACGTTGACGGTTTTGTGCAAGAAATTAAAGACATGGAAGAGACCATCAAGTTTCGGATGCTGTATTAAGTAGAAGTGAGGAGTGAGTAGCCAGATTCACTTCTCGCTCCTCACCCCTCACTACTTTTGCTAATGATTACATTCCCCAACGCTAAAATTAACATTGGCCTGCACATCACTGAAAAACGCCCCGACGGTTTTCATAATCTCGAATCTTGTTTTTATCCCGTGGGTTGGAGCGATGTGCTGGAGGTAATTCCCGCCCACGAATTCAGTTTCTCATCGTCGGGGATTGACATTCCTGGCGACCCCGCCAAGAACCTGTGCGTGAAGGCGTACGAATTGCTCAAAAATGATTTTGCATTGCCACCTTTGGCCATGCATCTCCTCAAAATTGTTCCCATTGGGGCGGGGATGGGCGGCGGTTCTGCCGATGCCGCGTTTACACTTATGTTGTTAAACCAAGTCTATAATCTACAACTTCCAACGGAAACATTGGAAAACTACGCACGTAAATTGGGCAGCGATTGTGCGTTTTTTATCCAAAATAAACCCGTTTATTGCTACGAAAAAGGCGACCAATTTGCTGATATTTCGCTATCCCTCAAAGGAAAATACATTGTTTTGGTCTATCCCAATCTTCATATTTCAACGGCTGAAGCTTACGCGGGCGTCAGACCTCAGGCCCCCTCGGTAAATTTGCGGGAGGCTTTGCAACGCCCACTGTCGGAATGGCGTCATTGTGTACAGAATGATTTTGAAAAAGGGTTATTTCAGAAATACCCGATTTTGCCTGAACTGAAGACCCTTATGTACAATCAGGGCGCGGAGTACGCCTCTATGACGGGGTCTGGTTCAACAATTTACGGAATTTTCGAGAAAGAGGTCAATTTTCAGAACATTTTGCCACAGTACACCGTTTGGAAAGGAGAGTTAACATCGTAAATCAGCCGTTTGGACGCAGGCATCATCATGGGGAAGGCTTCAATCGTTAAGGAAAATCGCTTTACTAAGCGGCGTGAGCCGTTCAATTTCATGCTTTGGTTGGGCATAGGGGGGAGTGTTCTGATTTTTACGATTTTGCTGGCGGTCTACATCATGCGCAAATCGGCGGGCGTCTACTGGACTGATGTGCCGCTCCCAGGCCTTTTTTGGGTCAGTACGGTTGCCATTGTGGTCAGCAGCCTCACGCTGCATCTAGCCAATCACAGCCTGCGCACCGACCGTTATCCTGAGTTTAGAAGGTACATTGCCGCCACGCTTTTTTTAGGAATTCTGTTTGTGATTCTTCAGTTTTTGGGGTGGTATCAACTCATCAATGCGGGTATTTCTACCCTCAATAACCCCTCAGCGGGATTCATTTATTTGTTTTCTGGATTGCACATTTTTCATATCCTGATTGGCATTGGCGTACTAAGTTGGGCCGTATATCAGTCGCTCAAAAACAGCACCTACGTAGATGCTTTTGTTTTTAGCGTTAATCCTCCTAACCAACTCAAAATCAAGCTCATTACCATTTATTGGCATTTTGTAGATGTGCTTTGGCTGTATTTGTACGGCTTTTTGCTTTATCATCATGGACTGTAATGAATGCTTGAGAAATCTTGGCCGACTGCAACGAAAATTTAGCTTTTATTGGCTGTATAATTCCACTAATTTTTTTGCTTCATTTTGCCAATTGTAAGTTGCCTTAATTGCCTTACGTCCATTTTCGCCCATTACTTGTAGCGTCTTAGGGTTTTCAATGCACGATAGCATCACGGTGGCCAATGCTTCTGCGTCGTAGGGAGAAACACAAAAACCACATTGATTGGGTTCAACAACAGCCTTCAATAAAGGCAAGTCGGACGTAATAACGGGCAAGCCCAAGGCCATATAATCAAACATTTTGGTGGGATAAGAATCGGCATAATCGCCGACGGGTTTGAGCAGGGCAATGCCCGCAAGAGCCTTTTGGGCGTACAAAAATGCATCTTCTTGCGGTTTATATCCGTAAAAAACCAATTGTTCCTTTATCGCTTGGTAGTCGTGCCGTTCCTCTAAGGATTTTTGTGCAATACGTAAGTGTCCAAAAACGTGTAGCCGTACGCTCGGGTGCTGCTTTTTTACAATGACCAAGGCACTCAACATAGTATCAAAAGCCCGCTCAAAGCTGATGACTCCCGCGTAAAAAAAGGAGGGATGTTGGACATCTGGTGCAGGAAAAGGCCATGAAAGCCATTCGGAAGACGCAAAATTATGAACAATAGCGTAGGGCTTCTGGAGATTTTGATACTCATTTAAATAGGCATCTTCGGTAAAAACAAACTTGAATATGTGCCGCGCTTTGTGGTCGAAATAGCGAAAAAGGCGCTCGAAAAACCAACCTCGATTGTACGATTTGAGGGGGATTTTTTTGTACAGATTCTCCTGAACTTCATACACAACCTCGGCCCCCAACCACCGAAACAAAAAAGCCAACGGCAGCAATTCGGCCACGAAAAGATGGACAATTTGCGGCCTGATAAACAGGAATTTCAGCAAAACAAGGGGATGGACAAGCAACACACGCCAAATAAGCTGACGGAAGTACGGCAGGCGAATCAAACGCTCGTTGGTCGGAGATTTTCTTTGGGCGTTTGGGTGAACAGCTAAGGCAACAAAGAGGTCAAAATGAGCGGATAAACTTGGAGCAATTTTCCCCGAAATGCGCGGATCTGTGGTTGAATGAACCGTACTGAGCAATAAAATTCGCGGACGCGGGATTGGTTTGTGCATGTTGCAAATATGGGTGAATCCCCGTATTTTTGAAAAAAGTACCTGTTTTTTTAACCTATGATGAATGAAAACTACGATAAAAGCCGCTTTGTGGCTTGCCGCTAATGTGCTTGTTACGAGTATAGTAGCTCAGCCGTCACCTAAATCTCAACCTCGCATGAACCCACCTCAAACCGACAAAATTGTTCTTTATCAAATCTACACTCGCCTGTTTGGCAACCTGAATTCAACCAATAAGTTTTATGGTACGCGTGACGAAAACGGCACTGGTAAATTCAATGACATTACCGACAAAGCCCTGAAAGAACTCAAAAAATTCGGTATTTCACACGTTTGGTACACCGGGGTGATTGAACACGCCACCATGACTGATTATTCGGCGTACGGAATTCCCAAAGATAACCCGTATGTAGTGAAGGGAATCGCAGGGTCGCCGTATGCCATCAAAGATTATTACGATGTCAATCCCGATTTGGCGGTAGATGTACGCAATCGAATGGCGGAGTTTGAGGCGTTGGTGGCCCGCTCTCATAAAGCCAATCTGAAAGTTATCATTGATTTTGTGCCCAATCACGTGGCACGGCAGTATAAGTCAGACATGAAGCCCTCAGGCGTAAAAGACTTTGGGGAAGGCGATAAGGTAGAGGAGGCGTTCAATCCCCAAAATAATTTTTACTACCTGCCCAATCGGAAATTCCTCGTTCCCGACAACGTGCCCGTGCCGCCGGGGATTTCAACTTTTCCGTACGAAGAATTTCCCGCGAAAGCTACTGGAAACGACGTGTTTTCGGCCAAGCCCAGCATCAATGATTGGTTTGAAACCGTCAAGCTGAATTACGGCGTCGATTATCTTAACAATCGCAGCCGTCATTTTGACCCGATTCCGAGTACTTGGCTCAAAATGCGGGATATTTTGCTCTATTGGGCGGCCAAGGGTGTCGATGGCTTCCGTTGCGACATGGCCGAAATGGTGCCTTTTGAGTTTTGGGGTTGGGTGATTCCCGAAATTAAAAAAGTAAACCCTGCGGCGATTTTTATTGCTGAAATTTACAACCCTGCCGAGTACCGTAATTATCTTTTTAACGGCAAATTTGATTACCTCTACGACAAAGTAGGTCTCTACGATTCGCTACGCCGCTTGATGGAAGGGCACGGGCATACCGCCGACATTACGCGGGTGTGGCAACAGGAATCGGGCGATTTTGCCAACCGGATGCTGCGTTTTCTGGAAAACCACGACGAGCAGCGCATTGCTTCCCAGTATTTTGCTAAAAATCCGTTTTATGCCATTCCTGCTATGGTGGTTTCGGCCACGCTGCACACAGGGCCTTTGATGTTGTATTTTGGGCAGGAAGTGGGCGTAACGCCCACCGTTGCCGAAGGTTTTTCGGGAGAAGATGGCCGCACTACGATGTTTGATTATTGGGGCGTGCCCGAATACCAAGCTTGGGTCAACGGTGGAAAATTTGACGGCGGCAAACTCAATGAAGACCAACAAAAGCTGCGCAAATTTTACGCTGATTTGTTAAAATTGATTAACAAAAGTGATGCTATCCAAAACGGAGCATTTTACGACTTGCAGTATGCCAACAATAACGGTCAAAGTGCGGGCTACAACGACGCAAAGCACTACGTTTACCTGCGTCATTCTGACAAACAGAAATTATTAGTTGTTTGTAATTTTGATTTGCATAACGGTGCACAAACTACCGTCAAAATCCCTTCCCACGCGTGGGAAACAATGGGGCTTTCGGCAACGGGGAAATACACGCTGACAGAAATTTTTAATCATCCACAAACGCTCACCGTCGAAGCCGCGCAGGGTGTACCAGTCAGCATGAGTGAAAACAGCGTTCGGATTTTTGAGATAAAATCATCGAAATAATAACTTAAAGGGCGAATTTGTCAGGCTTTTCTCTGAGCTATTTTTTGGTTGGAGAAAAGCCTGATGTGTTTATAAAAGTCCATTTGTTCTGAAAAGCGTCAGCAGTAGCTTACGGGCGGTATTTTCTTTTATTTTCAAAATTCTTTGCTTGCCAAACCCTTCTCATCAATGAAAAAACGCCTTCTATCTTTCTTCTTTTGTATTTTCTTTTTTAGCCCAATTCTGCGCGCACAGTCTACCAAATTGGATAGTTTATTGCCCGTGCGGGGTTTCTGTATTGGGGCTCCGCAGTCGAAGCAAGTGGATGCTTTCGTTAAATTTATTAATGAAGAGTTGGCCTCGCGTCAAGTCAATACGCTGATTCTTCGCGTGGATTTTAATTTTCAATTTGAAAGCCACCCCGAGTTGCGGGACAGTATTGCTTTGTCGCGCCGAGAGGTGAAAAAGCTAGTGGCGGCTTGTCGGAAAAACAACATCCAGATTATTCCACAAATCAACCTGCTGGGGCACCAATCGTGGGCCACAACGACTTACAACCTGCTGAGGGTTTATCCCGAATTTGATGAAACACCGCATGTAAAAATGCCCGAAAAGTACGTGTGGCCCAATGCCGACGGTCTGTACTGCAAAAGCTACTGTCCACTGCATCCCGGAGTGCATAAAGTGGTGTTTGATTTGGTCGATGAAATCTGCGATGTTTTTGAAAGCAATGCTTTTCATGCGGGAATGGATGAAGTTTTTTACATTGGCGACGATAAATGCCCGCGTTGCAGCGGTCGCAATAAGGCAGAGTTGTTTGCGGGAGAAGTCAACGCTATTAGGAATCATTTGGCCTTGAAAGAACGAAAACTTTGGATATGGGGCGACCGCCTCATCGACGGCAAAACTACGGGGCTGGGTGAATGGGAGGCAAGTATGAATAATACCCATCAGGCGGTTGATTTGATTGCCAAGGATGTGGTCATTTGTGATTGGCATTACGAACGCCCCGACCAAACTGCGGTGTATTTTGCCATGAAAGGCTTCAATGTCATTACTTGCCCTTGGAGAAAGCCAAAAATTGCCGTGGCCCAGACCCATGACATGCTAAAATTCAGAACAACGGCCACCAAAGAAATGAAACCGCGCTTTTTTGGGATGATGCAAACCGTATGGTCGCCTGCGGGGTCGTTTTTAGATGAATTTTACGGGATAAAAGTCAACGAAAAAGCGGGTGAAAACACGCCTTCCAATTGCTTCAAAACCATGTATGAAGAAATAAAGAAAGTAAGCCAATAAACAAAACCAATTCCTGCCGTGCAAGTTACCCTAAAGCGAGTGCCGTCAATCGACGCATTTCGTGCCCTGACCATGCTTCTTATGATTTTTGTCAACGATTTTTGGTCATTGTCCGGAATACCGTATTGGCTCCAACACGCCAAAGCCGATGAGGATTTGCTGGGTTTTTCAGATGTGATTTTTCCGTGTTTTCTGTTTATTCTGGGGATGGCAATTCCTTTTGCCATCCAAAACCGCATCGCAAATGGAGACAGTCAAGGGCTGATTCTTAAACATATCATTTTGCGCTCCATCGCGCTGATTATCATGGGGGTTTTTACCGTTAACGTTCCCGAAATTAACCCCGAGGCAACGGGTATGCGGAGCGAATGGTTTCAGATTTTGATGGTTGCAGGCTTTTTCCTGATTTGGAATGTGTACCCGAAAAGGGAGGGCACCCAAAAGTACCTCTTTCTTGGACTACAAATCTTGGGAATGGTGCTGCTGTGTTATCTGGCGTATATTTTCAGAAGCGGTGAGGCCAATGCACTCGTAGGCATGAGGCCGCAATGGTGGGGGATTTTGGGCCTTATCGGTTGGACCTACCTGACCTGTGCCATTCTTTATTTGTTTGCTTACAAAAGCAGCGTTGGATTACTTATTGCTGGGGGTGTTTTTACTTTTTTTACGATTGCGGGTCATGCGGGGTGGTTGAAAGCCCTTTGGCCTTCGGGACCACAAGACTGGATATTGGGCAACGGTGCGTTTCATGCCTTCGCCATGACGGGCTTGCTGGGTACGCTATTGATGGAGTGGTTGTACAAAAAAAATAGAAAATTACAGGTTCCTTCTATTTTTACAAGTATTGGCGTGGCTATGGTGTTGATAGGATTATTGTTGAGAAACTTCTTTATCATTTCTAAAATTCAGGCTACACCTACGTGGGTGTTCTTGTGCAGTGGCATTGCCTTTATGTTGTTTGCTGGGATTTATTTTTGGGTTGATTTGCGGGGAAAAGCCAAGTGGTTTGCTCCCATTAAGGTCGCTGGAACCGCTACACTGACGTGTTATTTGATTCCTTACGTTTATTACAGCGTGGCTAATTTACTGCCGTTTCACCTCCCCGAAGCGCTCAGTTATGGGGTGGTGGGGCTTCTTAAGTCTTTGATTTATGCGTTTGTTGTGATTGGTATTGCGGCAGTTTTGGGAAGGATGAATATCAAATTGAAGCTATAAAACGGTTTATTCTCATCAAAAAGCCCCCTCTGGAAATGATTCTAAAGGGGGCTTTTTGATGGAAATGCTGGTGTACTCGGTTGCACACAACCCAACGAAATGCGGTTCAAACACACCACAATTTATGCTCAAATGCTCAATAATTCTTATAATAATCCCGAATTTTGCTCGTCAGGCGGTCGTAAATGGGCTTACTGAACTCAATGAAGAGCTGTTGCGGAGGTGGGGGATTGATTTCTCTAACACTGCAAAGGCGTTTTTGTTCAGCGGTCAAAGCGCGCTCATCGCCGTTAAAATTGGCCCATTCGCATACCCACGTAAAATCTCCTCTGAATTTCTCCTGCGTTACCACCGACTTGTTGCGGAAATCCATCACTTGCATGTCCAACAACCCTGACGACAGCACCGATTTACGGGTGCGGGTCAGTTTGGCCGTTACTTTGTTATAGACTGGTATTTTCTTCCCATTTACAGTCGTTTCGCCCACTTTTACGGAGTCTTTGCTGGTCACTACGTCGGTATTGGATTGAATGAGGGTCTGACCCACTACAAAATCATCAAATTCTAGCTTTATGACGTGGTCGGGTTTGAGGCGTGTAGTTGAAGCTTCTTGCGGGGAATAAAACCGTACAAATTTATTGAGACGCTTATTGGTTTGTAAAAACTCGTTAACCTTATTCTGAAAGTATTCGTTGCTCAATTGATACGCCCGCGAGGTGACCAATACCTGCTCTACAACCACTTTAAAAGAAGCGTATTCGTACGACTCATCTAGCATAGATTGAACGTTCTTGTAGCCACCAAGCAATGCGTTGGCAGATTCAAAATGCTCATACGCCTGACGCGCCATCTGCCGATTTTCTTTGTTTTGCATCGATAACATCCCTGCTTCATAACGTTCAGAAGCTGCTTTTTCGCGGGCGTCTCGTTCTTCTGGAATGAAACTCCGAACGGTAACCAAACGCTCGCAAGCTGGGCATTTGCGCAAGGCATCATACAGGCGATTGAGACGTACATAGGCGTCAACCACTGGCTCAAAATGAAAGGCTTCGGGGGCGTTTTGGTAGCGGGCTACGTCGTCGAGATTTTGTTGCAAGGCCAATGGATACGCCTGTATGAGAATCTCTTTGGCAGATGAATTCGTTGGGCTGTCACGAAGTTTTTCGGCGGCTCTTAGTACAGATTCGTCATAATCACCGCGTTTGAAAGCTTTTTTTGCGGATTTACAACCGATAAAACAAAACGTAAATAAAAGAAGGGAGACAAAAATGGCGGTAAAAGAGTGCTTCATATTCGTTGGATGTAAAGGGGCAAAAATAAACAGGTTTTTGGTAATTTCCCTTCTCAACGCATCTTGTTTCTCTTTACCAAATAAGCCGACAGGATTTGGTCGTAGCCTTTGGCCACGTCGGCTTCTATAAAGTCAATTTTATACTGACCACATTTTAATTTCAATTCCTGATAATATTTTTTGACCGCTTCTTGGTACTGCTTTTTGACTTGTCCGGGCTGAACTTTTACTTTTTCTCCTGATTCCAAATCAATGAACTCGTACGGGCGGTCATCAAAGGCAAATTCTTCTTCGGTGCGGCGGTCGGTAACGTGAAACAACAGGACTTCGTGCAGGTTGTGACGCAGGTGCTGCATGGCCGAAAAAATGCGGTCTGTTTGCGTAATATCTTCAAACATATCACTAAAAATGACAACTAACGACCGTTTGTGAATTTTTTCGGCAATCAAGTGAAGCACATCGGCCACGGCCGTTTTACGCTGTTCTTTGGGTTTTTGAAGAATACCTTCCAAGTCCAAAAAAATCTTGTGGATATGCGAAGGAGTTGATTTGATTGGCGTCTGAATTTCAATCGTATCCGAGAAAGTACACAGACTGACGGCGTCTTTCTGGCGTTGGAGGAGATTGGCGATGCTCGCCGCTGCCATCGCACTGAATGTAATCTTGTCGTGATTAGGCTCAGGATAATACATCGACGACGACGTATCAATCAACAAGTGACAGCGTAGATTGGTCTCTTCTTCGTAGCGTTTTACAAACAATCGGTCGGTTTTTCCGTATACTTTCCAGTCGATATGCCGCGTACTCTCGCCCGTATTATAGAGACGATGCTCGGCAAATTCGACCGAAAAACCATGGAAGGGAGACTTATGAAGACCCGTGATAAAACCTTCAACCAACTGCCGAGCCAGAAACTCTAAATTACCGTATTGTCTTACTCTTGCAACATCCAGCGTTCGTGTGCTCATTGGCAGTTTTGGGAAAGGTTAAAGTTTGTTGGCCTTTTCGATGATATCTCCCGTATCGGTGATGATTTCATTTTGTCCGAGCAAAATCATTCCTTCCATACCAACCACTCGAAGCTTGACCGAAGCGATGCCAGATTTAATAAAACCTAGGTGTTCGGCAGCGGCGCGAGTCAGGTCAATCAGACGTGTATGATGAAAAGGGCCTCGGTCATTAACTCTAACAATCACCGATTTATTGTTTGATAGATTCGTTACTTCAATCATGGTGTTGATTGGGAGGGAACGATGGGCGGCGGTTAATTCTTTCTGGTTAAATTTTTCGCCAGAAGAGGTCTGCCGACCGTCAAACATTTTGTTGTAAAAAGACGCTTTCCCCTGTTCTTCTTTGCCTAACAATTGTGCTGAAGCAGAATTTAATGTGAAAAACGACAACAGTAAAATTAAATAAAATGGGGTATAATACATAGGTTTTTTCGGGTTTAATTCCACTAAAAGAATGGTTTCCACAGAGCTTTCACCTCGAAGCCTACTCAAAAAAATGCAACCTAAAAAAGGGTTATAGGTTGATAATAAGGCACAAATTTAATATAATCTATGTTTTTTACAAAACCAATTTTAAAAGGCATGTTCTTAATAACGTAAAAGTCGGTAACTTTATTTTACAAAAATTTTGAAAGGCAACAACAAAACATGTACTTTAGCGTTTGCTAAAACTCTAAACCTACTAAGTATAGTGGAAGATAAAGACCGAGAAAAAATCTACTCTAAGCGCGTAAAAGCCGGCAAAAGAACCTACTTTTTTGATGTGCGTTCGACTCGTTCCAATGATTATTATCTTACAATCACCGAGAGTCGCCGTTTTCCGCAAGGAGACGGATTTGCGTATGAAAAACACAAGATGTTTCTCTACAAAGAAGATTTCGACAAATTTGTGGACGCACTTCAGGACACCGTAAATCACATCAAAACAGAATTAATGCCAAATATTGATTTCTCGCAGTACGCCGTACGTGAGGAAGAAGATTATAGCGGTAGCGATTTGAAGTGGGAGTAATACCTGTTTTCTAAAACTATCCAAGAACTTGCCTCCGGTACTTACCGGAGGCCTTTTGGTTTTGTAGGTAAGTCTAAATATACTAATTTTGCAGCCTCACTCAAGTGAGTTATATTATTATTTGTTCATAACGAGGGAGGAGAGGTCGTTGGAAATGAAGTAAAAGATAGGGTATTTGCCTATTGATGAGCTTTCTGTCTAACCCGCAACTCAAAACTCAAAACTCAAAACTCCCGGAATGTCTCTCCAATGTGGTATTGTCGGATTGCCGAATGTGGGCAAATCCACCCTTTTTAGTGCATTGTCAAGTGCAAAGGCTGAAGCAGCCAATTATCCCTTCTGTACCATTGAACCCAACGTAGGCGTGGTAGAAGTGCCCGACGAGCGGATGCAAATACTGGAAGGCTTAGTGAATCCACAACGTATGGTGCCTACCATCGTCGAAATCGTCGATATTGCTGGACTTGTACGCGGTGCAAGCAAAGGGCAAGGCTTAGGAAATCAGTTTTTGGCAAATATTCGGGAAGTGGATGCCATTATCCACGTGGTTCGTTGCTTTGCCGACGATAACATCGTACACGTAGAAGGGCGCGTTAATCCTGTCAGCGATAAAGAAATCATTGATTTGGAGCTTCAATTGAAAGATTTGGACTCCATTGAGAAGAAATTTGCACGGGTTGAAAAAGCGGCCCGCGTTGGAGATGCAAAAGCCAAGGTCGAGCTTGAAATTATTACGCGCGTTAAAAATGCCTTGCTCCACGGTAAAAGCGTTAGGGCCGTAGGACTGACGGAAGATGAAAAAGCGGCCATTGCTGACTTACAATTGTTGACCATCAAGCCAGTCATCTACGTAGCAAACGTCGACGAATCGGCCATCATCAACGGCAACGAATACGTGGATCAATTGAAAGCGGCTGTGGCCGAAGAGAATGCCGAAGTGATTGTGCTTTGCGCGGCCATTGAATCAGAAATTGCCGAAATGGAAGACCCCGAAGAGCGCGCAGTGTTTTTGGAAGAATACGGTTTGAAAGAATCTGGTTTGAACAGATTGATTCGGGCATCGTATCACATTTTAAATCTGATTACGTACTTTACGGCGGGTGTCAAAGAAGTACGCGCATGGACCATTCAGCGGGGCTGGAAAGCACCGCAAGCCGCTGGGGTGATTCACACTGACTTTGAGAAGGGCTTTATTCGGGCCGAAGTCATTAAACTGAGCGATTACGAAAAGTACAAAACCGAGGCTGCTTGCCGCGATGCGGGTAAGATTTCGGTAGAAGGAAAAGAATACGTGGTGCAAGATGGTGATATCATGCACTTCCGTTTTAACGTATAATTATTTAACGTCGGCGAGGGCTGCGCGCCCTGGTTCAAAACCTCGCCGACGTTAACTTTCGACGTTTTATAGTTTACCAATCGTCGGTTTCTTCCGCTTTTTTCTTGCCAAACAACGCCCTAAAAGTACCTGACATGTGAATCATGTTATCGACGCGATTTTTGGCTTGACTCAGTAAATGCACATTGATACCTTCGCTAATCATTTGCGTCAGCGAGTTGGAGAGCATGCACATTTCTTCGACATTCACCGAAAAATCACTGACAACATACTTCTGAAAGCCTCGGTCTTTGAGGTCTGCAAAGAAGAGGACAAGGCAAAAATCTTGCCCTTCAAAATAGGTAATGACTCGATTTGAATCAAATTTTTTTGGCATTTCCTGATGGTCTACCAACCCATCTACAATCGCAACTTCTTCGTTGGTCATGTATAAATGAGGAGTCAAATATACTGGTGGCTGATAATTCATTTTACTTTTTCTGATTTTGGAATACTTAGCGATATTACTCAATAAACGCGCTTTGTTGAGCAAATCTTGTAAGTAAAATCCATTTATCATAACTTTTTGTAGAATATATTTAATTATTTTAAGATTTTGCTAAGTGTGTTTTTAAAGTAATTTTACTTGAAAACACAGTAAAAATCTATAAACCACCGTTAGCCAAATTATATTTGGCAGCATTTGGCAAAAAAAACGAATAAATGGGTTGTTTTTGAAACTAATTATCTAAAATGAGAAATTTTGTTTGGGAATAAAAAAAAGTGGGCAGCTTTAGGAAGCCTGCCCACTTTTAGTTCAAAATCTATGCCAGCACGGAGCTGGGGTATTTTGAGGTCTATCTTGATATTTCCAATACCTCAAACTCCATGGCTCCCGCAGGAACCTGAAATTGAGCTACATCACCTACCTTTTTTCCCAGCAGACCTTTGCCGATGGGAGAGCCAACGGAGATTTTTCCGAGTTTCAAATCGGCCTCTTCCTCAGACACAAGGGTGTAGGTCACAACGGCGTTGTTCTTACGGTTTTTTATCTTGACTTTAGACAACACAGCCACCTGCGACGTATCAATTGACGATTCATCGAGGATGCGGGCATTGCCCAAGACTTCTTCTAATTTAGAGATTTTTGCTTCGTGCAATCCCTGTGCTTCTTTGGCGGCATCATACTCGGCATTTTCGCTTAAATCACCCTTATCGCGAGCTTCAGCTATTGCTCTTGCTATTTCTTGTCGGCCCCGCGTTTTTAAGTCCTGCAACTCAGCCTTAAGCTTGTTGAGACCTTCTTCGGTGTAGTACTGTATTTTAGCCATTTTGCTTTACTGTACGTTAATTGTTATAGGATATTTGTTAGTGGTAAAGAAATTTCTGGTACTATGGACAAAAAAAAAGAACGGTGAAATGACCGCTCTACAAATGGATGGTAGAATCTGTCACTTCTTCAGCAAGACCGAAAAGTATTCGTCGTGTCGGTTCATAGTCGAGAATTGAATCACAAAATTAGCAATATTTGCAACTGAAATCAATATCCCCAAAGGCTTTATCCTAAAAAATAGCCTTATTGTACTACTTTAAACGTAGAAATTAATTTCTTATGACAGGTCTTCGGATTATTTTTATGGGTACACCCGAATTTGCGGTGAGCAGTCTTCAAAAGCTCGTGGAAAGTGGCTCAAATGTGGTGGCGGTGGTGACAGCACCCGATAAACCCGCTGGGCGGGGTTTGCAATTGACGCCTTCGCCCGTGAAGCAATACGCCTTGTCGCAGGGGATTCCTGTTCTTCAACCTGAAAAACTTAAAAACCCCGATTTTTTGGAAGAATTGCGCAGCTATCAGGCGGATTTGCAAGTGGTGGTGGCTTTTCGGATGTTGCCCGAAGTCGTTTGGAATATGCCGCCAAAAGGAACATTTAACCTTCATGCGTCGCTTTTGCCCCAGTATCGTGGGGCGGCACCCATCAATTGGGCCATCATCAACGGCGAAACGCAAACGGGCGTTACAACTTTTTTTCTGCAACATGAGATAGATACAGGTCAAATCATTTTTCAGGAAACCGAGCCGATTCACGAAGATGATACAGTAGGCACACTCTACGAGCGTTTGATGCAAAAAGGGGCAGCTTTGGTCGTGAAAACCGCGCAGGCTGTACAGGACGGTAATTATCCTCAAATCCCACAACCTGAGATTGAGGAGTTAAAAAGTGCTCCCAAGATTTTTAAGGAGACCTGCCAAATCCAATGGACGCAATCTGCTTCTGCTATTCGCAACTTTGTGCGTGGATTATCCCCCTATCCGACTGCTTGGACTACCCTCAATGGAAAAATCTGTAAAGTGTACAAGGTTTCAGTGGCCAATCAAGAATCCAGTGAACGAGAAACTGGAGATTTTGTGACCGATAATAAATCATTCCTTCATTTCAAGACGGGTGATGGTTGGCTGGCGATTGAGGAGCTACAACTAGAAGGGAAAAAACGCATGGGAATTGAAGAATTCCTGCGAGGCGCTAAACTATAATTTCATTTTCTTAACCTACATCTTCATGCCTCCAAGTCGAATATCCGTCAGTTTGATCTTCTTCATTTGTGGATTCATCTATACCAATTGGAGTACCCGATTACCCAGTATTCAAACACTTTTTTCGCTCAACAACAGCACTTTAGGACTAATGCTCCTTTGTGTAGCAGTGGGCTCACTCACGTCCATGCCGCTCACGGGTTGGCTCATTGCACGTCGGGGCAGCAAATTTGCCACAACGCTGTCGCTTTTGTTGTTTTGTTGTTCGTTATTTTTGTTTCCGTTGCTATCCTTAAAATGGCACTTAGCAGTCTTTTTTTACATAATCGGCGCGTTTATGGGGGCGCTGGATGTTGCAATGAACGCCCAAGCGGTGGCGATTGAGCAACGCTATAATGCTCTGATGATGTCTTCTTTTCACGCCATTTTCAGCGTAGGAATGATGCTTGGTGCATTGAGTGGTTCTTTTTTTGTGCCGTTTAGCACCACGTTTCACTTTGCGGTCGTTTCGGCGGGGGCTTTGGTGATTGCGGTGGCTTGTGTGTTCTTTTTGATTCCAGATACGGTCAAACCGTCGAACGAAGGCGTGGCTTTTCGGCTACCCGACCGCTCCATGCTTTTTATGGGTCTGATTGCGTTTTGTGCCATGTTGGGGGAGGGCGCAATGGCCGATTGGAGCACCAACTACCTGAAAAATGTTCTCCAAACCAATGCCGCGATGGCACCACTGGGTTTGTCGGCGTTTTCGGCCGCGATGACGATTGGGCGTTTCGGAGGGGATAAAATCCGAACAATTTTTGGGGATAAACGCCTTATTTTGGCAAATTCGGCTCTGGCAATGCTCGGTTTGGTGGTTGCGTTGATGATTCCCTCCGTGTGGGTGGCCATTGGTGGTCTTTTTTTGGTGGGCTTGGGCCTATCAACCATTATTCCCATTATTTATAGCAACGCAGGTCACAACACATCATTACCCAACGGCGTAGGATTGGCCATGGTTAGTACGTTGGGCTACTTTGGGTTTTTGTTTGGGCCGCCAGTCATTGGCTTTCTGGCAGACTCGCAGGGGTTGCGGGCAGCGCTGGTGTTTGTGGTGCTCCTTTTTGGAGTAATGGTGGTTTTGGGCCGAAAAATAGAAACTTAGTAGGAAGTCGTTATTCGCTGAAATTCTGATAGATAGAGTCCATAATTCTAACAAAATGGGCGTAGTCTTCTTCGTTAAGTTCTCCCCAACCTTGACGACGGATTTCTTTGACCACGGGCAAAACCATCTCGAATGTTTTGGTGCCTTCGGGCATTAAAAAAATGTTGAATTTACGCCGGTCTTCGTCCGACATGCGGCGCTCGACCAATCCTTTCTTGACGAGCAAATCCAAAATGCGCGTCACTGTGGGGGCGTCTTTGGTGGTGAGTTCGGCTAACATATTTTGACTTATTCCCTGATTTCTGGCTACGTGGTCAATCAATACCCATTGGTCTACCGTCAAATCAAATCCCGAATCGTTGAAACGTTTCTGTAACACGTTGCGGATTTTCTTGATGGTGGTATCAATTTTGAAAAAATAGGCACGAGAATCGGAAGGGTGAGTCATGAGGTTAAAGTATTAGCCTGCTAATAATTGCTCTGCAAATTAAGATAGGATTTTTAAAAGAGCAAACCTATCGCCAAAATCGCCAACGCAACACGAAATTTTGTTTGGGTTGTTTTTTTCGGAAGAAAACCAACCCAACCGAAAACAAATCAATCGTGACCGTAACGGACGGATGTTGGGTGATATACTCCCAGGCGGCTTCCATCTCGGGAGACCAATGAATATCATCAAAAACAAAGAGACTATTTTCGTGGGCCTTGGTCAGGCAGGTTTCGAAGTAGCGGACGGTAGGCTCGTACCGGTGATTGGCATCAAAAAAGGCAAAGTCGATACTGGGGATAGCGGCTACCTGAGCATTCAGGGTTTCGTCTAAATTTCCAACAATGACTTCAATCGGGGCCAATGCGCCAATTTTTTCGAAATTACGTCGGGCTAAGTTGGCCGTTTCGGGGCAGCCTTCAAAAGTGAAAATGTGCGCATCTGGCTTGGCGGATGCCAAGTAGAGGGTGGTCAGGCCCAATGAAGTTCCCAAATCAAAAATCGTGGAATAATTGAAATGCTGAATCAGTCGGTAGAAAAGTCGCCCCAACTGAGCCGATTTTTTTGAATGTTTCGCCACGTCGCGCACTTCCCTAACGGGGGAGGCATTCACTTTTGAACCCGCCCCAAAATCGGTAATTGTGAGGGTTTCACGACTTTGAAGCATTTCGTTGCGCAGCGCTTCAATGGCTTCAAAACGGGGCTTTAAAGTATCTTTTTTGATTGTATTTAGATAGAGATCGAATACAAAAGGAGAATGAAGACCGTGTTCGTTTTGGGCAGCAAAAAAATAGCGAAAAATAGGACGAAGGAACAAAATCGGGGGGATTTAATAACCGAAAAATGGAGAACCGCAGAAGGTAAAACTGCGAGACCGAAAAAATAAATTATCGGGGGATATACAGTATTTTCTGTTTGATAGAATAATTGACAACAATTTTGCACTACCTAAAATGAGGCCTAATTCAGACGGTAGGGGGCAATCATCGTAAACTCAGGAATTGTTACGTTGAATTGTTTGCCGTCCATGATGCGCTCCATCAGGTAAGTGCCGCCCATTTTACCCATGCTGGTGCGAAGGTTGCAGCCCGATACGTATTCATGGACTTCGCCAGGTTCAAGCACGGGTTGTTGCCCTACTACGCCTTCGCCTTCTACTTCCCGAACGGTACCGTTTGAGTCATGGATGAACCAGTGCCGGCGCAACAATTGTACCGTATGCTCGCTGTGATTTTCGATGGTAATGCGGTACGTAAATACGAAATGGGCCTGCATCGGGCTCGAATATTCGGGCTGATATTGCGTCAATACGCTTACTCGAACGCCTTCTGTAATCGCGGATGTCATGGTTTTATGAAGCTTTACTAACTTTATAACCAAAATTAGGTTTTAATCATTAAAAAAACCAAATCTTTGTCAAAAAAGTATCTCAATGCTTACAACGAACAGTATAGCCTTACTGTTTTAGGCAGAGGTTCATTTTAAACCATAAATTTTAAACCCGTCATTATTTTGTATGGATATTAAGATTGAAGCTTCGTGGAAGGCTCGATTGCAGACCGAATTTGAACAGCCTTATTTTGCCGACTTGGTTGCGTATGTGCGTCAGGAATACAAAACCCAACAAATCTATCCACCTGGCAAACTGATGTTTAATGCATTTGATAAATGCCCTTTTGACAAAACCAAAGTGGTCATTTTGGGGCAAGACCCTTACCATGGTAGAGGGCAAGCCAACGGGCTTTGCTTTTCGGTCAACGACGGTGTTACTATCCCTCCTTCGCTCATCAATATTTTCAAAGAAATTCAAAATGATTTGGGGAAGCCTTTTCCGCGCAGCGGAAACTTGGAGCGATGGGCCGAGCAGGGAGTACTCCTCCTCAACGCCACGCTTACCGTGCAGGAAGGCAAGCCAGGCTCTCATCAAGGGCACGGCTGGGAACAATTCTCAGATGCCGTCATTCGTCATTTAAACGACGATAAAGAGGGGCTGGTCTTTCTGCTGTGGGGAAGATATGCGCAGGACAAAGGCCGAATCATTGACCCCAAAAAACATTTTGTGCTGAAATCAAAACACCCTTCGCCGATGTCGGCCAACTCTGGTGGTTGGTTTGGCAATAATCACTTTAGTCAGGCAAATAATTATTTGAAAGCCAAGGGTTTGCAGGAGATTGAATGGTAGAATATTGAGCCATTTTATAAACCATTCTGTTTTTCTTTCAAGAGCTTTTGATATTCCTGTTCGGCGAGGTCATCGTCGTTAGGGCGAATGTAGGCGCGGTAATATTGGGTGACGAGGCCAATTCCCCAAAAAACGAGTACCCAACCGGGCCAAAAATGACTCTTGGTTCCAGAAGTAAGGTACCAAATGGTGATTAAAATGGCGTTTGTGAACAGATAAGACATTAAATCGCGTTGGAAATGGGCCCTTCGCTTGGCGATTCTCCAGAGCTTTTCGTCACGAGGTTGCATGTAAAAGCAGGGTTAAAGGTGTCATTCTTTGTTCAAAAGCTTCTGATATTCGCGTTCTACCATGTTTTTTTCACTGTAAGTGTACGCCGAAAAATAATGAGATACAAGCCCTATTCCCCAACCGAAAGATGTCCATACGGGCCAAGGATAGGTATCGCCTCGGCTCCATATCAGGCCAAAGGCCCACAAGGTCCATAAGGCAGCGTTGACAAAAAGGTACACATAAAGGTGGCTTTTGAACGAAGCTCTTGCTTTTGCCATTTTCCAAAGTTGGGGGTCGCGTTGCGTTTCCATTGCATTTCAGGATTTAAGGATGATTAACCGATTGTTTGTTTTTGGCTGACTGATGCAACAAAAATAAAATGCGGTTGGGAGTTACCCAACCGCATTCTGACAGACTTGACTTTCAAGAAGATGAATCAGGCTTTTTAAAGAGTCAATTGCCTTGTCGAATTATTTAATCGTGAAATTGCTTGAGCCAATGCGGAATCCTTCCGAATATACTTCCACGCTGTATTTACCTGGGCGGAAGCGTTGTGCATTGTCATAGGTCATTTCAACCATTTGATTTGTATTTTGATAAGCTACGCGGTCTTTAGTGGTGAACATCATCTCTTGTCCTTTCCAGTTGAATTTGCCCGAGCCCATTGCTTCGTCAGAGATTACCGCGCCGTCTGGATCAAGTACACGTACATAAATCTCTTTTTCTTCAGGCTGGGTTAATGGGTTAGACGGCAGAGTGAACTGTAATCTGATTTTGTCTACGCGTTTTGCCTTGTAGCTGTCGTCGTTTTTAATTTTACCTTTAGGAGTAACGGCCAACACTTTGATATTTTCGGCCTTGAGTGCAGCGCCAATGGCAACTTTTTCGCTCAATTCCCGATTTTGACTGCTGTAGGTCATTACAGAGTCGGTAAGCTGTTGTTTTACCTGCGTCAAGGCTTCTTTTTCGGTCTTGAGACCTGTATTTTCGGTACTTAAGTTTTGATTGGTTGCTGCCAATACGCCGTTTTCTTCTCTAAGTTTTACGAGTTCGACGTCTTTATCGGCCAGAAATTGCTCGTATTCTTTGATTTTCGCGGTGTATTTGCCAATCTCAAATCGCATGTTTTTCTTCAAGTTGGCTTTGTCCGTTTCTAGTCGAGCTTTTACTTTCATTAGCTCTTCTATATTGCCACCAAGTTGCTGTGTTTCGGCGATTTTTGCGTCTAAATTACGTGATACCGAATCTAATTTCGTTTGAGTAAACGCGAGTTCTTTTGCTTTTTCAACAATCGCGACCTCTTTTGTCTCGGTTTGGCCTTTTTGATCGAAGTACATAAAACCGAATGCACCCGCCGCCAACGTCATGATAACCAGTCCTACCCAAGCGAATGTACCCTTGTTTTGCTGATTGTTTTCCATAATTGTAATTGTTTTATTAGTGAAACATGAGTTAAAATAAAGGTAAAGCGATATATCATACGTAATCTTTGGGGTGATAGTGATGCAATAGTTTGATAAAATTTTATTCCACGCTGCTTTTGCAACTTTTACGTGGATTATTATTCATTGAATGGGGTGTTTTTTGCCCAAATCGGGCAAATACCGTTGATTTTTCGCCCAAAATGAATTGGTATGTCCCACAATTGGACACCACAAAAGATAAATTCATGCCATTGTTAACGAAGTAGTCCGTTGAACTAATATGAAAAAGGGAAAGCCTACGGTAGATGGGCAGGTTTTTTTGGTATTATTTGACCGTTGAATCTTCTTTTACTTGGCTTATCTGCGTTTATTTACAAATATTTTTGTTGATTAAAACCCTCGAAATAAGTAACCATCCCTAATTCTTTTTTTAGTTATGTCTAACGACGAAATTGTAGAAATCCTTGAACTAACGACCAAATTGCTTGAACTGCATGATGCAGATACTTTTAAAATCCGCACCTATTCGTCGGCGGCTTTTAACCTGAGTCGGCTCAATGGCCAAGAATTGGCGACATTGTCGACCGCAGCATTGACCCAATTGCCGGGTGTGGGGAAAAGTATGGCCGCCAAAATTCAGGAAATCGTGCAAACGGGACGCTTGACTGAGCTGGAACAACTCATGGCTCAAACACCCGTAGGAGTGCTCGAGATGTTTAAAATAAAAGGAATTGGTGCCAAAAAAATCGGGACAATCTGGCGGCAATTGGGCATCGACACCATTGCGGGCTTACAAGAAGCGTGTGAGACTGGTCAAATTGCAAAATTGAAAGGATTTGGCGAAAGTACCCAGCAGAAAATTCTGGCTTCGATGGCGTTTTTACAAAGCCAAATGGGCAAGGTACGTATGGACAAGGGCGCAATTTTGGCTGAGTTAATCAGGGAGGAACTTCAGAAACACTTTCCAAATGTGGTGATAACGGGAGAGGTAGCGCGTAAAAATGAAACGGTTGAAACAATTCAGCTGCTGGTCGGTACGGAGTCGCCTGTGGCGGCTATACGTCAAATCAATGAAATAAGGTGGTTATTGCAAAACGAAAAAATATCTTCCCCTTTTACGTGGCGGGGCAAGATTGTTGACCGCAGTACCACTACCGACTTGCCACCGCAGGGCGAAGAAGTAGAGCAGAAAAAAACGCTGGAAATTCAGGTAGAAATTGTTTTTGTACAACCTGATAGGTTTGAAAGTGAACGATTTATTTTAGAAAGTACCGAAGCGCATTTAAGGCAATCGACGGCGTTGGGAACCTCTTTGTTGGCAGTAGCTTACAGCAATTCCCGCGAAGAATCCGCCGAAGCTATTTACCAAAAAGCAGGGTTGCCGTACGTAGTACCCGAAATGCGCGAAGGCTTGGGAGAATTTGAGTGGCTGACCAAACATACAAATGAAGACCTGATTACGTGGGATGCCCTGCGGGGAATTTTACACAACCACAGTACCTATTCCGACGGGAAGCACAGCCTGGAAGTGATGGCGCGGTATTGTCAAGAATTGGGATTTGAATACCTGGGCATTGCAGACCACTCACAAACGGCAAGTTATGCCAATGGTCTCCGGGTCGATCGGGTCAAATTGCAGCACGAAGAAATTGACCGCCTGAATCAGACGTTGTCTTCCAATGCCTCCAAACCGTTTAAAATCCTGAAAGGAATTGAGTCTGACATCCTCAGTGACGGTTCGTTGGACTACCCAGAGGAGGTGCTGAAAACCTTTGATTACGTGGTGGCATCGGTCCACAGTAACCTCACTATGAGCCTTGAAAAAGCAACGGGACGTTTGTTGGCGGCGATTGAAAATCCATACACTACGATATTGGGCCACCCCACAGGACGGCTGTTGCTGGCTCGGGAAGGGTATCCGATTGACCATAAAGTGATTATTGAGGCATGTGCACGCCACGGAGTGGTCATTGAAATCAACGCGAGTCCTTGGCGTTTGGATTTGGATTGGCGTTGGATAAGGTATTGCATGGACAAAGGGGTAATGCTCAGTATCAATCCTGATGCGCACCAAAAAGAAGGCTATTTTGACATGCATTACGGAGTAAACGTAGCCAGAAAAGGTGGCCTAACCAAAGAGATGACATTCAACGCGTTGAGCTTGGCGGAAATAGAAGCTTACCTTGAGAAAAGAAAAAATGGATAAATGCAAAGACGAAGTTACCAGAAGCCAAAAATGGAGAAGCGGACACCGCTTCTCCATTTTTTTGAGCTTTTATTCGATTATTTTTTCACGAAACGCACATAAATCTCACGCAATGGTTTTTGACCAGGCGCGCTATCTTTGCTTACGCCTGTCCCACGCCCTTCGGCATCAATCCTGATGTAACTGATTCCTGATTTGATTAATATGTCTTTGATGGCAAAAACCCGTTTGACCGATAGCACTTTGTTGGTCACGGGCTGTTGGGCATCGTTGGCATAACCTACCAATTTTACCTGCGCGTTGGGGTATTTTTTGAGCAATTCAGCCAAGGCTGCAATGGGTGCATTGGCCTCTGCTTTCAATTGCGTGGTATTATTTTCAAAGTCCACATTTTCAAACTTAAACACTTTTCCTGCGGGTGCGGTGGCATTTTCGAGGTAAGCCGACATGGGATTTGCCGTGGTTGCCGCAGGGGGAGTAACCGCGGCTACGGCCGTTGTTGTATCCTTAACAACCGAATCTTGGGTCGCGGGCGGCTCCTGAATGGTTCTTGCCTCAATCATGGTAGAATCGGTTTCAGAAGTACTTTCTTCCGACGCGGCTTGTCGCTGATTCCAGAAATAAATTCCCGCCGCAATGGCCCCAATCACCAAAGCTCCGATGCCAAACCATTTTAGATAAGGTTGATAATCAGCTTGTTGTTGCATATCTACTCCTACCAAGAAAGGCTGAGACGCGCTTCCTTTCTCGGTGCCTGCCCCTCTGGACACCACGCCTGATTCTTCGGTACGCGGAACGGAAAAATTTTGCAGCAGGTACTGGATACCCATTGTTTCAATGAGCTTATCATTCAAATCAGGAAGTACGGTGAGCATTTCTTCGCGTTGGTCGCCCATGTAAGCGGCGAGCGACTCCGCATCTAGTTTTTTCTCGGCTATTTTTTGTTTAATGACCGACATCACGATGGGCATGGCTACGCCGCAAAGCGAAGCAACCAATGAATTTTGCGTGCCAGCATATTTGGACACCATACTGCTGATGGCACTTTTGAGACCAGGCAATACCGTATTTAAATCCTTTTCTCCAACGGCTTTCAGCTTTTCAAATTCAGCCTCATTTTTTAAAATACGTTCGATATTTTCGGGGCCAAATTCAATTTTCTGCGCTTGGTTGTACACGAGCTTCATGCCGGATTCCGTAGTCACCCGTTTGATTAATCCACCCACAAGAGAGACGCCCAACGCATCAAAAATCTTTTGTATCTTCTCGGGTTTTTCTAGTTTTTGTGCTGCAATTTGACTTATCACCCCCTCAGTCAAAGCCTCTTTCAACGATGCAAAAAAGTTCATTATAAAAAATCAGTTAATTAATTGGTTAGAGTGTAAAGGTAAAAACGAATGAAACGGCCGAAACTGTTAAAATTACCGCGATGTTTTTAGACCTTGCTTTTGTTCTCTTTCTGAAAATGGGCGGAAAGTTACTTAAAATAGTAGACAGTCTCACAGATGGGAGCTGACAGTTTTTGCGTATTCTTACAAAACCCGTCAGCAATCACGAGAAAGATAGGCTGATGTGGAACCAGATTCTTTACCTTTGCGCTACTAAAAATAACCAAACTGCTTGATACTTGAAACACCTAACTGATTCTAGTCCGATTGTATTTGTAACGGGAACAAATGGCCTTATCGGCAGTGCCGTGGCTCGTCGTTTGTTGAAAAACGGCTATCGTGTCAGGGGGTTAAAACGCCCCGACAGTGATATGCGTTTAGTGAAAGACATTCAGTCGGAGATTGAATGGATTGAAGGGGATGTGTTGGACGTAATATCACTCGAAGAAGCTTTGGCGGGAGTGACGTATGCCATTCATACCGCCGCAATTGTTTCTTTTATTCCCCGTGACCGTACCCGAATGTACGATATTAATGTAAACGGAACCGCCAACGTGGTCAATGCGGCATTGGAAGAAGGAATCAAAAAACTTGCCTTTGTCAGTTCAGTGGCCGCACTGGGTAGACCCGACCCCAATAAGGTTGCCCCTGGGGAAGTCACTGTGATTGATGAAAACCAAAAATGGGAAGAATCACCGCTGAATTCAAACTATGGTAAAAGTAAGTATTTGGCCGAACTGGAAGTGTGGCGGGGAGTGGCGGAGGGACTGGCGGCGGTAGTGGTCAATCCAAGCATGGTATTGGGGGAAGGCGATTGGCAACGCAGCAGCACGCAGTTGTTTAAATACGTATATGACGAAAAAAAATACTACACCGAAGGATTAATCAACTACGTAGACGTGGAAGATGTCGCCGAGGCGGTTGTGCAGTTGTTGTTTTCTGACATCAAGAATGAACGTTACATCCTGAGCGCTGGTCACGTGACGTATCGGGAGTTATTTGCCAAAATAGCCACGGCCTTTGGCAAGCAACCGCCTTCAAAAACGGTATCTTTTTTCATGGCCGAGACCATCTGGAGGGTGGAAGCGCTGCGCTCGTGGCTCACGGGCAGCAAACCGCTCATTACCAAAGAAACGGCCAAAACGGCCAGAACTAAACTCGTTTATGACGGGCAGAAAATTAAAAAAGTCCTGGGCATTGACTACAAAACCTTGGATGAAACCGTGAAGCGGGTGTGCGCGTTTCTGACAAAATAACCATAACAAGGTATCTCCTAAACAACCCCTCTTCATTCTTATGCAACGGACGCTTTTAATCCTGATTTTTTTTTGCAGTTGGTCAATCACGCAGACTTTTAGCCAATCAAATCCGATTGAAATAACCTACACCAGAGACGAGACCAAGAAGGAGTATACGTTCCAATACAAGAACCCCAACTACTGCGACTACTCCGTTAAGGTGGAGTTTACCAGTTTGCAGGGAGGCAGTTGCTCATGTGTATTGCCTTATTTAAGTGCTGTTTCGGCGGGTAACGGGAGCTTGTTTACTATTAAACCTTCGCAGGCTAACCAAGGAATTTCCTTTCAATTCGGTTACAAAACCTTAAAAGGTCGCTTGCTCAACAAACCGCCCAAACCTTTTATTTACTTATTCCCTTTTTCAAAAAAAGAAGCGCACCGAGCAAATCAGACCCAAAATATTGTCGAAATGTTGAGTGGGAAGAAAGTAACTAACTTTTATGGAATGTCTTTTCAAATGCAAAAAGGAGATACGGTTTTTGCGGCGCGGCGCGGGGTAGTTAGTGAGATTAAAAACGAATTTGCGACGCACTCAGAAGAGGTTTGGTTTTCTACCAATACCAATTTTGTCGAAATCTTTCATCAAGATGGTACTTTTGGACGCTACAATCGCTTCAAAATGGGTACAATCATGGTGAAACCGGGCCAATCAGTGGAAGCAGGACAGCCACTTGGTATTGTGGCCGACGATACTTTTGAAGGAAATACCCTTGCCCAATTTACGGTTTACTATTTAGATAAAGCAAAGGCTTTTACCGAAGCTCATTCCTTCAGCTACTTAGTTCCCACTTTTTATACCACGACCCATCCTGCGGGAGTGGTTCTTCAACAGGGGGCTTTTTATACGTCTGATTTCCCAGAAAGCATTGTGACGCAAGAAATGTCGAAGCGCGAATTGAAAAAGTGGAAAGGGGCGAAACAATAAAAACAAAAGCGCTGACAGAGCTTTGAATCTTGTCAGCGCTTACTACATCAATGGGGCATTTTAGGCCATCAATTTTTTGTATTTGATACGCGTTGGAGTGGCGTCGGTGCCGAGACGCTTGCGGCGGTTTTCTTCGTAATCAGAGAAGTTTCCTTCAAACCAATATACTTGAGAGTCGCCCTCAAAAGCCAGAATGTGCGTACAAAGTCGGTCCAAGAACCAACGGTCGTGGGAGATGATGACCGCACAGCCCGCGAAATTTTCAAGACCTTCTTCCAGTGCGCGTAAAGTGTTGATGTCTAGATCGTTGGTTGGTTCGTCTAACAGCAATACGTTTCCGCCTTCTTTGAGCATCATGGCTAGGTGAACACGGTTGCGCTCGCCCCCCGAGAGGTTGCCAATTTTCTTTTCCTGATCGCTGCCCGAAAAGTTAAAGCGGCTCACGTACGCCCGGGCGTTGGACTGCTTGCCGCCCAAGATGATCCATTCATTGCCTTCCGAAATCTGCTGAAACACCGTTTTTCCCGCTTCTAGTTGATTGTGCTCTTGGTCGGCGTACGCGATTTGGACCGTATCGCCGATGGTGATGGTTCCTTTGTCGGGTTTTTCCTGACCCGTAATGAGTTTAAAGAGGGTGGATTTACCCGCACCGTTTGGCCCGATGATACCCACAATCCCAGCGGGAGGCAGAGAAAAGGTCAGATTTTCAAACAATAATTTGTCGCCATAGGCTTTCGAAACGCCCTCCATTTCAATCACTTTGTTGCCCAGACGAGGTCCCGAAGGTATATAAAGTTCCAATCTTTCTTCCTTCTGTTTGCCGTCTTCGTCGAGCAGCTTTTCGTAGGCGCTCAAACGGGCTTTAGATTTGGTCTGACGGGCTTTGGGAGCCATTCGTACCCATTCAAGTTCGCGTTGCAGGGATTTTTGGCGTTTTGATTCCTGCTTTTCTTCCTTGGCTAACCGATTTTGTTTTTGTTCCAACCAAGAAGAATAATTCCCTTTCCACGGAATTCCCTCACCACGGTCTAGTTCGAGAATCCAGCCAGCCACATTGTCCAGAAAATAGCGGTCGTGGGTGACGGCAATGACCGTTCCTTCGTATTGACGTAGGTGCTCTTCCAACCATAACACCGACTCGGCATCCAAGTGGTTGGTAGGCTCGTCGAGGAGAAGCACGTCGGGTTTCTTGAGCAACAAACGGCAGAGAGCCACGCGGCGTTTTTCACCGCCGGAGAGATTGGCAATGAGGGCATCCTGCGGCGGACAACGGAGGGCGTCCATGGCGCGTTCGAGTTTGCTATCCAAATCCCAGGCGTCGAGGGTGTCTAGTTTTTCTTGAACTTCTCCCTGGCGTTCGAGCAGTTTGTCAAAATCGGCGTCGGGGTCTCCAAATGCTTCATTAATTTGATCAAATTCTTTCAATAAATCGACCACTTCTTGCGTTCCTTCCTGTACTACTTCCAGAACGGTTTTGGTGGGGTCAAATTGGGGCTCCTGGTCGAGCATTCCGACGGAATATCCTGGGGAGAAAACTACCTCTCCGGTATAATTTTTGTCTACACCCGCAATAATGCGGAGAAGAGTGGATTTTCCCGCACCATTTAAACCCAAAACGCCTATCTTGGCACCGTAGAAAAAGGATAAGTAGATGTTTTTAATAATCTGTCGGTTGGGGGGGATTATTTTACTTACCCCCGACATTGAGAAAATAATAGTTTCGTTACTCATTTTTTGCTTATTTTGTGGAGGCAAATATCGTTAAAAATAGGAGTTAATTGTTAAACAAGGCAGGTAAATGGGTTTTTTCTGATTACATTTAAGCCCGAACGTTTAACTTTACACCCACCAAAACCTTTAAAGCAGATAAAAAAGTAAGATTGCAATGGAAAACGCCACCTTAATGGACGAATACGGCTATGTCAAAGACGGCAAGGTATTCTTAAAAGGGTATTTAGGTAACCCGGATCGCCAAATCGGCGAAGTAAAACGAACTGAACAGGAAGCCATTGATTATTTCAAAAATCGCTTCAATATTGCTTCCGGAAAAGTAGAACAACTCGAAAATGATGTTGAAGAAGCCCAAAACAAGGGCTCTTACCTGACCAAACTGGTACAACTTCGTAAAAAATTGCTCAGTTTTGACGGACTGGGAGATTTTATCCCGTTGCTAGAACGTTTGGACAAACTTGAAACTGTTCTCGAAGATTTAATCAAAATTAACCAAGAGAAAAATCTCGAAATCAAACGTGCTTTGTTGGATGAAACCCGGGCTGTAACGGTAATCGGGGATGATTGGCAGGGCGCTACCGACCTGCTTCAGGAAATCAAATCCAAATGGATACGTACTGGTCCCGTTGATAAAGAATATCAGGAGGAAATTGAAGGGACTTTCCAAACCTTGTTGGATACCTTCTTTCAACAACGTCGTGACTTCTTCTCGGAGCAAAATCGTACCATTGCCGACCGTATCGAACGCTATACCGAATTGATTGCCAAGTCGGATATGCTGGTACGGATGTATGACGTGGAAGAAGCCAGTCGTCAGTTGCGGCAAATTCGTGCCGAATGGAAAGACGTAGGCGAAATTCCTGTAAAACGCTCGGCAAAACTGTACAAGCAATTCAAACGGTCTAACCAACGCATCGTTGACAAGTACAATCGCGTCAAAGGTATAGTGGTACAGACTTATGAAAACCCTCTGGTGACCAAACAGCGTGAAATGTGCCGCGAAGCGGAGCAATTGGCGCGCTCAAGTGATATAATTCAGGCTTCCGAACGCGCAAAAGTGTTGCTTAACCAATGGAAGGAGATTCGACTTCCACCCCGTGTAGGCGATAAAATGGTGGCGGAGCGTTTCCGTTCGGCCTGCGATAAAATATTCGAATTAAGCTACCTCGCCCGGGTTATCTCGCGCAAATACCCCGCGTTTGAGATTCGCTCGCCTGAAGATCAGCTCAATATCAAAACGCGTGAAATGGAATGGCTCATCAAACGCGAAAAAGCGGATTTGGAAGTGACTATTGCCAGCGCACAAAACATGCCGCCCGACCCCGAAGCTGAACGCCAGATGATGGGTAAAATCAACATTCAGCGTCGTAAAATAACGATGAAGGAGAAGATTTTAGAAGAGTTTAAGGCGCAGATGAAGTAGTATTTGTAAAAATTGGCTCACGCAAAGACGCAGAGTGACAAAGTTTAATGCTTTGCTCCTCTGCGTCTTTTTTGTACGTTTTTTATTGGGTTGAGGAGAAAAACTCATACGTACCCAAAAGGAAATCCTGAACGGCCGTGGCGTGGTCTTTGCCTTTGAGGGTGATAAGGGATACGTTGGTGGCACCCCGCGCTTTCATGGCATTGAGAGCGTTGACGGAGTTAAAATAAAACACCAATTGGTCGGCATCTCCGTGATAGAGACGGGTGGGCGTTTTGGGCTTCCAATCATACACGTCGTTGTCTTTGACAGCGTTCAGAAATCCAGTATCGGTCCCGTCCGCAATTCCTTTGGCAAAAGCATCCGTAAAAATGGTGTTGAAACTAACGTTTACATTTGCTTTCTCTTTATCTTTTTGGATCAAGCCAGCCCACGGCTCCTTAAAGTATTGAGTCAAAGGCCGATTTAGGTTATAAATACGGTCGTAAGTCAGGGTAACCCATACATAAAGTTGGTTGTAATTGACAGTGCCGCCCGTTTTTGTACTGATTAAATACTTCATAAAGGCGGTTTTGTCATAAGCACCCGCGCCGCAACTGGAGGCTCGTAGGTTGAACTCAGTGCCCGTTTCTTCTTCAATTTTCTTTTGCAACGACATGGTGGCGTATCCACCTGCCGAATAGCCCGCAATGTACAGGCGCTCATCCCAAGCAATACTCTGCTGACGGATGAATTCCTTGGAGGCGCGTATCATATCCAAAGATGCAGAGGCGAGACTTTCGCGGTGCTCGTACGGGTGCGGAACGTTATTGGAGGCACCAAATCCGATGTAATCGGGATATGCAATAATATATCCCAAAGCGGCAAACAGAGAACCAGCAATGTTGGCTTCGCTATTGGTGGCAAAGTAAGAGGGAGCTTCTTGGTCGTTGCGAATGGTGCCATGTTGGACGCTAATCATGGGCGTTGCTCCTGATTTTACGGGAAACAAAAACGCCCCCGAGGCCTGAATTTCTTTACCGTCGGTGTTTTTCGTTTTGTAAACCAGTTTGTAGACCTTGATGCCATTCTGAAGGAAAGGGGCTATGCCCGACAAGCTGGGGTCACCAGAAGTGATACGTTGGGCCAGTTGTTCCTTGGTAAATTCACCGATAAGGGTACTGCTGACCAAATATTGGTCTTCAGGGATGAGGTCACTGGCGTTTCTGTTACAACCACTGACCAACACAACGACGACAAGGAAGAGTGCGTAAAAGCGTTTTTGGGTAGATTTCATGCGATATTGGGCAATAAACGTTGGTTTATAATCTTAAACTAAACGAATAAACAGCCCCGAAAGTTGCCTCTAATTTCCAACATTTGACGGCTTAATAACGAAAATTTGCTTGGATTTGCCTGTTTTTGCGTCTTCAATGATTCTATTGAAAGCAAGGATGGCACCATCGTGCGACCAAACGAGGTTGGAGGGCGATGGATTTGTCGGTTTTGTCAATGCCTGAAACCGATTTTTGAAAGGCTCGTTGCCGATTTTACACACCACAATGCTGCCTTCCCAAACGTAGCTAATCTGTTTGCCGTTGGGGTGCCAACGCACGCTGCCTTCCACATTTTTATCATGAAAAGTGACTTGAACAGGCGGCCCTCCTTGGGGCGAAACGGTGAAAATTTGCTGAATTCCCTGCGCATCTTTTGCTAAAAAAGCCAACATACTTCCATCGGCCGACGACCGAACAATGCCCGTACAACCCGCCTGCGGCGTATCGGCGGTAAAAGTAAGTCGGCGCTGAACGGTGCCTTTGGGCGGCATCGGAAAAGTCGTATCGGTGCCTTCCAAAGGCCCAAATTCACCAGGAATCGTAATGTCATTCGGAATGTCTACGACAAATACTTCATCTACTTCTTTGCCGTTTTTGTCTTTCACTTTTCCGATAAACGCCCGTGCGATTTGGCGCGTTCCGTCGGGTTTTAAATAACCTTTTGTTCCGACCCAACTATCGCCTGCGGCGTGGCTGATTTCGTCCGAGCCGGGTTTGGGGGTGGGCGTTACTCTAACCACCAACGCACTGAACCACTCGCCCGAAACATTGTCTCCTTGCGCGTCTTTCTCCAATTTTACGGGCATGTTTCTTTTGGAAACGCCGATGGTACGGAGGTTGTGTTTTTCGCCTGTTTTGTCTTCCAATGCCTTCAAAACAGCATCGTTATAGGTATAACCAATCCACTGCCCGTCGCCGCTCCACTCGTGGCGGTGGGTGCCGCCGCGCAAGGCGCCTATGGTATAAGGTGGTGTAATATCGCGGGCATCCATAAACACGGGCACATTGGGAGCAGAATCGTTAATAATGACACCCGTACGCCGCCATTGTTGGTAGGGGTTTTCTTGGGTCACACTCATCAATCCGTGAATAAATACAACGGAATTATCGACGGGCGAATAACTCACCGCCCCCGCGCCGGGGCCCCATTCTGCGTTGTTGGGAAGTGCATATAACACTTTCTTTTCGCCCGTTTCGACGTTGACTTTTTCAATTTTAGCCGACGCCGCTATGCCGCCTTCTTCGGTGCGTGTGTCGTAAACAAGCCATTGGTTGTCGGGCGAAAAGTTGTCGTTGTTGTCTAAGTCGTGGTTGTAACTCAGGTCATGGGTGAGCTGTTTTTCAGCTAAATAAGTGGAATCATTGCAGGAATACATAGCAAGGGAGAGGAGTAAAGCGGAGACTTTCCAAGATCGGGAAACTTGGCAAGTCTGTAGGCATTGATAAATTGATTGAATTATCATTGGTATTTAAATCAACGAGTTGGCGCACTGATTACTTTCAAATAACGTCCCATCCAGTAAGGCAGCAAAAACGAATCGCCTGCGCTCAACTCACTTTGCCCGTTGGCGCTACGATCGAGTTTGAAGAGATTTCGATTGTGTTTTAGTTCTGGACGTTCGTCGGGAGGCAAAACCTGTTTAATGGTTTGACCGCGAAAATTAGCAGGAATCGGCTCAATGTCTTTACGGTGGCTGTTTATGACCTGCCATTCAATCATATCTAGCGGAAATTCTTTCAAAAACCAGATGGTTTCGGCTTTGTCAAATTCCTTGGCTCCCGTCATGGCGTAGCAGAGGTTCCATAAGCCATTTTTTTCGGGACGTTCTAGGTCCCAATGTTCTTTGATGGCGGCGGCATATTGCTTCTTCAATTCGGGCGTGAAGGCGTAAGGGTACAGACACCAGTAAGCCAAAAAATACATTTCGTCGTCGGAGTGGTTCCATTCTTCCGAAAGCTCGGCGGCCAGTTTTCCATCGGCTTCGGTCACCTGTCCGAGTTCTTTCATGGGACGCAGCAGGTTTTCCAAGTAGCCATGTTTGTTCATTAGCTCGTAGGCTTTCTGTTTGTAGATTTCTTTTTTGGTGAAATGATACGCCGTTTGCAAAAAGCCGATGATGTTGGAAGCGTACAGTTTTCGGTCGCCCACGTTTTTCGGAAAACCGTTCACGTATTCGGGGTTCCATTTTCCCCAAAGGGTAGGTCTTCCGTCAAAATCAATCAGATACCAGTCGTTTTCGATGATGTTGGTCATGAGTTGGTCCATCATTGTCACGGCTTTTTGTTTCACTTCGCCCTCCATGGTTTGGGCCAAAAGCGTCAGTGCAAACATCTGCCCTACGGTTTGGTCACTGCTCGTGGTGCCGCGCCAATCCCACTCATCATTCGAAGATTTTACCCAACCGTTGGTCATTCCGCCGTCCCAACGTTCTGGCTTGAATTTGAAGAAACCTCTACGCTCAAACCCCCGCGCAAAATAACCTTTCATGCCCGTGATGCTGAAAAGACGCTGCATGGCTTCGAAGGATTCGAGGCAATTGTCGAGTGCTTCTTTGTCGCCCGTGACTTTGTAACGAAACAACTGACTGACCAAGTACATCGACGTCCAGAGATTATCGCTGTCTCGCTGGCCCATTTCGAAGGTGGATAAATCGCCGTGTTTAAGGGTCGAAACGTCGCAGTTAAATCCGTACCGTATGTGTCGTTGACGTACCTGTTTTTCGTACACGAGGGCCTTGTCGTATAGTGTCATGGGTTGAAAATGTATTTCGCCCAATCCTTTGGGGGTCAAGATGTTTACGTTTTTGTCTTCACCCGCCGAAATATGCACAACGCGGTTGTCAGGAATCCATCGTTCACCAAAATAATAGTTAAATCCTCCCTCAGAACGTAGCATGAACGCACCCAAGGTGGACCCAAACCAGACTTGTCCATGCACCACAGCCACGGCGGTCAAGTCGACACAGGGAAGCTGGCGCTGAATCTCGCCCAAAGGTTTGAAAGAATCGGCTTGAAGCACGAAATAGCCGTTATGGGTTCCGACGTACACTTTATTGTTGGCGACGTCAAAGCAGGTGAAATCTTTTCCCTGAAAAACAGTTTTTAGTTCTTTGGTCGCTAGCGAATAAGCTTCAATGGATTGATTGCTGAGAATTAAAAAGCGATTGTTGGGTGCATCAAAACGGATGTCTAAGGCTTCTTGGCCCGAAAGTCTTTTTTCATCCATGACTTTAGCATCCTGAATCACTTTCAGGCTTTTAGCGTCGGACACCAGAAAGGTAAAATTAGGCCCTGCACAAAAAAGTTGGGGGTTGGTTAGGTTATGTTTTGCGTACAAATTTCCCGCCCAAGCGTTGCTAAACACGGCTTTATCGTCTAAATACACAAACTGTTTTTCATACACTGCCATATCCACCAGTTTCTTCTCAATCATCGGAAGGTACGAACGGTCGGTGCGGAGCGTGCCCGGGTATTGAAATTGTCCGCCGTGGGGCTGTAAAATTCCCGCCGATGAAAGAATCCGCACTTTGCCGTTTTTATCGGTAAAGACCTTATGAAGTTTTACTGAACTATCTTGTAGATAGTGCTTTACGCTAAAATCTTGCAGGTATGGTCGGTCAGGGTATGCGGTATTGGCCGTAGTTTGAGCAGATACGCTGCTCCAAACTACGGCACTTAGAAACCCTAAAAAATACTTTCTAAAGGTCATAAACAGGTGACGTTAAACTACTTTTTGGTTACCGTTGTCGGGCCGCTGATAACGCCTAAATACCGCCCTGCCCAATATGGCAGCAGCCAAGTATCGCCAGCACTTAATTCCACACTTCCGCGCCCGTTTCGGTCCAAAAGAAAACGGCTGTTGTTGTGTCGAATCATCCCTACTTCGTCGGGCGGAAGCACTTCTTTGGTAAGTTGTTCGATAAAATTTGGCGGCAACATTTCGATGTCTTTGCGGTGGCTGTTTTTGACCGTCCAATCAATCATGTCCAACGGATATTCCTGCAAAAACCACACAGATTCTTCCAGATCAAAGTCCTGAATGCCTGTGATGGCCGTCAGAATGTTCCAAAGTCCGTCTTTTTCGGGGCGCTCATACTGCCAATGGTCTACGATGGCTTTTTTGTAATTTGCCTTGAGCGTGTCATTAAAAGCATAACGATACAAACCCCAATAGCCCATGTAATACATCTCGTCGTCGGAGTGGTTCCAATCGCCGGAAAGCATCTTGCTCCAATCACTGGCATTGCCGGGCGCCTGACCGATGATTTTCATGGGACGCATCAGGTTTTCGTAGTACCCGTGTTTTTTCATCAACTCAAACGCCTTGGTTTTGTATTTCTCTTTTTTGGTGAAATGATAGGCGGTTTGCAGCATGGCTACGATATTGGAAGAGTTCAATTTGCGGTCGCCAACGTTAATTGGAAACGAATTGACGTAGTCGGGATGCCATTTTCCCCACAACGTAGGCTTGCCGTCCCAGTCCACCAAGTACATGTCATTTTTGATAATATGACTCATCAGTGTATCAATGAGTGCAATAGAGCGCGATTTGAGGTCTTTGTCCTCAATCAATTCGGCCATGGCGCCAAAGGCGAAAATGTGCCCGATGACCTCGTCGCTGCTCGTGGTGGATTTCCAATCCCATTCGGGGTCGGAGGTGCGCCGCCAGGGTTTGTCTTCGTATTTATAGCCAGTGCGCTCAAACGACCGCGACGGAAAACCTGGCACGCCGTTGATGGTGTAAAGTCGCTCCATCGCATCCAGCGATTCGCGGCAGTTTTGGAGTGCTTTGGGGTCTTTGGTGGCCGCGTAGCGGAAGATTTCTCCACCCAAATACATGGAAGTCCACAGGCCGTCGTTGTCGGAATCCTGCAATCGGCCTGTGCTTAAATTACCGTTTTTCATGTGACCGAGCGTACCATTGAAGCCGTTGCGAATGTGGCGAGTGCGCACCTGTTTATCGTAAAGTTCGGCTTTTTCCTGCAAGGTCATTTTCGTAAAAACGATTTTTCCGACACCCTTATCGGTCAGAATTAACACCGAATTTTCGTCGCCTTGGGAGATATGAACGACCTTGTCAGACGGAATCCAGCGCTCGGAGGCGTAGTAATTAAACTTGCCGTCGGGCTTGCGCATAAACGCCCCCGAAGTAGAGCCAAACCACAACTGATTGTCAATGAACGAAATACAGGTCAGCTCCGTCCAAGGCAGTTTTTGCTGAAGCGGCGTGACTACCTTGCCCGTTTTGTCCAATTCGAGGTAGCCGTTTTTGGTGCCGACCACGATTTTACCCGAAAATAACTCAAAGCAAGTGAGGTCGTTGGCGGTATAGATTTTTTGCAGTTTTTTGTCTTTGCCCGAAACCGAATAAACGGCGTTTTCGGAAAGTGCGTAAAACAAATCGCCGCTGGCATCGTATTTCAAATCTAGTACCTTACCGTTGCTGATGCTCTCTTTCCACGACGTTCCTTCTTTGGGAAGGTATTCCAATTGCGAACCGTTGGAAATCAAAAAACCAAAATCTTTACCTCCAGTCAACAGATATGCATCTGACAATGAATGTTTTGCGAATAGTTTGCCCGCCCATGCGTTGCTCAACACGGCTTTGTCGTCAATCATCACAAATTGATGTTGGTACAAACCCAAATTAGCGATTTTCTTATCGGCGATGGGGCGGTATGAAACGTCTTTTTCCAACGTGCCCGGGTACAAAAATTGCCCAGCATACAGTTGGTACAGGCCCGATTTGGTGCTGACTTTAATGGCCCCGTTAAGGTCGGTATAGGCTTTGAGCGGTTCGGCGGCGTCTTTGAAATAGTATTTGATGCTGTAATCCTGCACAAAAGGAATGTCTTTGTGCACGGGTTGCTTAGGTTTTTGAGCAAACGTCAGGGACGAGCAAAATAGCGCGCCCAAAAGGAGAAAGTGACACTTCATAAAACGGGAATATTGGTGTTGAATTAATTGGAATCTTTTGTTCAAGTGGTAATTTGTTGGTGTGGATAACTAATGTTTATAATACGACGTATTCAGCGGCAAGGGCTATTTGGCAGAAGAAAAAAGCAAAAGTTGCGTCGTTTTGCCAGTACCTCCCTGCCAAAAAAACAAGGATAAAAACGCGCTTGAAGGCTTTTGGGAGAAAGTATACACCCAATTTAACTTTAGGCATGAAAAAAATCATTGCGTTGCTTGTCCTCGTGGGACTGTTTAGTTCATTCTCTACCGAAAAAATCACGTGGGTGGCCATCGGCGATTCCATCACCTACCTAAACGAACACCAAAACGAAACTGGGAACCGAATTACGAAAGGATACATGACGCGGGTGGTGGAGAAACTGCCTCACATTGAATACATTAACAAAGGTTATAACGGCTGGACGGCTGGCCGAATCGCGGAGAAAATAGAAACGCTCAACCTGACAAAAGCGGATGTTTATACCGTTTTTCTTGGCACCAACGACTGGTGGGGCGGGCGTCCGTTGGGCACTTTTGCCGATTATGAAAACAACGCTGGCTACCAGACGCTCTATGGTTCGTTTCGCATCATCATTGATAAATTACGCAGTCTAAACCCTGACGCCAAAATCATCTTGATGACGCCCATGCAACGGGCCGATTTTGTGTACATTGCCAATATGAAAAACAATGCGTACGGTTCTTACAAAGAGAAAAAGGGGCAAACGCTCGGGCAGTTTGCCGATGCTATTAACGCGATTGGGAAGCATGAAAAACTGAAAGTGATTGATTTGTACAATACTAAACGCTTAAACGTGAAGAAGTTGGTAAAGTACAAACGGCTGAAAGACCCGCAAACGGGCGCGTACAAAAACTACGCTTATCCCGATTTTATTGACGTTCCTTTCAACCCCGAAACCGACGAGTATCCTTACCCCGTCGAGTCCATTGCCATGACCTACGACGGCCTACACCCCTCCGACGAGGGCTACGAAGTGATTGCTAAGTTGCTGATGAAGGCGTTGAAAAAGTAGATTTTGGGGGTGACTGCGAACGCAAAATAGCAAGCCTGTTTGTAACAGGGTAAGTGCCAATTAATCAGGTAGGGTAAAACAAGTATGTTGGTAAAGAAAAGCCAACTTCGGCAAATCTCACGAACCATAGTTAAACCAGTACGCGCACCCTTTTTTATTCATCTTGTCACTACCCTGTAATAGTTAGGTTATTATTATATTTGTAAGTATATAACCAATAAATACAACACCCATGAAGCCTTTTTTACTAATTCCCATTCTCCTGATTCCAACATTCCTTGGGGCCCAGAGCAGCGTATATAAAGTGGAAGGAAAATTAAGGAATGTTGACCCTACAGTCATAATTTATGTGAGGTATTTTTTTGAAAATAAAGGACATACAGATTCTGCCCAAGTAAAGAATGGGAGATTTATTGTTACAGGAACCATTGATCAACCGCATTATGCGTGGCTGTCTGATGGTAAAAAATCTATCCGTTTCTATTTAGAACCTGGCACTATTTCTGTAACGAGTCCGGACTCTATTGAAAACGCGGTGGTGGTCTCACCCATGAACATCGACAATCAGAAGCTTAAAATGATGCTTAAGCCCACAGTTGATCAGTTGGATTTGTTAGAAAAGGAATATCAGGCAGCTACGCCCGAACAGAAAAAGGTGAAAGAGTTTACCGAGGCTTTTGAGAAGCGGAAAGATGTCGTTTATGATAAGCAGGAAAAAATTAAAGCACAGTTTATTCGAGAGAATACAACTTCTATGCTGAGTTTGTATATTTTGGATCAATACACAGATGGATATGCTTCCGATTTTTCTGAATTAGAACCGATGTTCAGTCCACTGTCAGAGACCATTAAAACCAGCAAACCAGGCAAAGCGTACGCAAAAAAGCTTTCTCTTATTCAAGCTACTTCGGTGGGTGCATTAGCTCCTGATTTTACCCAACCTGATACTTCAGGGAAAGCGGTGACGCTGAGCAGCTTTCGTGGAAAATATGTATTGGTCGATTTTTGGGCGAGTTGGTGTGGTCCCTGCCGGGCCGAAAATCCGAACATTGTCAAGAATTTTCATCAATACAAGGACCAAAATTTTACCGTTTTAGGCGTTTCATTAGATAGACCTAACGGAAAAGAAGCTTGGCTAAAAGCCATCCACAAAGACCGGCTTGACTGGACTCATGTTTCGGAGTTAAAACAATGGAACGCCGACATAGTAAAACAATATGCGGTTCAATTTGTTCCTCAAAACTTCCTGATCGGGCCTGATGGTAAAATCCTTGCGAAAAATATACGGGGAGAAAATTTAGATAAAAAATTAGCTGAAATTTTTGGTAGTAAGCCTTGATAAGGAGGCGTTTCTTTCGGGTGAAAGTGAAACCATTTATGGCGAAACGAGTGAAAATTGTTCCATTATTCTGTTTGTAACACGATAAATGCCGATGTTGGTGTTTTTTTTCCAACATCGGCAAAGCTTTTTGTGCCTTAGTGGTTAAAAAGAAATCATTACTTCATCTTCTTAGGGTCAACCACTACGTATTTAATGGATTTGTTTTTGTTATCGGCGTGGGCGGAGTAGGTAATGTGCAATAAACCGTCAGGCGTTTGAATCAGGCAGGGGTACGAATAGCCACCTTTGTCGCGGGCGTGGTCTTCGAGGCGCGTTTTCCACTTCCACGTTTTCCCTTCATCATCAGAGAGATACAGGCTCATGCGGTAGCGGCCGTCGTCAATGTCATTGCCCAAAAAAGCCCATTTGCCGTCCTGTAACGTCAATATTTCAACGCTTGCCGTATTGGGAATATCGGTTTTGAGGGAAGCCGTCCAACTTTCGCCCTTGTCGGAAGATTCGCTGATGTGAACGCGCGTAGGCTCGTCGCCGCTGTCGCGCAGGTAAGCCACCAAGTTTCCGTTTTTACGCTTCGCCAACGCCGGCTGAATCGGCCCACGCCCTACGAGCGGCAGGCTTGGTTTCCAAGTCGTACCAAAATCGTCGGAAATAGCCATGAGCGAAAAATTATACCCGTCGGAATAGAGCGGCAACACAATGCGGCCGTTTTCCATCAACATCGGTTTGATGCGCGTCATCCAGCCAATGCTGCGTTTGGGCGCGTCTTTGGCGGCTTCGATAATCATGTCGTCGTATTTGCGGGCGTAACCTGCCCAACCTGCGGTATTTTCGGGCAGTTTCTTGAATTTTTCGGCTACCTCTTTGGCAAAATTATCGTCAGGTTTGAGCAAAATGTTGTCCTGCCAATTCCAAACGGGCGGGCCGCTTTTGGCGTAATCGGTCGAGGTTTTAAAACGCAAAATAGACTGTTCCCATTGGTTGGCCTGTACCGCAATCCATACCAAAAACAGTTTGCCCTGTTGGTTCAAAAACAACACGGGGTTGCAATCGGGCAGGTGAGGCGTGTCGGCCATTTCAAATGGCTCACTCCAAACGGTTTCGCCTTTTTTCAAGCGAGCACCCATGATTTTGACATCATCGGCGGTACGTTCACCGCTCCCGTAAAACCACACGGAAAGAAAATCACCGTTGGGTAAATTGACCAAGCTGCTGCCGTGGACGTGTTTTTCCTGACCGGGAAAAATCAACGTGGAGCGGAGGATGGGGGAGGATTGTGCAAAGGTGATTTGCAGGGAACCAAAGGTGAAAAGGAGAAAAATGGAGAAAGGAAAACGGAATTTCATTAAGATTTAATTTTTTCATGCTGTAAGCATCTAAGAGCCTTTGCATGGTGGTATAATTTTATATTCTCGGTGAGTATTTAGGTGTTAATTCGTTCGATTTAGACCCGTTCAGCCGGGCGGCCGGTGCCGGTGACAAATCAAATTACTTTACTTTCTTCCGGCGTTCCATCACCTCACGCCATGTAGTGAGGATGACGCCCTGCGATTGAATATAGGCTTTCAGTTCGGGATTCATCATGGATAGCATATCCGCATAGCGTGAACCGCCCGATGCGCTGATGTGCTTGAAGGCATCGGTCACGTCGCTGCTGTGAACGATGAACATGGCCAATCCGGGCTGCATATTGTTGAGGGTTTCGATGAATTTTTGGGCTTTGTATTTCCCCCATTCTTCGGGCGTTGGGTTGGGGGTGGTGGGTTTCCAATCGCCGCTGATGGTGTGCAAATCATCCAATACTGGCAAGCCCGATTGCCAGATTTTTTGTCCTACGGCTCCCGACATTTTGGTTAATTCGGGTTCGGGCAATTTCATCCCTTCCTGCCATTTTCCTTCGGCCTTCATTCGTTTGATGATGGGGTATTGCTGACATTCAATCAGTAACTTGTTGTTACCGCCCGGAAACATGACTGGAATGCCGTATTCAACGCCGACTTTGATGTATCGTTCCAAAAAGGGGACGTGCGCAAAGAGCGTGCCCATGTGCGAGTCCAGGTGGGTGGGTTTCAGTCCCATACGTAATGCTTTTTCGACCTGCGCTCTGATCTCTTTTTCTACGTCGTCGGCCGTGCCGTTTTTCACGACTTGGGCTACTTCGTGCCACAGATTCCCTTCTTTATCTACCAAACTCGGTACGCTTTGAAAGCCCGCCACGGGTCCCCAACGGTAATCGCGCCACTCCGATGTCAACGTCAAATGCACGCCCGCGTCGAGATTGGGATTGCTTTTTTGAATATAATTAACAAAACTCGCTGACCATGAGCACGGAAACATGATACTGCACGAAGTCGCCACGCCCTGCTCCACCGATTTGATGGTTCCTTGGTTGGAAGAGTACGACATGCCCGGGTCGTCAACGTGAAAAATCACGACTTTGGCCCCTTTGGGCCAGCCGAGTTTTTCGGCGTAGGTTTGCTGCGCTTGGCTTACGAAGGTCGTTGCCGCCAGCAGAAGGATTTTAAACGTGTTAGTTATCATGTGGTTTAGTTTGTTTTTTGTTGTGCCGTCGCGTAGACCAGTCGCGCGGCATTGTGCAGTCACTAGCGGGACGCTAGTGACTGCGTACTTTGCGAATACGGCGCGCCCTCTTTTCCGGTAGCCCACGATTTATTAGGCTCAGGTCCCATCACAAATGCCAATTCTCCGCCGGCCATAATTTCGGAATGGTCGATCCAACTGCGGTCAAAGGCTTTGCCGTTGAGGGTAGCGGATTGAATATAACGGTTTTTAGAAGACGTATTTTGGGCAGTGATTTTGAATACTTTGTCTTTCCCCACGTTGAATTCAATTTCTTCAAACACTGGGCTGCCGATAGCATATTGTGTACTGCCAGGAGCCACGGGATAAATACCCATGCTGCTCAACAAATACCAAGACGACAGCGAACCCATGTCTTCGTTGCCGCACAAGCCGCCTGGGCCGGTGCGATAAAAACGTTCCATGATTTCACGTGCCCAATACTGGGTTTTCCATGGTGCACCGGCGTAATTGTACAGATACGCTACGTGATGCGATGGTTGATTTCCGTGTACATATTGCCCTATCGTTCCCACAACGCCCACGTATTTTGGGGTGCTGATGGAGACATCCATGGAAAAAAAGGTATCAAGACGTTGATTAAATGCTTGATTTCCACCCAATAATTGAATCAAACCTGCGGGGTCATGCTGCACCGACCAGAGGTATTGCCAAGCGTTGGATTCAGTATAATGACGGTTGGGGCGGCGGCCCACCAAAAGCGGGTCAAAGTATCGGTAATAATGATGCGCGCCGACGGAATCAATCGCCTGTTGATTGGTACCGAGGGCTTCCAACCACGTGCCGTTTTCGCGGCGCGGGCGCATAAATGCCGTGGAAGCGTCAAATACGTTTCGATAATTCTGAGCACGTTTGTAAAATAGCGCAGCGTCTTCTTTTTTGCCCAATGCTTCTGCTAATCTTGCAATGCACCAGTCGTCGTAGGCCAATTCCATCGTGTTGGGAACGGATTCGGTGGTGCGGTCGGCGGGCGCATAGCCTAAGCGAATATAATCGGATAGGCCAGCACGACCTGCGGAGGCAGGAATGTTGGCGGGCGGAGCTTCTAACGCTTTGCGACGCATGGCGGCGTATAAACCTTCAATGTCCCAATCGCGGTAGCCTTTAAAATACGCATCGACGATGACGGGAATTAGGTGGTCGCCGACCATGCTTGGCCGATAAGTGTTGCGGAAATGCTGCGCAGGAAGCCAACCGAATTCGGTGGTTTTGGCGGCAATGGACTTCACAAAATCGTTGACGTGGTCGGGGGCCACCAACGTCAACAGCGGGTGCTGCGTACGGTAGGTATCCCAGCACGAAAACGAAGGATAGAAGTCATATTTTTGGGCGGTATGCACTTTTTTGTCCATGCCCATGTACTGCCCGTCCACGTCTTGCCCGATGTATTGGGCCAATAAGCTGCGGTAAAATGCCGTGTAGAAAATCTGCTTTTGGGCTTCATTGTTGCCTTTGACCGCCACGCGTTTGAGTTCTTCATTCCATGTCTCGCGGGCGTCATTTTTCACTTTGTCAAAATCCCAATGCGCCACTTCGGCCTGTAAGTTTTTCTTGGCACCCTCAACGCTGACGTGCGAGATTGCCACTTTGACCGTCACTTGGTCGTCTTTTTTTGTTTTATACCCAACAAAAAAGCCTACATTCAACCCTTTTTCTTCGTTTTTGTACGGCCAATAGCCTTCTGAGGATTCGGGCGTGATGTAATCATTGTCCCAAGTTCCGTAATACTCAAACGGGCGACTGAATTTTGCGACAAAATAAACCATCGTGCCGTTGGCATCTTTGTAACCTTCGAGGGTGGAGTCATTGGTCATTTTTACCAGTGATTCACCACTTTCAGCATTACCGCCGATTTCGTGGCCGATGTCCAGCAGAATAGTCGATTTGCGCGATTCGGGGAAGGTATAGCGATGTACGCCCACGCGTTTGGTAGCAGTGAGCTCGGCTTTGATGTTACCGTCTTTTAACAACACAGAGTAATAACCCGGAGAGGCCGATTCATCTTTTTTGTTGTAGCGTGAACGATAGCCCGAATCGGGATTATCTTTACTTCCTGCCGATGTTTGGATTTTATCGCCGACGGTAGGCATCACCAAAATGTCGCCACCCGTCGTCATGCCGACGCCGCTGAAATGCGTGTGGCTGAATCCGATAATGGAACTGTCGGGATAGGCATAGCCAGCCGCGTAGGTCCACCCTTTGACATCGTGGTCCGGACTGAGTTGTACCATGCCGTAGGGGAGCGTGGCTCCTGGAAAGGTATGTCCAAAGAAATCAGTACCGATGAACGGGTCCACGTAATCAACGGGTTCTTTGCCTGATTCTGAACAGGAAAAAAGGGAGGCCGTTAGAATGCCTAAGGCAAAAAGGTATATGGTTGTTTTTTTTGACATCTGAACAAATTGGAACGCTGATTTGGAGATGATACCAACGTCGGCAGGGACGGCGCCGCACCGGCGGACCGGTCTGCGGTGCCAAACCCTGCCGACGTTAAAGACGTTAAATTTTACACTGTTTCGGAAATCTCTTCTTCCTTGAACAGTAAACTCACCAATTTTCGGTATTGCGAGAAATCGGGAATGATCAACTGCGCACCTGCTTTGACAAGGCGCGGACGTTTGTCGAAATTGTGGCCGTGGCGCTGTACTTCGTTGCTCGTGATTCCAATCGATATGCCGCCTGACCGACGCCCTTCGCGGATTTCGTCAGGACCGTCACCGAAAACGGCCAATTCGTTGCCATTTAGGTTATTATCACGTATAATTCGCTCAATGATCATCTTTTTGGAAAACTTGGTGTATTCGCGCAAGGCACCGTAAATACCGCCGTCGAACAGGTCTGCGTATCCAAGAACGGTGGCTTCGTGGCGAACGTCGTCTACGTCGGTGCCGCTGGCGAGATACATCACCACGCCGCGCTCTTTGAGTTCGTGCAAAAAGGAAACCGCGCCCTTCATGGTGTAGTCTTCCCAATCCAACTCACCCGCCTGTAATTTGGCCATGCGTTTGTTGACCAACTCCATCAGGGCATCGTTGTAAATCTGTTTGTATTGAAACTTATCCAGAATTTGGTCTTCGGGCACATAACCCGCTTCGCGCACCATGTTGACCAAACCTTCCATCTGGTAAATGGTCTGGATACCCGTGGTTTTGTGGATAAACTCCTGCGTTTCCCGCTGTACTTTTTTGAAACCTGCGGCGTCGATGGTATCGTAAGAATCGCCCAAAATCGCCTTCATCATGACGGGCTCCATGATTTCTTCCCAACCGTGGCGGAGGGTGCTGATGGTACCGTCGTGGTCGAATACGGCGTATTTGATGTGGCCGAGTTTTTCCAACACCGATGGGTCGCACAGCTCCGTTTCGGTGCCGGGTAAATACACCGCCTGACGGGGATTTTCGGCCAAATCGGCTTGGTAAATATAGTTGGGGTCTTGGCTGATGGCGAGGATTTCTTCGCCATTGGCGGTGCCCGTAATAAACAGTTTTTGAACCGTAACGGCCGCCGCAAAGTTGGCAAATTCGGCGGCTTCGCTGGGGCTAATTCCCGCCGCCAAACACAAAGTAATGGCGCTGATAACGGTATCTCCCGCGCCAACAGTATCGAGTTGCGCGGTGAGTTGTAAACCCAAGTGTTCGTGGTAACCCGTTGAATCAAAGGCGGTAATGCCTCTTGCTCCACAGGTAACAAAGACGGGTTTTTGTGATTGGGCAAATAAAGCCTGACCGTATTCCAGCACGGTAGCGCGCGGTAACATCGTACGCGGCTCTACCTGAACGCCGTTGAGGTGTGCAGCCTCTACGTCGTTTACTTTGCGGTATACATTGGAGAAACGATCATTGAAATGACGGGAATCAACCAAGATGATTTTGTCGTTGTATTGCTCAAAAAGCGCATTGGCTTTTTCGATAAAGCTGTCGTTGGTAATACTTCCAACAACTTGTTGATTGAAAATGACGGCATCGTGGGTTTCCAAAGCAGCCGTTAAAGCGGCTAAAATTTGTTCGTCAATTTCTAAGGAGCGTTTGTTGTACACCCCAAAATCAATGCGCGGCTCTTCTACACCTTCAATGTAGCGTTTGAGATACGCGTAAGTATGAAAATGCTCTTTTTGAATGAATAAAGAGCTGGTGTCGGCGCCCAGTTTTTGCAATTGAGCCGTCAATTCACGCCCGTGAATATCGTCGCCTACCACGCCGATGACCTTGAGTTGGGCGGGTTGAAGGGCCGAAAGATTGGCGATGACGTTGGCCGCGCCGCCCGGCGAATAATAATGCTTGGCCACCGACTCGGCTTGCAGGCCCGTTTCGATTGATACTTCTGATTTGCGCGTATCCATGATCCAGTACGCATCCAAACAAAAGTCTCCATATACCGCTACTTTGACGGTTTTTATTTTTTCAAGAATAGATTTGATTTGAAGGGTGTCCATAAAATAAAATTGGAATAGCTACTATACGTTTAAGTAAATACTCCAATTGCACTACTCAAGGCTATTCTTTCATTTATTAAATATTTCGGATGATTCATCGGTAGCTTTCAATTCACTCCTCCCAAAAGCATTAGTTTTTTGATAAGAAATGGATAACTGATGAGACAAAGTGCAATGCCCCAACGAAAAAGTGTTTTGGGCAAGGTTCCCGCACCTTCGTTGGCTAAAAGCACTTCTCTGATTGATTTGTAGAAGTAATAACAGACTTCCACTTTCTGCCCCACTTGATAAGGAGAGGGGGTTTGGTAATGGGTAGAATAATGCCGATGCGAGCCATTTTTAGTGACAAAATCCACAACGGGAGCCTGCCCTTCGCCCTCTTTTGAACCAAATAATTCACCGGGGTTTTGCCGAATTTCAACAACGGTTCCTACGGTTTTGATTCCTTTGGAAGTGACTCGCTCGACAATCTTTGATTTATCGTAAGCGATGATTAACAGATAAGTGCCAACGAGCGCCACCAGCGGCATTACTTGGGTTAAGTAGGGTAGAGGGTTCATCTTTTTCATTAAGATAGAGGAGATGAGGTAAAGTTGAACCCCAGGATTGAATCATGAAATTTTTTTCAAACGAAGGGTGGCAATTTAAGCCTAAGGCGATGGTAAGCTACCCTGAACCGTCACCGGGCAAATCCTAAAGAGAGGCTTCACGACTTTGAACTGTAATTGCCCGTCAGGCGGTTTGACACGGTCCGACTGACGGGCTGGTAACTAAATTTCAAATTTAATCCCCTGCGCCAACGGCAACGTGGTCCCGTAGTTGATGGTGTTGGTCTGACGGCGCATGTAGGCTCGCCACGCATCGGAGCCAGATTCGCGCCCGCCACCCGTTTCTTTCTCGCCGCCAAATGCGCCGCCGATTTCGGCACCAGAAGTACCGATGTTGACATTGGCAATGCCGCAATCAGAACCCGCTTGACTCAAAAACAACTCTGACTCACGCACATTGAGCGTAAAGATGGCCGAAGACAGCCCTTGTGGTACGCCATTTTGTAAGGCAATGGCTTCATCTAAAGTACTGTATTTGATGAGATATAAAATAGGCGCGAAGGTCTCGTGTTGCACAATCGGCCAGTGATTTTCGACTTCTGCTACGCAGGGTTGTACGTAGCAACCCGACGCAAAATCGGCACCTGTTAAAACGCCTGGTTCTACCACAAACGTACCCCCTGCAATGCGTACTTCGTCGACTGCCGACTGGTAGTTTTTGACTGCTAAAGTATCAATCAACGGCCCAACGTGGATGTTGCTGTCGAGTGGGTTGCCGATGCGCAGCTGACCGTAAGCTTTAACCAGACGTTGTTTTACATCTTCATAGATGCTTTCGTGGATAATCAACCGACGGGTGCTAGTGCAGCGTTGGCCTGCCGTTCCTACGGCCCCAAACACAATAGCTGGAATGGCCAACGGCAGGTCGGCATGTTGCGAAATGATGATGGCGTTGTTGCCGCCCAATTCCAACAAACTGCGTCCCAAACGGCCACCCACGGCTTGCCCCACGGACTTGCCCATGCGTGTACTGCCTGTGGCTGAAACCAACGGAACTCGCTCGTCGTGCGAAAGCCATTCGCCCACTTCTCGTCCACCGATAATCAGCCCCGAAACTCCTTCGGGAACATCGTTGGTTTTCAGTACTTCTTGGATAATATTTTGGCAGGCAACGGCCGTTAAAGGCGTTTTTTCGGAAGGTTTCCACACGCATACGTCGCCGCAGACCCACGCTAGCATGGAGTTCCATGACCACACGGCCACGGGAAAATTGAAGGCCGAAATAATGCCCACAATACCTAGCGGGTGCCATTGCTCATACATCCGGTGCGATGGGCGCTCGCTGTGCATGGTGAGTCCGTATAATTGGCGTGATAGCCCGACGGCAAAATCGCAGATGTCAATCATTTCCTGCACTTCGCCGAGGCCCTCCTGAAGGCTCTTGCCCATTTCATAACTGACCAAGGTGCCAAGTTCGGTTTTGTATTTGCGCAATTGTTCGCCCATTTGCCGAACGATGTCGCCGCGCTTGGGGGCGGGCACGAGCCGCCACGTTTTGAATGCTTCCTGCGCCTGACCAATGACAGTATCGTAATCTTCACGGGATGCCGCATGCACTTTGCCGATGAGTTGACCATCTACTGGCGAAAAAGAAGACAACTCTTCGCCCCGACCTTCCCAAGCAGCCAAGCCCGTGCTAATGCCGTGATTTGTGCTGGAAATACGCAGTGTTTCTAAGATTGTTTGCATCTGATAAATTTGGAAATTGGATTTGTTGATGATAAAAACCGCTTGAAGCGTTCTTCAATTCCCAAAGGTAAATCCAATCTTACATAAACAAAAACACCAGTGCGCCCGCCACGTACCCAATCAACGCCAGAAGGCTGATGCGCTTGAGATACCAAAAAAAGCTGATGCGCTCCATGCCCATCACCGCCACGCCCGCCGCCGAGCCAATGATCAACATACTACCGCCTGTACCCGCGCAATAGGCCAAAAATTCCCAGATTCGGTGGTCTTGGGGGTAGGTTGCCAAATCATACATACCCATGGAGGCCGCCACGAGCGGCACGTTGTCAATGACCGCCGAGGCAATCCCGATGATAAAAACGATGGCGTCGAGGTTGCCGATGGTATCGTTCATCCACGCCGCTAGATCGGTCAATACGTGCGTAACTTCCAAGACGCCAATGGCTAGAAGTATGCCCATAAAGAATAAAATACTGCTTGTGTCAATTTTACTTAATGCATGACTGGCCGTAAAAGGCTTACGGTCTTCTTCGTCTTTTTTAGAATGGAGGATTTCTGAAACAATCCAAACCACGCCCAACGCCAACAGAATACCCATATAAGGCGGCAAGTGCGTCACGGTTTTAAAGATGGGAACGAATAAAAGCATCCCAATACCCGTCCCAAACATGATGTTACGCTCTTTGTTAGTCACGTCATCACTCTCAGATTTCTTGGAAATCTTTGGAGTAGCGATTGACCCTTTGAGTTTAAATGAAAGATAAATAAGGGGTACAATCAACGCAATAAGACTCGGAATAAACAGTGTTTTCATGACATTGACGGCCGAAATCTGCCCGCCAATCCACAACATCGTCGTGGTGACATCTCCCAGCGGCGACCACGCACCGCCTGCGTTGGCGGCGATGATGACAATCCCCGCAAAAAAACGTCGCATTTCATCATCTCGGATGATTTTACGCAGCAACGATACCATCACAATGGCCGTGGTAAGGTTGTCCAAAACCGCCGACAGAAAAAACGTAAGTATGCTGATAATCCACAGCAACGCGCGGCTGTCTTTGGTGTGAATCCGCTCGGTAATCACGCCAAACCCCTGATGAGCGTCGACCAACTCTACAATGGTCATGGCCCCCAACAGGAAAAAGGCAATCTCGGATATATTGGCTAAATGATGGGAAAGCTCTTCGACAATGTGGTGGGAATCATTACTTCCGAGGGCATAGAGGGTCCAACAGATTACGCCTGTCAATAAAGCAGTTGCAGTTTTGTTGAGATTAATGTTATGCTCAAGGGTAATAAAGAGGTAACCTATGACAAAAATGATAATAATGGCAGTAATCATAATTGATAATTTAAGACTGGGTTAAAACAACAACTGAATCCTTAAAAAGTCGTTAAAAACTCCCTATTTACGCAAAAAACACCGATTTTGCAGAAATATTAAGCAAAAGAAAGACGATGCTTCTTAACTGGATTTTACTTTTTGTGGGTAGTCTAACGGTTTTGTTGGTTGCGGCCCGTTTTTTTACCAATGCCGCCGAAAGCGCAGGACGACTCCTCAAACTCCCCCCCTTCGTAACGGGTATTTTTATCGTAGGCATTGGTACTTCATTGCCTGAGTTGGTAACGGCTCTTTTGTCCATTTCGTCGGGGCAGGCGGAGATTGTGGCGGGAAATCTCATCGGGGCCAATATCTCCAATATTTTCTTGATTGTAGGTTTTACGGCCTTGATGAATCGTCGAACGATTGATTTGGGCAAACGTTATCTTATGATTGACCTTCATTATCTGTTGGGCTCGGCGCTGGTCTTTTATTTGTTTTTACAAGACGGCATCCTTACGTGGAAAGAAGGGGCTTTTTTGATTCTTATCTTTGTGATATACAGCCTTTATCTACTGAGGGCTGGCAATGAAGACGAACCCGAAGAAACGACCGAAAGCACTCCCTCATGGGGTAAAGTGGGACTGATTCTGGCTTTGGCGGGCGTCGGAATTTACTTTGGAGCCGATTATACGGTGTTGAGTATTACCCGAATTGCCGAAATTCTGACGATTCCCCCGTCCATCATTGCCCTTACCGTGCTATCGTTAGGAACGACGCTGCCCGAGTTGGCGGTCAACTATTTTTCGGTAAAGCAGGGTAAAGCGTCGTTGGCAATTGGTAACGTGATGGGCTCGTGTATCTTCAACGTTTTGGTCATTCCGGGCACGGCAAGTTGGGCGGGAGACCTAACGGCCAGCGGCCAGCTTCTGTCGCTTGCGTTGCCGATACTAGTGGCTGCATCGGCCTTTTTTTATCTTTTGGCCCAAGATAAGCGCATCTCCACTTGGGAGGGGGCTTTGTTTTTGGTGTTGTATTTCATCGTAATGTTTAAAATCTCCGGGCTGATTTAGACAGTCCGGAGTGTATGTTCAAACCAACTTCAAAATGGGGCGAAAATAGGGCTTGCTGAGTACCACATCGGCACTGTTTTCTAAAATTTGGTTTTTGGTACAAAAAGAAACCCCAATGCCTGATTTGCGAATCATGCAAATGTCGTTTTCTCCGTCGCCGATAGCCATTACGTTTTCAAAACCTACGTGGTAGATTTCTGAAAGGTAAGACAGCGCATTGGTTTTGCAAAAATCGTGACTGCAATGGGAAGTGTTGCGTTTGAAAAAATACGATGGAATTTTGACTTGGCCCGTGGCCACGCTCCGCGAAAATTCAAGCTCGTTGGCAAGGGTAAAATCAAGCCTAAATAGATTTTTGAGGTGGTGGGTGACGCAGGTATAACTGTCGCTGATGATGCCCGTTATGAACCCTTTTTGTTTTAATTCCGCTACAATTTCCCCGAAATCAGCCACGACAGGAATCGACTTGACAACTTCAATGATTTCGCCGAAGGTTTTTCCGTGTAGGAGCTGCGCAATCTGCTTGGTACGCACCACGGGGTTGGTTTGTTCGGCCACGATTTGCCAAAGTTCCTTTTTGAACCCAAAGGCATCGGCGGCGGTGTGGATAAAACCAGACCGCAGAATCGTGTTGTCCATGTCAAAAACCACCATTTTGCGCAATCCCACCATTGATTCCCTGATGGCGTCGGACATCTCACGTCGAATAACATTGATGTTTTCGAGATTTTCGAGAGAGGGTTCGGTTATTTGATTAGTGCGCGCCAGAATGGCTTTCGTCACTTCCCTTGACATTTTTCCTAGCTCTTGCCAAGGCTTCATTTTATTTTCAACCGTTCCGATGCTCACTTCGGCAATGCGTGTTTTGAGGCGATGCATGTCTAACAAAATCCCGATGTCAACTCCGTAATCATTTTCAAAATCAATTTTTTCAAAGAATGATTTTCTGCCCGCAATGATGCCGCTCAACGGCTGTTTGAAATGCGCTAAGGCGGGAAATAAAATACTTAAAAGCGGCTTGGCCACCAATTCCGTTACGCGCCCCGCCTGACGGTCAAAATAAGATTTTACGAAGTCGGCTTCATTTTTTAAAAGGGGCTCAATGAGAATATCCACGACGTTTTCGGGGTAGGTGGGAATGTCAGCATCCAGAAAAACGATGATGTCAGATTGGGTCATCATGAGGCCTTCGCGCATAGACGCCCCTTTGCCCAATTGTGTGCTCGTAAAGGACGTTGCGCCAGAGAGCATGGCTACTTCAACCGTATTGTCGTAAGATTGATCGTCGATAACGATTACTTCACGAACGTAGGCGCAATTTTGGGCTTTTCGAATAACATTGGCAATGGTGGCTTCTTCATTAAGGGCTGGAATGATAACGGTAACGTTGTTCATAGAAATGATGTTTGGAAGATAGATTAGGAAGAAAACCCAAGCGGAGACGTTCCCGCTTGGGCGAGGCAAACACTCAGGACAATTAACAATCAAAGGTCTTCCGGCAATCTTAACAACACCTTAAGCAGCAATTAAAAAAAAATAATTTTGGGGAATGATTGAATCAAAAATGTCGTAACGGCAATAAAGTAAGTAAGAATGACGAGTGAGGATACCTCGCTCGTCATTGCTAGTCAACCAAATCGTATGTTACCTTCATTTTCCGCTTTTTTTGAGTGTAAATTGCTGTTGTTGCAGGTGTAGGTTTGTTTTCCTTAGTTGATTGATGGTATCTTTCATCAAAAAAATAACCTTATCCTGCGACAACTTAACGGCTTCGAGCGAGTCTTGTCGCAATAGCGCTCGGTTCGTCATTTCCGTCATGGTGCGCTGTGCCATCCATTGGTAGAAGCAGACGAAAACCATGCCCGCCAAAATGGCCAAAAGACTGATAATTGCACTGCGTCGGTTATGTTTTCCGCGCTGACGGTCGTACGTGTTGCCGTATCTCGGCAAAATTCGTGTCTTCATTCAGAGCTGCGCATTGAGAATACTTTATTGTGGCAGCCGCCACTGCAGCAATCGCTTGTATTACAATGACAAAGAAACAGGGCAATCCTTAAGAACTTATGAAGGAATGATTAAAAAGTTACTAAAAATGAAGAAAACTGAAAAAGTAAAAAACGACTGATAGAGACGCGAAATCGGGGTAAAAACTCAATGGCGGTAGGGAATGAGTAAGGAGAAAAAAGTGGTTTGAGCGTGGGCATCCGAAGTGACTTTGATGTTGCCGTTGTGCAGTTTGGCAATCCGCTCTACCAACGACAACCCTACACCGTAACCTTTGATATTGGTTGTGTTATCGCTTCTGTAAAAGGGTTGAAATATATAGGGTAAATCTTTGGGCAAAATGACGGTTCCCGTATTGGTAAACCGAATTTCAACGTTAGTTTCCATCGGAAATACATCGACTGCCACGGTTGAATCTGACGCAAACTTGCAGCCATTTTCCATCAAATTGACAATGGCGGTTTTCATAAGGTGCGCATTGGCTTTGACAATGAGCTGATTGTCGTCTTCAATCGTGCTCAGGAGTCGAACTTGTACTTGATAGGAAGGCTCAGCTTTGAGTAATAAATCACGGGCTTCCCAGACGATTTCGTCAATCCGGATGTCGTTGTAAATCAAACTGCGGTTTTGGTCGTTTACTTTGGCCAGTTCGAGCAGGGTTTCGGAGAGTTGTCCCAAATCCCGAATATCCTCTCGTATAGATATCAGCGTTTGCCTGTATTCGGCTTCGGTTCGTTCTTTAAGCAAGGCCACGTCTAGTTGTGCCCCAATGCGCATAAGGGGGTTCTTGAGTTCATGCGATACATTGGAAATGAACAAGTTTTGCAGCCTGAACACCTCACCGATGCGGTCCAGCAGTTTGTTGAACGTGCTGGTCAGTTGCCCCACTTCGTCGCGGGGATTTTGGACCGTCAAGCGTTGCTCCATCAGTTTAGGGTAAATTTGATTCACCTGTCCGATGGCATTGGAAACGGGTTTCATGGCCTGACCCGCAAAATACCAACCCGCAACAATCACCAACCCAATCACGCCAAAGTACATACCCGTCAAAATTCGCCAAAGGCTGTGCAGTTCTTCGTCGCCGTATTTGTCTTCGGCCCCCGCAATGCACACTACACGATTGAAGCGGTCGGTGTACACAATTCCGATGATTTTTGCATTTCCTTCGGAGAACTGAACTTCTTTTTCGAGCCTTATTTGGTCGAAAAGCTCGGGGGGGATGGCGTAGTAAAGGGTCTCATTGCTGGTATAAAGTTCTTCATTTTGGTGGTCATAGATGGTCAGGTTTTCGTTGTGCAATACATCGTAGTTGGTCTTATCAATCTTTCTAAGGAGCTTAGAATCAACGCCCTCTACTTTTACCAATAACTCACAGGTGGTGATGGCTTTGTGCCGTAACCGTTTGTAAAACTCCTGCTCTACGTAGGTCATTCGTATCAAATAAATGGTAATGAATGCCATCAGCATAATGGCCGATACGAGTAGCGCGAATTGCCCCGTGAGTTTGGTCCGAATCTGCATTTATGCCTCCTGTTTGAGCACATAGCCTACGCCATAGTGCGTGTGGATGAGTTTGACGGGAAAATCCCGGTCTATTTTTTTGCGCAAAAGGGTGATGTAGACTTCAATGATGTTTGTGCCTGTGTCGAAACGAATGTCCCAGATTTTTTCGGCAATGTCTACTTTAGACAGTACCCTTTCGGAGTTTCGTAGCAAAAATTCGAGCAGGGCGTATTCTTTGCCCGTCAATTCAATGCGTTGGCTACCGCGCGTTATTTCGCGGGTGGAAAGATTCATTTCGAGGTCGGCGTAGCGGAGCACGTTGGCGGTGACTGGCTCCGACTGAATGCGTTTGGTGACGACTTTGATGCGGGCCAATAATTCCAAAAAATCAAAGGGTTTGACCAAATAATCATCGGCCCCCGCATCAAAGCCCACGAGCTTTTCTTCCAACGCTCCCAACGCTGTAAGCATGATGAACGGGGTACTGATACCCGCGCTTCGGAGTTCACGGCAAAGCTGCACGCCGTTGATGCCTGGAATGATGATGTCGGAGACGATGACGAAGTAGTCATTCCGACGGGCAAGCAGTTTTCCAATCGTGCCGTCGTAGGCAATATCTACCTCATATCCGTTCTCTTCGAGGCCTTTACGCAGCGATTGAATGATTTTTATATCGTCCTCAATTAAAAGAATTTTCATGCAAACGGAATTGAATTTATAGGAGGGTGTGTGAGGAATTATCGTCAAAATTAAGCCAGAATCGTCAATTTTGAACTATTTTTATACATAAATCAAACACCTACGCGTTGGAGTATATAATGGACTGATGGAACCAAACCCACGGAAAGCGGTGTTTTTTCAAAACTGTCGTGAAATAATAAAGGTAAAGTTGTGAAGTAAAAACTTAAAAAAAGAATAACGGATGAAAAATGTGATGTTGGTAGTGAGCGCCTGTGTAACTGCTTTTGTGGCATTGGTTGGTTTTCAAAAGTTAGAACATCCTCTACAATTCTCCCAGTTTACTACCCAACATTTGGTAGATTCCACGCAACAAAAACCGGATTCTTTGCCCCAATGGCAACGGGTCTATAATTCGCTCCGCCTCAAAGAAGCGGGCCTCTCTCTCGAAGGTTTTCGGTATGCATGGGCGGGTTTTCAAAAGGAAAAGTTTACGAAATCCATTCTTGCCATTGCCGATTTTAGTCAATCTTCTCGCCACAAACGTTTGTACGTCATTGATTTAAAGGAAAATAAACTTTTGTACAATACCTACGTGGCGCACGGCCGCAATTCGGGAGAGGAGTTTGCCCGTCAATTTTCCAACAAAAATTCTTCTTACCAATCCAGTTTGGGCTTTTACCGGGCGTTGAGTACCTACCAAGGTAAGCACGGATTATCGCTTAAATTGCAGGGCTTAGAAGAAAATATCAATCACCGCGCGCTGGAGCGGGCCATTGTGATGCACGGCGCAGACTACGTAAGCGAGGAGTTTATTCGGCGCACGGGCCGCCTAGGACGCAGTCAAGGCTGCCCAGCCGTATCTGTAGACGATACCAAAAAACTCATTCCGCTGTTGTGCAATGGCGCAGGACTGTTTTTGTATTATCCCGATAATTCATACCTCAAAAATTCAAAGCTGTTGGCGGGTTTGGAGGAAGAAATTCAAACTGATTTTCGTTCCCAACCATACACGTCGTTGAAAAATACCAACTGACCCGCGTCGTTGATGTCGGCCCCTAGATACAGAATAAATACGGGCACTTTTTGCTTTAGTTTATCCGATTTTGGCTTCTGATTGGTGACAGGTTCATTGATAAAATCATCATCCAATAGGTGTTCTCCCGCCAAAAAATTGGCCAACTGCGCGGGGCTTTGCAACCGCACACAACCGTGGCTTCGCCAGCGTTGGTCGCTTACAAAAAGGGTACGAACATTGGTGTCGTGTAAATAAATCGCGAGCGGGTTTTTGATGTTTACTTTCATCAAACCCAGAGAATTATCTTCCCCATTGTCTTGCCGAAAACGATACTGGAAATTGTCTTCCGAGATTTCGTCCCAATTGATGGAGCGGGCATCTACGCTGTCGCCTTTGGTATCAATAACGGCCATTCCATTGTCTTCCAAATAGTCTTCATCCTCCCTGATTTTTGGCAACATTTCCCGGAGGGCGATGTTGGTCGGGACGTTCCAGTAAGGATACATAATGATGTTGGTGGCGTAGGTATCAATGCCAGGCGTGGGAGAATCCGATTTGCCCACAATCACCCGCATACTCAGTTTTTGGGCACCTGTTGAGTCAAATCCTTTCAAATACGCACCACGCGTATTGACCAGCACCATGCGTTCTGCCCCTTGCGCCTGTCGGTTCATCCAACGATAGGCGTTGAGCGACTCGGCAATAATGGCGGCACTGTCGGCCTGCCCGTTTTTGATAAATCGGGCGTAGTGGCTTTTTAGTTGAGAATAAACGGGAAATGAAGGCTCTAAACGCGCCAGAATGTCGTCAATGTTTTTGTTTTTACCTTCCACTACGTCCCAAGCCGCTTCACGAATTCGGGCCGAGTCGGGGAGTAAAACCTTTGCAGTATAGCGAATATAGCGCGGTTTGTGGCCATAGCTGATTTCTTCCAACAACCCCAAAGGGCCTTTTTTAGCGGCCCGTGCGGTATCAATTCCGATGGCGTGAGAATAGCTAAGTAGCGTTGCGTACGTCTTTTTGTCTTGTAACTTTTCCAGCAATAATTCTTCGGTTCTTTCTGGCTTACGACAACTGTTAAAGATAAAAATAGAAAGCGAAAATAGGGTGTATCGAATGATTGGTTTCATAAAAAAGCGATTTACTTAAGTAAAGTGCAATCGTTTAAATAGTCGTGCCAATACAAATAAATATAGATTAAAGAGTTGATAATAAGGGTGCTATGTTTCTTGCACGCGGGTGGTGTAGGGGGTGGGAATAAATAAAATGGGCAATTATTTCTACACTTTTCGAATGGGGAAATTTTGTGAATAGGGCATAAAAAATGCCATGCTTTGGAGCATGGCACATAGTATTTTGAGATGAATAATGGCTCAGGAGGCTTGCTGGGCCGTAAAATAGCGTTTAAGCCACGTGGCATCAGCGCGTACTTTCCAGCGTTTCATCCATTGCGACTTTGTGGTAACGGTATTGTCAAAAACGGTGGTGTCGGGCGCTAATTCTTCGGCGTTAACCGCGCTTTTAATACCCGATACAGGGATGCTTTGAAGTTCTCCTCGGTCGTCGATGTACATCAATGAGCGGTCGAAAAAGTCGACGCCCAAACGCGGGCCGATTTCCTGCAACCAATGCACAGACTTGTCGATAGAACAGCCACTTGGCAGCTCTTTGCTTTCATCCACGGCAATGACAACAAACCGATTATGAAAGATTTTTCCCGACGCTGTGAGCTTCATGCCGTGGGCTTCCCACTCGTCCAAGGCGGCTTTGAGGGTTTCGGTGAGTGTTCCAACTTCGTCGTTGGTCAGCGGGCGATTTGCCTGATAAATCCAGACGCGCGCTTCAAAATCTATTTGATCGAAAGGAATATACATTGGTGAATGGTGATTAGTGAATGGTGATTGGTGAATTAGTGATTGGTGAATTAGGGTTGTCAAGTGTGGTTGTTGATTGCCAAGTTGTTGACTACCAGTTCATAAATATCTACTTTGTCCCTATTGCATGACTGCCTAATGACTATTTCACTAACTTTCTTATAAACCTTCGGCCTGCGCCACAAGTTCCGCCAAGTCAAATACTTTGACGGAGTCTTCTTTTTCTTTGTTTTTAACACCGTCGCTCATCATCACCATGCAAAACGGACAACCCACCGCAATTGTGTCGGCACCCGTGGCGAGGGCTTCTTCAATGCGCTCAATATTTACGTCTTTTTTCCCTTTTTCGGGTTCTTTAAACATCTGCGCGCCGCCCGCGCCGCAGCACAAACCTTTGGCTTTGGAGCGTTTCATTTCAATCAAATCGGCATCTAAAGCTTCCAGGACGGCCCTTGGTGCCTCGTAGACGTCATTGGCGCGGCCGAGGTAGCAAGAATCATGAAACGTGATTTTACGGCCTTTGAACGTACCACCACCTTCGATTTTCACTTTGCCCGCGTTGATGAGTTGTTGCAAAAACTCCGAATGGTGAATCACTTCGTAGTTGCCACCGAGGTCGGGATATTCGTTTTTGAGGGTGTTAAAGCAATGCGGACAAGCCGTTACGATTTTTTTGATGCCGTACATATCCAACACTTGAATGTTGGACATGGCCTGCATCTGAAACAAAAACTCATTGCCAGCGCGGCGGGCGGGGTCGCCAGTGCAACCTTCTTCGGTGCCCAGCACGGCAAATTTTATCCCTACTTTGTTCAGGATTTTGACAAAAGCAATGGTCACTTTTTTATAACGGTCGTCGAAGGAGCCCGCACAGCCGACCCAAAACAACACTTCGGGGGTTTCGCCAGCGGCGGCCATTTCGGCCATGGTTGGTACTTTTAGTTCGCTCATTGATTTTTAGAATTGATGAAAAAAAGTGGGGGCTTGGTTTGATAAAGGTTAAAGTACAAAAGCTACACCGTGTGATTGACGCTTATTTTTCCTCTTTAAAACGCACGATGGAGGAACCTCAGAAAAAAGTAAAAATAGGCGTAATTTGTTTTTTTGAAGCACGGTGAATGCGGTTATTTCACTAATCATTTGGATTTTTACCGATGCAAAGTCGGTAATTCTCCAAAATTTTCCAATGTTTGTCTAAAGATTCAATTTAACAAATGAAAACAGTCTATAAATCGCACCCTTGGCACGGAATCCCCATCGGGGAAAAGGCCCCTGAAGTCGTGACAACCTTTATTGAAATTGTCCCGACCGACACGGTTAAATACGAAATTGATAAACTGACGGGTTACCTTAAAATTGACCGCCCTCAGAAATATTCAAATATTGTTCCGGCGCTGTACGGCTTTGTGCCCAAAACCTACTGCGGCGATGCCATCGCGGAGTTTGCCCGCCAGCAATCTGGCCGTAGCGACATCAAAGAAGGCGACGGCGACCCGCTTGATATTTGCGTGCTTTGCGAAAGCACCATCCCCCACGGTGATATCATTTGTCAGGCCATTCCCATCGGCGGTTTGCGGCTGATTGACAAAGGTGAGGCCGACGATAAAATCATTGCGGTCTTGAAAGACGACCTTTTGTACGGAAAATACAAAGACATCGCAGATTTGCCCCAAAGTGTGGTGAACCGTTTGCAACACTACTTTTTGACGTATAAAAACTTACCAGGCGAGCCGATGACCTGCGAAATCGCCAACGTGTATGGTAGAGAAGAAGCCCACGAGGTGATTCGCAAATCCATCACTGACTATTTGAATAACTTCGGGATGTTGTAAATCACAACTGCCTGTGCTTCTGGGAAGTGACCTATTGGAAAGTGTCAAGTCTAATTGGCACAACCAATCGGTTATTTTCCCATGAAGCAATCCATCGTTGATATAAATGATTTTTATCAAGCACCAGCGTTTTCCGCTTGTGTAAGTGAAACAACCAACGAATCGTTTCCTAAAATTAAACAAGTGTTTGAGTTGTCACTTGAATGTTTGTCGGTTTGCATCGCCAAACAAATGACTTACACCATCGGTAAACAACTTGCAACTGGCAAAATTATGAAAGCGGTGGTTGACAGCGAGTGTTTTCATCGTTTGCCTACGGCAGAGTTTCTGCATGAAATGTCCCGCGAAGGAGACCAAATGTTAGCGGGCATGTTGCCTAGTCAGAAAAGTTCCATCGTAGGTATTATCGTAGGATATACAAAAGTAAGAACGGCCACTGCTTCATTTTTGGTGGGCATAATGGTTTACCTTTTGGTTGCGCACATCCAAAAAGAGGCTCAAGTCCGTAAATGGGATATTCAGGAACTTTCTTTTTTTCTTTATCAACTGGTTGACGACGACATAACTACCCAACTAAATCACAAGGATTTAGAAACCTTGGGCGTATCTTCACTTTTTATTAAATCTTAGAATTTTTTAGCTTTATTTCCATCATTTAAAGACGATTTCTTTTAAAAAAATGTCCGTTTCGCGAAATACGCCTTCTAAGTCTTTGGAAGTAAAATGCGACGCAATTACGTGCTCACCCGCATTGGGAAACGCCACTTTTCGCTTTTGAGCAGCGGGAGTTCCCAGTTCATCAAAGGCTTTGAGCATGGCTTCCACCGACACTACTTTGTCTTGATTTTCTTCATCTTTGTAATAATACGCCATAAAAACGGGCATCTTTATTTTGGCAAACGTTTCTGGTTTTACAATGGCGTCCATCGTCTGTTGCAGGGTCATCACGCCGTTAGTGTGGTAGCGCGTTAGCCAGTAATTGGCGCGCTCAGGGGTATAATGCGTGAGATCGCGGTGGGAGCCGCCCAACAGTTGCAACAATTGCTTGCCCCAAGGCCCCGTTGCCACTTCCAATCCATTGACTTTGAAGCAAGGCGAATACAGCACAAGTGCTTTGATGTCAGGGTGTTCTGAAGCAATGTAAGAACTGAGCAATCCACCTGCCGAGCACCCGATGACAATGACACTGTCGCCGAGGGATTTAGCCACAGCAATGGCGTATTTTGCGCTAGATAGAAAGTTTTCGGGAGTCAAATTCTGAAATGCGTCGGGACTTTTTACGCCAGCATCGTACAAGCGGGCCAGATAGAGATTACACCCGTATTTTTGGGCTAGTTGCTTATGTATCGGGTCGCCTTCTGCCCAACTGGCCCCAAAACCGTGGATATATACCATGCTGTACTTGGTTTTTTGCTTTTTGGCGGTATCGGCCCAAATGATGCGGGCTTCGTTGTCGGGTTTAAGCTCAAACTGTGATTCGGTTTCTTGAATGTCTTTTTCAAGTTGAACGACATCGGTCGTCACGCTTGTGAGGGTAGGAGATAACATGGCTTTTTCGGGACGGGGGCCGATAAAATAAATAATAACCAAGGCGACGAGCGTGATCCCCGTCCATTTAAGGAATTTTTTCATCTGGTTTTTAAAGGTTGATAGGAAGGATACAAATGTAAGGAAAGCATTAGTTTAAGGGACAAAATTGCTTTAAATAATAGTTGCGTTTTTGTCATAAACATATCTATTCTATATGCTTCGTTTCTCTATCTATCTTTGTTTATTGCTTTTTGGGTTGCAGACCCTTACTGCCCAAACCAATATACCGCTACCCGAGCACCCGCGTCCTGATTGGGAGCGTGCGAATTGGCTCAACCTCAACGGCGACTGGGAGTTTCGGTTCGATAAAGAAGATGCAGGCCTGAAACAGGGTTGGGGCAAAGGCACCCAAAAATTCCCCCTGACCATCCACGTACCGTTTCCGTGGGGGGCACCGCTGTCGGGAGTAAAAGATGAAGCCGACATTGCTTGGTATCAGCGCACGATTTCTATTCCCAAAGACTGGAAGGGCCAACGCGTTTTTGTGGTCATCGGGGCCAGTGATTACAAAACCACCGTTTGGTTTGGCGGCAAGGAACTCGGCTCTTTTGAAGGTGGCTATGTGCCTTTTGAATTTGAACTTCCTCTCACCAGCCTAAAGGCAGGCGCAAATCAGAAATTGGTGATTCGGGTGGATGATAAGCGCCGTGAATATGCTTTGTACGGAAAACAGGGCTACGGCAACGCCCGGGGCATTTGGCAAACCATTTATCTGGAAGCGCGCGCCAATGATTATCTCGAAACCCTTCATTTTACGCCCGATATTGATAAAGGGAAGGTTCAGGTAACGGCGACTTTGCCACAACCTGCCTCGCAAGATTTGGCGCTGAAACTGAATATAGCGGGTGTATCAGCGCCTGTTTCTCAAACCATCGGAAAGGGGCAAACGCAACTGTCGTTTGAGGTTTCTATCCCTGATTTTAGACTCTGGACGCTAGAAAATCCGCATTTGTACGAAGTGGAAGCGACCTTGGGAGGAGATAAAATTAAAAGTTATTTCGGAATGCGTAAGATTTCGGTGGTCAATCTGCCGGGTACTAATTTTCCGTATGTCGCGCTCAATAATCAGCCGATTTATCTCCAAATCGCGCTTGACCAATCGTACCATCCAGAGGGTTTTTATACTTTCCCTACGGATGAGTTTATGAAAAATGAGATAAAGTTGGCCAAGGATATTGGCTTAAACGGCATCCGGACGCACATCAAAATTGACGTACCGCGTAAGTTATATTGGGCAGATAAAATGGGTTTGTTGATTATGTCTGATTTACCCAATTTCTGGGGACAACCCAACGCCGAAGCCCGGGCTGAATCGGAGCGGGTGTTGCCCCAACTCATTAAACGAGATTTCAATCACCCCGCCATTTTTTCGTGGATTCTCTTCAATGAAACTTGGGGATTAAAGACCAAAGTAGAAGAAAACGGCAAAAAAGTGGATAGATACTTACCCGAAACCCAGCAGTGGGTAGCAAGCATGTACCGCAAAGCCAAAGCACTCGACCCGAGCCGTTTGATTGAAGATAATTCAATCTGCTGTGGCGCGGGTCACACCGAAACGGACATCAACTCGTGGCATGAGTACTTACCTGGCTACGGATGGGAAGACTACCTTAAAAACCTAACCACAAAAACGTTTGAAGGCTCTACATTTAATTTTGAAAATGGCTATAAAGTGGGCAGACAGCCCAACATCAACTCCGAATTTGGCAACGTGTGGGGCTATGATGGCAGTTCTGGCGACGTGGATTGGACATGGGATTATCACCGCTCGGTCAATACGTTTCGTAAATATCCGTTGGTGGCGGGCTGGTTGTATACCGAGCACCACGACGTAATCAACGAGTGGAACGGCTATTTTAAATTTGACCGTACCCAAAAATTTACGGGTTTGGATGCCTTCGTGCCGGGTATGAGTCTCAAAGATTTGCACGCCGATATTTATGTCACAACGGGTCAGGATATTTCACACAGCGTGCGCCCAACGGAAGTGGTGCAAGTACCATTGACGATTTCGGCGATGACGGGGCGCACTGATTTGGGCAAAGAGCTGACCCTGAAAGTGGAACTGAATGGTTGGGATGCTTTTGGGCAGGCCAAAAAGTGGCAGAGTTTTACCAAAAAAATCCCGTACAGCCCGTGGATTCAGCAGGCAATCGCGCCGTTGTACGTGGTGATGCCTTCCGAAAAATCGGTGGCCGTGTTGGCGCTGACGTTGCAGGATGCCAACGGTAATATCTTGAGTCGCAATTTCAACATGTACATCATAGAAAAACCACAAGCCGCAGAAATAGTGACGGCCAGTGGAGAGAAACAACGACTTTTGACCATTGCCCCTAATAAATTTAGCGATGCAAAATGGTCAATGAAGCAGTGGGATGTGTTGGACGGATTGAAAGTAAACGGCGCAGGAAGCGGTTATTTTGAATACAAAATTAAATGGCCGACCGACCTAAAAGCCGACAACGTCAGCGGGGCGTCGTTCATCATGGAAGCTTCTGCAAAACAGTTGTTTGGCAAAGACAAAAGCGGTGACGTGAAAATTGCGGATAACTACATGCTTGGCGGCGGTACGTTTGATAATAGCCTCAATCCTAATTCTTATCCCATGACCGATGAAACTAAGTTTCCGAGTGACGTCGCCATCAGTTTCAACGGAATAGCAGCGGGAAAACTCAACCTGCCCGATGATCCCGCCGACCACCGGGGGGTATTGTCGTGGCACTATCAACCCCAAAACCGTAAACTTCGCGAAGCGGGTAGCTACGGCTATCGTTTGGAAGTAAATGTACCCAATGAAGCCATCCAGAAAGCCATCCAAACGGGCGAATTGGTGTTGCGTTTGGCGGTAGAAGGCAACGGTGGTTTAGCGATTTACGGCGAAAAATTTGGCATGTACCCCTTTGATCCTACCGTTATCGTAAAAGTAAAGTAAGGGTAAGATGATCACGCAGGTTTTGAGAAACGGCCCGCACACAGTGTGATGCAGTTTTTTCAAAACCTGTCTTTTTTCAACCGATTTGTATGAAAACAAACTATAGAATTACCACCGCATCGCTTGTTTTCTTGGGCCTGAGCGGATTAAGTTTTGGCCCACCCACCGCCACCGTTAAGCCCAACATCATCGTCATCATGGCCGATGATATGGGTTTTAGCGACATCGGCTGTTACGGTTCTGAAATCCCCACGCCTCACTTGGACAATCTGGCTAAAAATGGAACCAAATTCACGCAATTTTACAATGCGGCCCGTTGCTGCCCCAGTCGGGCAGCATTGCTGACGGGGGTGTACCCGCATCAGGCAGGAATGGGAGAAATGGTGGTGACCAAGGTAAAAGACCGTGCGAAAGAAAACCCATATCAAGGCTGGCTAAGTAGGCAAACTGCCACCGTGGCCGAAGTGCTGAAAGCGTCAGGTTATCAGACATTTATGTCGGGAAAATGGCACGTAGGCGAAGAGCGCGCCGATTGGCCGTTGCAGCGCGGTTTTGATAAATATTTTGGCCTCATCAGCGGAGCCACGAGCTATTATGAGGTGTTGCCCGGTCGGTTGGTGCTGGAAGACAACGAGCCGTATACCCTGCCCAAGGATTTTTACATGACCGACGCCATCAGCGACAAAGCCGTGGAGTATATTTCGTCCAACGAAAAAACGAAGCAGCCCTTCTTTATGTACGTTGCTTACACCGCGCCGCATTGGCCGTTGCACGCGCCCGATGAAGAAATCCAAAAGTTTCGGGGTAAGTACAGGAGAGGTTGGGATGAATTGAGAAAAGAGCGATTTGTGAAACAACAGAAAATGGGCCTTTTTGGCAAAAAATACGCGCTGCCCCCACGTGACGCTGACATTGCCGCTTGGGAAAAAACCACCAACCAAGACGAATGGGATTTGAAAATGGCTACCTACGCCGCCATGGTGAGCCGCATGGATGCAGGCATTGGAAAAATCGTCGAAAAACTGCGCGCCAACGGACAGCTCAATAACACGATGATTGTGTTTTTGTCTGACAATGGAGCCTGTGCCGAAGTGTTGGATGCCCGCGCCAAAAAAGATTTAGGCGAGGCGGCGTATGCCGTTTCGCTGACAACGCCGGCAGGCCAAAAAGGCTCCTACACCACATACAGCAAGGAATGGGCCGCTTTGGGCAATACCCCTTTCCGGATGTATAAACAGTTTACGCACGAAGGCGGCATCGCTACCCCCATGATTGTGCATTATCCCAAGGTCATAAAAAAGCCATTCCAAACATCGCAGGTTGGGCACATCATCGACCTCCTCCCGACGATTCTGGACGTAGCGCAGGTGAAACAACCGCTTACGATGAACCAACAGAACCTTAAACCCATCGAAGGTAAAAGCTTGATGCCCATTTTGCAGGGGAAAACCCGCAAAGGACACGATTATATTGCGTGGGAACATTTTGACAACCGTGCCATACGACAAGGAAAATGGAAGTTGGTGGGAATGAAAGACAAAAGCCAATGGGAACTCTACGACCTTGAAAACGACCGTACAGAAACCAAAGATTTGGCGCAAGCTCACCCCGAAATTGTGGCCCAATTAACCGAAAAATACCGTCAATGGGCGGCGAAAGTGGGGGTAAGAAAATAGAATTTTTAATCAATGGATTCATTATCAGTTAAATATATTGTATGCAAAAACGTTCAATACGCACTCGTCATTTACCGATAACTTTATTTTTCTTATTTATTCTCCAATGCGCTTCAGCGCAAAAACAGCCGTTACGGTTATTTTTGATTGGGAATAGTTTTTCGCAAAATGCCACTCAATTTCTGCCTGAATTGAGTAAAGAAGGCGGGCACGAACTCATCATTGGAAGGGCTGAATTGGGAGGGTGCTCTTTGCAACGCCATTGGGAGCACGCTGCTGCCGCCGAGGCAAATCCAAACGATGAAAAAGGAAAGCCCTACAAAGGGAAATCGCTAAAAATGCTTTTGTCAGAAGGAACTTGGGATGTGATAACGCTTCAACAATACTCCAAGATTTCGACCGATTTGAGCACGTACGAACCTTACGCCACGAAGCTGTTTGAATACGTCCGTAAACTCCAGCCCAATGCCCGCATCGTTTTTCATCAAACCTGGGCCTATCGGTCAGATTCTAACGATTTTGGGCAACTGACCGAAGGGGGAGAGGCCAAAAATGAGCAGGAAATGTGGGGAAAATTGCGGGCTGCGTACCGCGCCACCGCGGCATCGTTGCAGGCCGCTGTCATCCCGACGGGCGACGCCTTTTGGCAAATGAGTACCAGTCGGAAATGGGCGTACCATCGGGATAAAAACTTCGATTTTAAAAATCCTGCAATGTCCAAACTTCCTGATCAAACGAACTCTCTGCACGTGGGTTATGCGTGGAATAAAGAAAAATTAAATTTTGATTCGCACCACGCAAGTCCAGCAGGATGCTATCTGGGGGCGCTGGTTTGGTATGGTTACCTATTTCAGGAATCGCCAATGAAGCTGACTTTTGTCCCTGAAAACGTACCCGCTAATTTTGCAAAACAGCTGCGTAAAACCGCGTGGAAAACCGTAAAAAAAGAGTTGAAGGCATCTGTTTACTAACTGACAAATACATTATTATGCAAAAAAAACTATTCCTTCTCTTTTCGATCTTCCTCGCTCATACTGCCCACTGCCAACTGGTGAGCGACTCGGTGCTGATTGAAGGCCATTACCGTACCTTCCATTTTCTAGCACCTGCCGATAAGCAGGCGTCTTTGCTGTTTGTTTTGCACGGCTCAGGGGGTAACGGGCGTGGCCAACGAAACGGAGCCGAGAAATTGGAGGCCGTTGCGCCCAATGAAAATATTTTGATGGTGTATCCTGATGGGTATAAAAAATACTGGAACGAATGTCGGAAAACGGCGCAGTCGGCGGCAAACATGGAAAACATCAACGACAATGCTTTTTTTCAATCCATGATTACGTATTTCGAGCAAAAATACGCCATCAATCCTAAAAAAGTATTTGCCGTGGGCACTTCGGGCGGCGGGCACATGGCGTATAAGTTGGCGCTAACGATGCCCGAACAGTTCAGAGCCATTACCGCGCTTATTGCCAACTTACCCGACACCAATAACATGGATTGCACCGAAAAGCGCATGGCGATTCCGGTGATGATTGTCAACGGTACAGCCGACCGCACCAACCCCTACGCTGGTGGAGAGGTCTTGACCAACGGCATTAGTCTTGGTTTCGTTCGCTCTACCGACCGAACGTTCAAATATTGGTCTGAATTGGCGGGATATGCAGGCAGCCCCAAAATGGAGGCGCTGCCCGATACCGACCCAACCGACGGCCGCACCATTGATCGCTATACGTACAAAGAACCTGGAAAGCCCGAAGTAACCCTCTTAAAAGTACTGAACGGCCAACACAATTCCCCGCGCGATATTGATGTGTATCTGGAAGCATGGGCTTTTTTTAAGCGGCAGATGGTGGAGTGATTTTTGTTTTTGAGATGAAGTTGCTGAGAAAATATCAACAACATTTGAAAATATTTTGAGTGATTTCCAAAATTTTTCTCAACTACGCAAAAAAGTTGCGCAGTACTAAGCAAATTTTGTGGTATCAATGAATCGTTTCATTCACATTAATTTAGCTCTAAAGAAAAATGAATACTGATTCTAAACTCAAACAAATTAAAAAACTAATGTGATGGAAGATATTCTTAAAAATTTAAATTTCATCTGGACTCGGGATCCACATGAGGCTTTTGAAAATCCATATGAATATGAGGCACAAGACCAGTTTCTTCGAGAAGCCAATAGCGTTTTAGACTGTCTTTTTAGTCATCTGATGAAGACAAATAGGAGTTTTGTCAAAAATGACACATCACTTGAAAAAGCGATTTGGATGCTTCATGTCGATTCTTGTGAAACACTAAGAGATTGCAGAGAACTTCTTTCTCAAAAAAATGCAAGAATGGCAATAAAGTTTTTTAGGGATATAATTGAAGTGTTAGATACTGTATCTTATTTCTTAACTAATGATAATAAAAGTAAGAAAGCTCTTAGTGATTGGTTCAATAATGAAAGTCCTAGACACTTTATTTATAGAAATTATGTAGGCAGTACAGTTTCAGAGGACCTGAAAAAAGAGTTAGAGCAAGAATATAAATATTTTTCAAAATTTACTCACAGAACGTATGAATCATTAGGATATAATTATATTCTTGGCAGTAATGATATTATGTCTTATGAAGGTATTTATTCCATTTCTGTTCTTCCAAATCCTATTTCACATTGCATAGCAATTTTAGGAAATTTTATAATTTTCTTTGTAAGAAGTTTAAACAAAAGTTCCTTAATAAGTAAAGAGGAAATTCAGGATATATTCAATAAATCAATTGAAAACGAGAGGGTTAAGAGGCGTTTTAAGGCCAGTGATGAGAAATATAAAGAATATTTGGAGGCACAAAAAAAACTCAGGTAATTTGATTCAATATATTTAGTTTTATGGATTTATAAAACCTCCCTCAAAAAATGAAAAAACTCTTCCTTCTCCTCTTTCTCTCCCCACTCTTCGCCGTTGCCGATGTGTACTTGCCGGCAATTTTCAGCAGTAATATGGTGTTGCAGCAGCAGTCCAAAGTCACGGTATGGGGATGGGCGCAACCGGGCGAGAGGGTAACAGTTTCGGGAAGTTGGCAAAGTGAAACGGTCAGTGTGGTGACCAACGAAAATGCCGTTTGGAAATTAACCATTGCTACTCCCAAAGCAGGAGGCGGGCCGCATACGTTGACGATTCAGGGGCGTAACAGGATTGTGCTAGAAAACGTCCTGATGGGTGAGGTGTGGCTGTGTGCGGGGCAATCCAACATGGAATGGAGCGCCGACCACGGCGTAAAAGACGCAAAGGCTGAGTTGCCCACGGCCTACAATGCCAACATTCGTTTCTTCAAAATGCCCAAACTCACCGCCGAAACGCCCCAAACCGATGCCAAAGGAACTTGGACGGTTTGCGATTCGCTGACCTTGAAGCGGTTCAGCGCCGTGGGGTATTTCTTTGGCAAAAAACTCAACCAGTCACTCAATGTGCCCATCGGCCTGATTGACGTGGCGTGGGGCGGCTCGTACATTGAGTCGTGGATTCCGGAGCACATTGTCAACTTATTTCCCAACACCCGTACGTCAGCAGAAACCATGATTCCGAGCAAAGGATGGCCGCGGCAGGCGGGTTATATTTACAACGGCATGGTGGCGCCGCTCACGCCGTTTGCCATTGCGGGAGCGTTGTGGTATCAGGGCGAATCCAACCGTCATTATCCTTCTACGTACTATCAACTCATGCACCTGATGGTGGATACATGGCGGGGCGCATGGCAGAAAGACTTTCCGTTTTATTACGTTCAAATTGCCCCTTTCAACTACCGTGATACGACCGAATTTAAAGCCCCCGCCGTGCGGGAAATGCAAACCCGCGCCATGAACATTCCGAAATCCGGCATGGTGGTGGTGACCGATTTGGTCGATGATTTGAACAACATTCACCCTGCGTATAAAAAAGAGGTCGGCAATCGGTTGGCCGGTTGGGCATTGGCGGAAACCTACAATCAGAAAAACGGAAACTACAAAAGCCCGCAATACAAATCTCTGCAAATAGACGGACACAAAGCCATTGTTTCGTTTGACCACGCCGAAAGTGGCCTTGCCGCCAAAGGCGGTCCATTGACAGAGTTTGAAGTCGCGGGAGCAAACCGTATATTTTATAAAGCCGAAGCACGAATTGTCAAAAACAACGCCGTTGAAGTCACCTCCGAAAAGGTGAGTCAACCCGTTGCGGTGCGTTTTGCGTTTCGAGATACGCCCGTTCCTAATTTATTCAATAAAGATGGATTGCCTGCAATACCCTTTCGAACGGATGATTGGCAATTGGGCGCGGCTAAATAATGAATTGTGGTGATGGGATTTATAGACCGTCACCACAATTTTACAGCCCGACTTGAACCCGAATTCCCGGCATTACATTTTTGAAAAAACCGTTGAAATAAATTTCAGGTTGTATCTTAAACATTCCTTTGGTGGCAACGGTCATGGAAAGATTCCAGGTGTTTTTGTCAAAAATATCTCCCCGACGCGCCACCGAATGCCCCAGATAGATTCCAAAAAGAATGTGATTGGTATTGATGCGCTTAGATTGAGGTCTTCTGAAATCGTAGATGGTGATACCCGCATGAACAAAGCTATTGGTTTGAGCACCAAGGCGTTGGGTAATGTCATTGCGTTCGGTGAAAAACAGACCGCGCCAGCCTAACGTGTACCCGATAATGCCGTATTTGCTCGGTACAAAAGAAAAGTCTGCCTGAAAATTAGGTACTAACTGATTCCGAAATGCTCCTAAGCCAACCGATGGGTGAATGGCTATAAATGGGGAATTTTGGGTTTCGACCGTTTTAAAGGAAGGAGTATCTGAATCCGGCCCGTACGTCAAATTATAGCGAAACCCTGTTTTCTGCAAATTATGGTGCGGGTATTTGGCCACATCCTGTAAAGCCTGTCGGATTTTAGCATTGACAATTCCGGTTTGGACCAATGTTTCAATGTCTTCCAGTCGGTTGACTATCAGGCAAAAATACAAGTGCTCATTCAGTTGCACCGCCGCTGATTTTGTTTTCATCGGTTTAAGAAAAGTATGAATGATCAATAGCGTATCCTGCACATCTTTGATGAGTAAAGGCTCCCCGGCACCTGCACTGAAATGGAAACGTTGCTTGCCGGAAGCCTGTTCGGTAAGATCAAGTTGATGCTGATTATTCTCTAAAAGTTTATAGGTCGCTATACGTGAATTGGTATTTTCTGCCAATGCAGATTTAATCTCTTTATACTCTTTGGCAAACAAGATCAGTACAGAATCAATGTTTTGAAATTTTTGCAGATCCTGCACGGTGCGGGCGTAGGCGAGCATTTTATTGCCTTTCCCTAGCTCAAAGCTGTATTTGCTGTGGCGGTCCAAAGCACCGGGCAACACACCCGGTAATTGTTGGGCAAAAGCGTGGCTGAAGATGCTCACGCAGAGCATCGCAGTAAGGAGGGTTTTCATGGTAATCGGGAGTTGCGGAACGCCGCACCGTTTTGTTGAAAAATGGCTGTTAATCGGCCTTAGATGGTTTATTTTTAAAATAGGAAGTTAAAGTACTTTCAGATGGATCGGTGGCGTTGGCTTTCCAGTTGATAACAATAAACCCTTTGGCCTTTGCTTCTTTTTCCCTTGCTTGTGCCATCTCAGTTTTTCGATAATCGGCTAATTCATTGGCATGAATGATTTTGAACCTGGGTTTCGGAGCTGTTTTTGCCGCCAATGGCTCAGTTGGTGCTGGTAGAATAATCTCGGGGAATTGAGCAACCGTAACAGCAATTGGTATTTCGGAGACAGTGGCGGGGGGAACGTCGGCAAGGGCTTGGCGCCTGCCGTTCAAAACCTTGCCGACGTTTTTGTGGGTTTCAGGCAAGTTTAAGACGCGAGAAAGGCTAGCTTCCGGCAATTTTTCTTTTGGCTGTTTGTGAGATAATAAATGTCTTTTTTTCGATACTTCTTCTTTTTTCAGAAGATGGTCGGCAGCAAGCAAAGACTGCTTTTTCTTTAATGGAGGAACCGTTTGTATTTTCGCTATTGCTTGATCGACAGCTATCGGATCTGCAATTGGGGCCACTTTCCACCAAGTCCCCCCTGCCAAAAGCAACAACGCCACCGCCGCTGCGATGCGGTAATCAAAAGCCCTCAGGTGGGTGCCTATTCCTGTAAAAAAAGAGGTTTTCTTTTCGGGAACGGCATGCAGTTCTGTTTGGAGTTTTTGCCAAATATCACCTTGCCGAAAATTTTCGGGCGAGCTGTCGAGGCTGTCCATTTCCCCGCGAATCCATTCGTCAAACTGTTCCGTATTGTTCATACCCTCGTTGTTTTAAAAGTTGTTGTAGCATGGCTCGTGCTTTGCTGAGTTGGGATTTTGACGTTCCGATGTTGATATTCAACTGCTTGGCGATTTCCTCGTGCGTGTATCCTTCTACGATGTATAGATTGAAAACGGTTCGATAGCCCGTAGGCAATTCCAAAATGGCCGCATAAATGGCCTCCGTGTCAATGGGATGATCGGGGATATACAACCCAACTTCCGCTTCGTTGGAATCGGCAAAAACAGGGAGGGCTTTTCGTTGCCGCAGGTGCATCAGGGATTCGTTGACCATGATGCGCTTGAGCCACACTTCCAGACTGTTGTCGTCGCGGTATTCAAAATCGGGTAAACCTCGAAAAAAATTCAAAAATCCGTTCATTAACACTTCTTCAGCTTCTTCCTGTTGTTGCACGTAGCGCATACAAAGCCGAAACAATCGTCCTGCAAAGGCTTCATACAACCGATTCTGCGCGAAGCGGTTATTTTCTTTGCACATTTCAACGACCTTTTGCCAGCGATACACAGAGAATGATGTTAGGTTTCAATACAGGAAATGCAGAAAAGACCGGAAGGGTTGCCTCACTCCTGAAAAAAACAGCTTTTTCGGTTTTTGTTAAATAAAATATTTCTCTTCCTTTATTATTGCTGTTAATTGACGTCTCCAAACCTCTCATCATTTAGCAATTGCAATTCATTCTGATTCATTGTTGATTTAAAATAAAAAATCAGAATAATGAAAGCTGTTATTTGTTCAGAATATGGGCCGCCGGATGTGCTGCAAATCAAAGAGGTGGAGAAACCTATTCCCAAAAATAATGAAATCCTGGTCAGGGTGCGTGCCACTACCGTAACGGCCGCCGACCATAGGCTGAGAAGTTTCACGGTTCCGGCGGTTGCCTGGTTGCCGGCTCGGATAGTACTTGGCATAAGGCGACCCCGAAACCCCATTTTGGGGGTTGAACTCTCGGGTGAAATTGAGGCGGTCGGTAGTGAGGTTAAACGCTTTAAAAAAGGGGACTTGATTTTTGCCGCCACCTTGGCCGATTTTGGGGCGTATGCGCAGTATAAATGTTTGCCCGAAAATGGGCCGATTGCCATTAAGCCTGCCAACAGTACATTTGAAGAAGCGGCTGCGATACCGATCGGGGCACGTACTGCACTCCATTTCCTGAAAAAAGGGAACATTATGCGTGGTCAAAAGGTACTTGTCTATGGCGCTTCGGGCAGTGTGGGCACCTATGCTGTACAACTTGCCCGCTATTTTGGGGCGGTCGTGACGGGAGTATGCAGTGGTAAAAATGCGGAGTTGGTAAAATCGCTGGGGGCCGACAAGGTGCTTGATTACGCAAAAGAGGATTTTACCCAAAAACTTGAACTGTATGACATGATTTTTTTGGCGGTCGATAAATGGCCTTTTTCCATCTGTAACAAATTTTTGGCTGAAAAAGGAATTTTCATTGATGTAACAAACCCCGTCAAAAGTTTGTCTATGCTGTGGGTTTCCTTGACTTCTCCTAAAAGGATCATTACGAGCGAAAATGTCCCGAATTCTGCAGAAGCATTAAATTTTCTCAAAGGTCTGGTGGAATCAGGGGAATTAAAACCCGTTATTGACAGAACCTACCCACTGGAGCAGATGGTGGAAGCGCACAGCTATGTTGATCAGGGGCATAAAAGGGGAAATGTGGCCATTACGGTAGATTGAGCTAATTTGATACCCGGTATCAGCCAATGTAAGCCCTACTTATTGCCGCATCCATCCACATACGCAGCAAAGGTACTGCCTTGGTCTGCTTTAAATCCTGGATTCAATAACACGTAATTTTGGGCGTCGTAGGTGACTTTGGCCGTAGAAGAAAGGGTATTCTGCGCCTGAATGAAGGTGCTGACCTCAAATTTGACGGTGTTGGCGATGGAGTGAGTCAATAGCAAAGAAACGGTACAGGGGTCAATTCTAACCAAAAATCGACTTACTTCTAAGTTGGAACTGTCGGTGTTTTCTAACAGATTCCACGCAGTATTGACATCGGCATTGTGGCTCGTCAAAATTTGACTGAGGGTAGCCGTAATCACTTTAGGTTCAATGGCTTTTAGAAATAGACTGTCCAGCAATTGATTAATGGTCGTGTAGTTTTTAAAGGAGCGCCCCACCAAATTATTGTGCAAATCCATGGCCGAAGCGGCCGTTTTGACCAGCGCCGTCCCTGCATCATTGTATTCATAGGCTGACGTAAATTGCTGGACAATGTCGTTGGCCGTAGCATCGTTCGCACCGGCATCTTTCAGTTTTTTGACCGCAAGCGCATTCCAGAGCGAATGCCGGAAGGCGTTGGAACTGTTGTCATTTTGGCTTTGTGCCCCTGCCCCAAAAAATTGGTCGGTATAGGCATTGGCTTCGTTGCTTGCATCAAAAATGAGTTGTGCCTGTGCGGGATACATGAATGCCAACGCCTGCACGCGGGGATTGAGGCCAAGAGGATTTGAAAGAAAAAGAGGCAATTGATGACCTATGGATGCTTTTACGTAAAGACAGCAGAGTAGGGAAACGTACAAAAAAGATGGTTTTAGCATAGGTTAAAAGGCCTGTTATATTTTCTTAAGGGCAATTTCATTTAATTTTATTTCCAGTTCTTTTCCTCTCAAGTCTTTTGCAATTACTTTCCCGCTTGGGTCAAGGAGAACTGTCTGAGGGAAGCGTGTTATTTTATAAATTTCAATCAATTTATTAGAATTATCAGATAAAATTTGGGGCCAAGTTACCCCGTTTTTATCAATGAATTTCCTTAATTTTTCAGAAGTATCTTCCCCAACAATTCCGATAAATTCAAAACGGCTTTTATCAAGACCTTTGTAGATTGTGACCAAATTAGGGATTTCTTCCACGCAACCTCTACACCAAGTTCCCCAAAAATCAATAAGTACATATTTGCCTTTGAGACTTTCCAATGAAATGGTTTTTTTAGTGGAAAACTCTTTGGCTGAAAATGGTTGAAATAGATAGCCTACTTGTGTAGAATACACAACCACATCAGAGGGTATTCCTTCTAATTTTACTGTATTATTGAATAAATCCACTCCTTTATTTTTGTATTTTGTCCCTAATAAGCCTCCAAGGGTGATATATTGCTCTATTTCAATTAGTTCGTTGTCTTCGATTACTTTATTTTGCACCGAGCCATCCATTTCTACAATACTTGCGTTTTCAAAATGAGCACTGGTTAAACCACTCGTTACAACGGCCAATTCATGCTTTTGCCCTTTCTGAATCAATTCAACTTTGGCATATTGAGGGAAATTATACCCGAATTGATTTCCGTCGAATTGTTTAATAACGATTGGAATTTCGGCGTCTATTATTTGATTGTTTTGATACACTTGATACTTGACGATTTGTTCATTTAAAGTAGAAGAAACATTTTTATTATTATGTTCCAATATTTCGGGATAAAACGCTTTTTCGTCGCTGAAGTCAAGATTGTTGTTGGTGTCAACCATAGCCATCCAATTTCCTTCAGAATTTATTCCCCAAATAACATATACGTAGCATTTAATTGGTTTTTTAGAAAGTTTAAGCTCGTCTGGTTGCCATTGCCATGATTTTTGTAGGTAACTGTACATCTCTAAAGAAATGTTTCCTGAAACATAATTCTGATAAACTAATTGTCTGATGTTAAGCACAATCATAGATCTGCTTACATTTCGCCATTTAGCAGGTGTTCCTGTAATTGGCAAATAAGTCTTAACCCAACCTGCCCCAGCAGGGTCTGTAGAAGAATGTTCTTTGGTAAGCAATGAAAATGCTGGTATAAATGGCCCATAACCCTTCACAATTGTAAGTGGGAGGTGAATGGATGAAATAGGCTCGTCTTTGGCCTGACAACCTATTAGTAAAGCAATTAAGAAAAATGAAGCTCTATTTAGCATACTCTACGCATATTTACTTTTTGCCTTGATTGATACTATATCAATAACAAATATGATAAAATAAATAATTTACAGAAAGTTTCAATAATAGCCTTAATAAAATACCCGACGCGCACTTGGATTGGCACGTCGGGTATCTGAGTATATATAACACCACAAAAAACGAAAAAGAATTTCGACTTACGTGATAGCTTTTCGTTTGATTGTGTCAAATGTCCAAATTAATCCTTAAAAAGTACTTAAATGTGGCTTAAACTTTGCTTAAAAATTACTTCCGTTTCAAGCTCGATAAATACTCCACCAAATCCACCAATTCAGGTTGACTCATGGCTTCGTGCAAGCCCGCGCTCATGAGCGATTCATCCATTTTTTTCATCGACGTCACTTGGCTCATTTTGTAGCTTTGGGTGGTGCCTCCGGGGAATTTGAGCAGTAAATCGGTTTCGGTTTTGCTCGAAACAATCCCCACGGTGGTTGTGCCGTCTTTGAACTTTACTTCGTAGCCTTCATAACCGAAACTTACCCCGGCACTTGGGTAGAAAATAGCCATATATTGACCATCTTTGCCCAATTTGCTGCCAATTTCTGATAATTTAGGCCCAAAATCGTTGCCTTCACCGTTGACTTGGTGGCAGATAGCGCAGTAATTGGCAAACACTTTTTGCCCGTTGGCGGCGTTGCCCGTCATAGCCATCAGCTCACTTACGGGCGGGAGTTTTTTCCCAGCTTTGCTGGGGGCGGCATCTATGTATTTGGCGGCTTCTATTCTTACATTTTTGCGCCAAGCCCCGCTCACACCCTGCACGGCAGCGACTTTTAAATCACCGCTAAATTTGCCTTCTTTCAACAGCGCCAATACCAAATCTTCACCGTCCATGCTACCACCCAGCGCCCGCGTTGCTTCGGCCCGGAGGGCTTTGGTGCGTTTGGGGTCAAGGGCAATCGCCTTTAGCATGTCGATGGACTGCTTGGTGCCCACGCTCCGTAAAGAAGTGACCACACTCTGTGCTTTGGTGGCATCTTTACCGTTGATGGTAGCCCACAACAGTGGGGCCTGTTCTAACTTCAACAACTGACGAGCGGCGTCGCGGCCGTCGCGTTGCATGGGCTTTTCAGTGGCCACCTGTAAAAGTCGTTTTGACTCCGAAACAGGCTCAAAGCGTTGCACCAAATCCATGTATTCGGAGGTTCCAAAACTAGCATCCAACAGTTTTTGAAGGGATTGCTGCGCCACAGGCGACGTTTTGACAAAGCCTGGGTCTAAATGGCGCAGACACAATTTAGCCACGTCATTGTCGGTATTGCCCTTCATGATGTCCAACAAAGCGTTTGATTTTTCGGTGGCGCCAGGATTGAAATCAAACGCGCGGAAATAGCGCAAACGGTCGGTGAGCGGAACATTGTTATCCCCTGCCAACGAAGCCAGCAACGGCACCGATGCGGCCGTACGCGCCCGCCACACAATGTCACGGTTTTTGGGGGTGGCCGTTGGATTGGACCCCGCCATTTTGAGCCATGCGTTGTAGAATTTATCCCATTGACCATCGGCCGACACCCCGAGGGCTTCCAAATACCAGCGGTCTTTTCCGTCGTAACGGGTGGCCAATTGGGCCCACACGTCGGCGGCTAAATCGTCGCTAATGTGACGAATCGCCAAAGCTACTTCGCGACGTACTTGCGCGTCGGGGTCAGCCGCTAAGGTGTTCAAATGTTCAATCGACAATGGCAATACACCTTTGGCGGTAATCTGCCGGGCGGCGCGGATGGCCGTGATTTTAATGTCAGGGTTGCTATCTTTTAAGGCAAGTTCTACGTACTTAGTGCCGTTGGAAAGTTTCGTCAACAACCACAACGCCCGGGCTTTCATGCGGGGATTGGGGGAGGTTTGATACATTTTTACGAGGTCACTTTCGGCACTTTGCCCAAGGCTATGGATTTTGTTCCAAGCCATATAACGTACTGAAACATTGGGACTTTGAATCGCTTTTAACGCTCCTTCTAAAGTGCTGAAATCCGACGTAGGCACTTTGTAAGCCGTATTGGCAGGTGCTACGCGGTAAATGCGGCCTCGGTTCAAATCTCCAGCTTGGTGGCCGCCCACCCCTGGGTCGTACCAGTCGGCGGCGAAGAGTGAACCATCAGGGGCCACGCATACATCCGACGGGCGAAACCACTGATTACGCTTTCCGTAGAGTACATTTACGATGCTTGCTTTGTAGCCCGCCCCGCTTTTTTCAACGGGATACGAGCGAACCACGTTGGGGCCTGCATCGCAATGAATCATCTGGTTTTGAAATACTTTGGGCAGCATATCGCCTTCGTAAATCAACATCCCCGTGGGCGAGCCCGCACCCGTTTGGAGCAGGTTGGGGATGGCACCGGGGTCATTTAGGTGCCAGTGGCGGAGCGGAATTTCTGATTCGATGTTGGTCCGGTTGGCGCTCCAGCTTGCACCAGTCATTTCGTCGGTGTAGCCGTAGTTTCCGTATTCCATTACGTAGTTGATACGCACCCCTTTGTTGCCGTCGTCGTCGTTGTCTGACTGCCACATGGTGCCGTAGCTGTCTACGGCTACTTCGTAGTTGTTACGAAAATTGTGTCCCAGCACCTCTACATTCTTGAAGTCTTGGTCGCATCGAAACACCATTCCCTGCTTGTATTTTTTGCGGTCAATGGGCTGTCCGTCTTGGTCCAGTACGGGTTGGCCTTTGCCGTCGAGGAGTTGATTCCCTTCGTTTCCGAAGTTAAAATATAATTTTCCGTCGTGCCCGAAGGTGAAAGCATGCATTCCGTGGTCGTGCTGCTCGCCTTTAACTCCCTGGAAGATGATTTCTTTTTTGTCGGCTTTGTCGTCACCATTTTCGTCAGTAAACAACCACACGTACGGGCTTTGCGAAACCAGCACGCGGTTGCCCATCACCAAAATCCCCAAGGGCGCGTTGACTTCGGGCCCTTGATAAAATACCTTACTGGCGTCGGCTTTGCCGTCGCCGTTGGTATCTTCCAGAATCATGATGCGGTCGCCTTCTTTGTGGGTAGCATTTCCCGTAATGTGCGGACGGTAGTTGTAGGCCTCCAACACCCAGATTCGACCTTTGTGGTCGATGTCGATGTTGGTCGGGTTGGTAATCATCGGCTCAGAAGCAAACAGATTGGCTTCCAGCCCGTCGGCTACTTCCAAAGCACCTACGGCGTATTTCAATTCATGTTTTTGTTCCTGCGTGAGGGTGGCGTATACACTGTCGAGGGCTGTTTGAGCCCCGCGACTTGGGTTGTCGTTTTGATAAGTTGCCAACAAAGAGCTGGCCAACGCCAGCCCACCCAGTCCCCAAAGGTATTTTTTCATAAGTATCCGGATTTATAACATGTCGTTTGAACAATTAACTGTTAAAGCAAAATGTTTGGGGTTTATAATGTGTTTGGTGTATATGGATAGTCCCTGTGGGTAAAAAATCTAGCTACCCTCCCTTTTTTTACAAATGAATAGCGCCTAGAGCACAAAATGCGCCATAACAGCTACACCTTTGCAGGTGTTATGGCGCATTAAATAAATAAGTGAAGGTATGATGCTTTGGAGTAAAAATACCCCAACGGCTTCTATGGATTTGAACAAAAATGCAATAATTTTAAAAAAGGCAGGGGCGCTTGATTTGAAAAAATGATCTATCTATCCAAAGAGGCTAAAACTACAGCAAATGAATAATATCATAAAGTTAGCGGAACAAAATTAAATTTACCCTTTCAGTTGGTATTATTGTAATGGTATTAAATCTGATAGGGTGTGATTCTCCTCATCAAACGGAAACAACTATGAAAGAAGATAAACAACTTTTCTACATTTTAGCCTTGGATTGGCAATGGGCATATGATTCAGCCGCTGTAAAGAAATTGTTTAAAGATTCAACTAAAGTTAAAAAGTTGGTATTGACTGATAGTTGCTTTTCTGATGAGGATCGAAATATTTGGCTCAACACAAACATAGAGGAAGTCAAGGCACACATTTTGGAGAAATATCTTTACAGTAAATATAGACTCAAAGAACTAGAGCGAATTGGTATTCCTGTGAAGAAAATAATTACTCCAGCCGAACTTAAAGTTTTGAAGCAAGAAGCATTACTAGGTTACATAATGGCTCATAAAACTATTAACTATCAACAGATGTTAATTTTGCAGGAAGAATCACAACCCTTCCTTTTTATTGGAGAATCTATAATTAGATTTCTAAAAGTCAGAATTGATGAAGACGAGCGACTCAGAGAGGGAGAACTTAAAGAACTTAGTAAGTTTTTAGACGTTATAGATAATACACCCTTTATTGTAGTGATTGATAAAGATTTATACTTTCACTTGTCATCGAACAATCATCATCCCTGAAAACTATGTAACACGAGCGACTACACAATCACCTCCTTTACTTTCGGGCGTAAAACATGGCGATATTTTTCAGCCGATACCAGTGTTTCGCTTTTACCCAAGGATATTTTCGTTGAGCCAGCGGAACAATATCGGCTTCTGAAATTTCGCTGTTGAGCTCTCTTTCGCCTAATGCATAGATGTACGATTCCGCTTCACGGCAATGCTTTTGGATTTTTTCGGCCGTTTCGGCGTTGATTTCAGGGTATTTTTTGTGCAACCGTTCGTAAATGGGTTTGCGGTAATTTTCGCCCCATTCGATGCTCAATTCCATGGCATCATTTAATAGCTCATCGCTGAAACCTAATTCGTTGGTGCTCATTACAGCGTTGGAATGGTTGGATAAATCATACTTGGAAACGTCGAACCCAATTTCGGGAATCGGCGTAAAAACGGCCCGTTGGCCAGAGATGGCGGAAAATTGATCCGAAAAAGGGTATTTTTCTTTTACTTCTTCGGGAAAATGTTTGATGAGGTCGATGCTGTAATACCAGCCGTTGGTAAATTGAACCTGAACTTCGTAAAAGCCAAACATAATGTGGCTGAATTCACAGCTAATAATCCATTTTCCATTTTCTTTTTTGGGATTGGGAGCGTAATAGCATTCAGTTTCAAGTCCCTTTACTTTGTTGAGAACGCTGATTTGTTCTATTTCAAAAGGCTCTGAATTCAGTTCAATGAGGAGCCGCTGAAAATGGATATTCTGAAAAACAGAAACTTGATTTCGGGTCAGTATCCCCACCGGAACGTTGGATGGGGCGGGGGCATCGGGAAATCGTAGACTTTTGGTCGTCGTTTTTGTTATCTGGATTCGTCCTTTGAGGGGAGAGAAATTTTGAGAAAAAGGAGCGCAAACGATGACTTTTTCCTCGGCCAAAATCGCCTGAGCACCGTCGCCACGGTCGGGTAGTAAATAGCCTTTGGTTTCGTATTCCCAATCGGCGATTTCTTGCCTTTTTTCGTTGGCAGCTTTGCTGATTTGCGCGTGGCTGTAGAGTTGATTTTCTAACTCAAAGAGGGTGCCATCGGGAAAATCCGCGAGGTCTTTGACAAAGAATAATTGATAGTTTTTGCTGTCCATGGCTTGTGCCTCCGTGCTCATTGATTTCCCAAAGCGTAGTAGGTCTTCTTGTTTTATACGTTTCTTTCTGATTTTTTTACCAAAGTAATTCAGATAACCTGTTCGATAAGCGGCCCGTTTATTTTTCGGCACTAATTGCGACTCGTTTCTGTTGCTGTAAAGTCAACATTTGCCCCTTGGCAATCGAAAATCACCCACAATGGCCCAAAAAAATAAGCATCAACTCCCCACCATCAAAGCCAGAATACTGGCACTTAAATACTTACCGCTGTTTTTAAAAGAAATTTGGCATACGCAGCCGTGGATGACGGCGACCAATGTGGGCTTAAGACTCATTCGGTCGGTGATTCCGTTTTTGACGTTGTATTTGGGGAAATTGATCATTGATGAAGTAGTATTGCTAATCAATACGCATTCCACAGATACGCGGCATTTGTTGGCGTTGATTGGGATGGAACTGGCGTTGGCGATGAGCTCCGATATTCTGAACCGTATGACAGGGCTATTGGATGGACTTTTGGGCGATTTGCACGCCAATCGGTCGTCGATTCAAATCATGCAACACGCGGCAACGCTTGATTTGACCCAATTTGAGGAGCCGATTTTTTACGATAAGCTCGAACGCGCCCGCCAACAGACGGTGGGGCGGACGGCGTTGTTGGCACAGACATTAGCGCAGGTGCAGGATATTATTACCATTGGTTTTTTGGCTGGCGGCTTGGCGGTGTTTAGCCCTTGGTTGATTTTGATTTTGGTGCTAAGTATTATTCCGGGCTTTTTTGGGGAGTTTTATTTCAATTCGCAGAGTTATGCGCTGTCGTATCAATGGACGCCCCAACGCCGTGAATTGGACTACATACGTTACATCGGAGCGAGCAATGTCTATGCCAAAGAGATGAAATTATTCAGCCTCTCAGGCTTTTTGACGGAACGTTTTCGCGAATTATCAACGGCTTATTACCTTCAAAACAGAAAGTTAGCCATTCGTCGTGCAGTTTGGGGGGCGCTGTTGGCGGCTGTGGGCACGGCGGGCTATTACGGAGCCTACGCTTTTATCGGTATTGAAACCATTAAGGGAGTCATTACGATTGGGAGCCTTACTTTTTTGGCGGGGTCTTTTAGGCAGTTGAAAGCTTCGCTTGAAGGTATTCTTAACCGGTTTACGTCCATCTCTCAGGGGACTTTGTACCTACGAGATTTCTTTGAATTTTTTGACTTACGACCCGAAGTGGTTTCTCCTCCCAAACCGCTTCCTTTTCCTTCCAATATTCAAAAAGGATTTGTTTTTGAAAATGTCAGTTTTAAGTATCCTGGAGCTGAAAGATGGGTGTTTCAAAACCTTAATTTTACGTTGAAAGCAGGAGAAAAATTGGCGATAGTGGGCGAAAACGGAGCGGGAAAAACGACGCTGGTTAAGTTGCTCACCCGCTTGTATGACCCCACCGAAGGGCGTATTTTGCTCGAAGGGCGCGATTTACGGGAGTATGAATTAGGAGAATTACAGCACCACATTGGGGTCATTTTTCAGGATTACATCCGCTTAATGATGACCGCCCAGAGCAACATTGCCGTCGGAGATATTGACGAACTCAATAACCTTGAACGTATTGCAACGGCGGCCGACCGCAGCTTGGCGTCGGCGCTGATTAAGCGTTTTCCCGACGGTTTGCAACAAGTGTTGGGACGGCATTTCAGCGGAGGGGTGGAGCTTTCGGGTGGAGAATGGCAAAAAATCGCCCTTGCCCGAGCCTACATGAGAGATTCTGAATTGTTGATTTTGGACGAACCTACCGCCGCCCTCGACGCCCGCGCCGAATATGAAGTTTTTCAACGTTTTGCGGACTTGACCAAAGGAAAAATGGCGCTCTTGATTTCGCACCGTTTTTCTACCGTTCGCATGGCTGACCGTATCATTGTGATTGAAAACGGCCAACTCATTGAGTCGGGAAGTCACCAAAGTTTGATGGATAATAAGGGCCGCTACGCCGAACTGTTTCAATTGCAGGCGCGGGGGTATTTATAATAGAATTTCGATTTTGTCTTTTCCCCAAAGCGTTATATCTTTGAAGAAATAACGCTTTTCTGAATGAGACTTGGGTGGTTCATAACGTTTATTGGAATGTCGGTATTTTCGTTTAGCGTTGGCGCGCAGACGGAAGATACCACGTCTCTACAAAACCGTATTTTTCGGTTAGACGAAGTGGTTATTTCGGCTTCGCGTTTGCAAGAAAGTCTGTTGAAATCGCCCGTAAGTATTGAAAAAGTAATAATGCAGGATTTTCGCCGTTCGGCGCAACCCTCGTTTTTTGATGCTCTCGAAAACATCAAAGGTGTTCACCTGATTGTGCCGAGTTTGGGGTTTAAGGTGCTTAATACCAGAGGTTTTGCCAATACCACAAACGTGCGTTTTGCCCAGCTCATTGACGGAATTGATAACCAGTCACCGCACATTGGCGCGCCCGTCGGCAATGCGCTCGGACCGAGCGATTTGGATATACTGAGCGTTGAAATTATTCCCGGAACAGCCTCAGCGCTGTATGGAATGAATGCTATCAACGGCTTAGCAAATTTCCAGACCAAAAACCCTTTTGAACATTTGGGCTTGAGTTTTCAGCAAAAAGTAGGAGTAAATCACCTGAATGATAAGGGTATAACGGCCAAATTGTTTAACGAAAGCAATCTGCGTTACGCCCACGCTTGGAACGACCATTGGGCGTTTAAAATCAACGGGACGTTTACCAAAGGTTACGATTGGCGAGCCACCGACCGCGCCGATATTTCCCCCAACATCAATGCATCTGCGGGGCTGGTGGGGGCCGACAATCCCGCTTTCGACCCTGTAAGCGGCTACGGCAACGAGTCGGCCAATCGGCGTACGCTGACTTTGGCCAACCGCAACATTTTCGTGGCGCGTACCGGTTACAATGAATCGGACGTGGTTGATTATCATTTTCAAAACCTAAAGGCCGATGCGGGCCTGCATTTCCGTCCTACGAAAGCCGTTGAACTGAGCTACACGTATCGGATTGCCTACCTCAATAACGTCTACCAACGCTCCAATCGCTTTCAGTTAGCCAACTATTTGTTGCAACAGCACGCTTTTCAACTGCGCGGTCGGGCGTTTCAGGTTCGGGCGTATGTTACTACAGAAAATACGGGAGATTCTTACAATCTTCGCTCGATGGCGGAGAATATTGACCGTGGATATAAGTCAGATAATCAATGGTTTGTCGATTTTCAAACGCGTTTTCGGCAGGTACAAAACCAATCTCCCTTGGCTGATGCCTTGCGTGAAGCCCGTACTTTTGCCGACGCGGGCCGCCCGCAGCCTGGCACTGAGGCTTTTACGAATAGTTTAACTCGTTTGCAGAATATCAACAACTGGGACGTGGGCGCAGCGTTGCGGGTCAAAGCTAAGTTGTACCACGCCGAAGGACAATGGAACCTGACGGAAGAATGGCTTGAAAAATGGCGAAAACACACAGGGATTGAGATATTGGCGGGCTTTGACCACCGCACCTACGCCATTGTGCCCGACGGAAATTATTTCATCAATCCGGTCAGCGATAGCCAAAATCTGACGTATGGAAAAACGGGTGGATTTGTGCAAATCACCAAGGTGCTTTTGGGTGAAAAACTCAAACTTGGGGCTACGCTACGCGCCGACAAAGCCGATTATTTTACCACCAAACTTAATCCGCGATTTACGGCGGTGTATTCCCCAATCCAAAACCACTACTTTCGGGCGTCATACCAAAGCGGGTACCGTTTTCCGAGCATTTTTGAGGGTTTTTCCAACATCAACAGCGGTGGCGTGAAACGGGTGGGTGGCTTGCCGGTGATGTCCCAGGGAATTTTTGAGAACTCCTATATCCGCACGTCAATTGATGCATTTCAGGCGGCGGTAAATGCGGGCGTGAACAGGTTGGGCGTAAGCAAACGCGACAGTTTGGTCAAAGCCAACCTCGGCCTTCTGCAACGCAATACGTATACCTACCTCCGTCCGGAGTTTATTCGTTCTTTTGAAATCGGCTACAAAGGCCTGTTTTTTCAGAAACGTTTGTTTGTTGACGCAGACTTTTATTACAATCGCTACCAAGATTTTATGGCGCAGGTAGAAGCCAATATCCCGAATGTTTCTACGCCAGATTCGCTAGGTTATATCATGCTCGACCGCTCCAAACAGCAGCGTTATCGCCTCTGGACCAATTCCAAAACCATTGTTCGCAATTATGGGGCGAGTCTTGGTGGTCGGTATCGGTTTACGCAGGGGTGGTTTGTGTCCGTCAATGCCACTTACACCCAACTCGACCGCAAAGAAGCAAATGACGGCTTGGAAGATGGATTTAATACCCCGCAATGGATGACCAATGTCTCCGTTAGCCACGCCAATTTGTTTAAAAATATTGGTTTTGGACTTAGCTACAAACACCAAAGTCAATTCTATTACCAATCGTTTTTGGTCAACGGCAATGTGCCTGCCATCAACGTTTTTGACGGACAGATTACTTATTCATTACCTAAACAAAAAGTGGATTTCAAACTCGGCGGCACCAACCTCCTCAACCGCTATTATTACTCTATCCTCGGCGGTCCGCAGATCGGCGGTTTTTATTACGTTACGCTGACGTATCGGTAGGATAATAGAAGTTATTTGCCAATATTCCCTGTACCCAATAGGTTTTGAATAACAGGCTCCAAGGCCATACCAATAATCACCATCAGAATTGACCATAATGTAAATAATAGCCAGTTATTTTTTACTATTTCAAATTTTTATTCCTTTACCCCCATCTTCCGAAATTTCTTGATCCGGTGGAATGTGAGATAATTGGCGTCGTGGTTGTTGTGGGCGCCGCCTTGGCCGTCGTCGAAAGCCGTGCGAGATAGGAAGATGATGTCTTTGCCTTCAAAAAGCCAATCTACGTACTGGAAGCCGTGTTTGATGATTTCTGGATGTTGCAAAAGAATGGTTCGTAAGTCCCAATTACGCAAATCTTCGGAACTGAAAAGCGCTTGGGTGTTACGGATACTCGCTGGGTTTTTACCTAGATTAGCGGCCTTGATTTCCTGCGGAATATAATTGGCAATGGTCCAGTATAGTTTGGATTTGGGGTCGTACCGAATGCTGAATTTTTTGCTCCCGCCTGGGAATTTGACAAAGCCTGTGTTAGAATCAAAGGTGGCGGTTTTACCGTCGGCGCTGATTTTTACGAAGGCGGCTTTTTCCTCCAACGTTGATTTGTCATCTACGCGTAGCACATCCCACAATTGCCCTGTGGGGTCTACGACGGCGTTTCCTTCAATCCAGGCGCCAAAATTTCCGTTAAGCAAGGTCGAATCATAACGCAATACGTTGCTGCTTGTCCAGTTGGCAGCCTTCATGGGGTCGGCCCCCAGGGGGATGGACATCATGAAAGCACCGTAGCGTTTCCCCCATTTTTTGATGGAGCCCATAGCATCCTCCATGGCGCGCCAGAGGCGGCCGTTGTGTTCAATCAGTGGCATGGGTGCGCAGTGGTATTCGCCCGCTAAAAGTAGGCCGTTTTCGCCGTCGGTTGGCTCGGTCCAAGTCACGCCGCCGTCGGTAGATTTTCGGATGATGGTGTTGCCGTGGTGCTTACTCGTTCCCATGAAATATAACCCTTTTTCATGCACGAAGAGTTTTGACCAAAATTGACCGTTGATTTCAGAAATCTGGGTCCATGTTTTGCCTTTGTCTTTGGAGCGATAAATTCGGGAGTTTGGGCGTTCAAACTCATTGGATTTCGGGCCAAACAAATCGTGCGATGCCAGATAATCGCCGTTGGATAAAATACAAATACTAGGGGAGCCGATGTATAAACCCGAGGCCGCCGGACTGTATGCCACCACCGAACCAGGAACCTGGGCGGTAGCAAAAATCCATGAAATCAGGAAAAACAAAACTAGGAAACAGTGTTTTTTCATAGTCGGGTGGAGTGATTTAAGCAAAAATGATAAACACCTTTAAAAGGCAAAGTCTTGCTGAAAATACCGACATAAATTAACGAGAGTCCTTATCAAAGAAACCCCAAAACGTTATTCGACAGCTTCCTGATACCATTTTTCAAAATTGCCGGGCGGTTGCCATTTGGACTTAGGTTCGTAGTAATTCCAGAGTTGTTTGCTGATTTTGCGCAACAAAACATAGCCTTCATTCTGAGAAGTCCAGCTTTCATCGAGGTTGTTTTTGGTAATGACGCAGTACACATACTCGCCGTGGGGGGCGTGGACGAGCACTGCCTCCGAGCGCGAGCGATTGACGGCTCCGTTTTTACAGGCCGTTTTGATGTCGGGCGGGAGTTGTGAAAGCCCTTCGCCGTCCCAGTATTGGCGGGTGAGGTTGCGGTACATCCGGTCGGAGGCGTCGGGGCTGATGGCGCGGCCCTGTCGAATCATGGCAAACAATTCGGCCATTTCGCGGGGGCTGGTTTGGCCCCAGCCGTAGCGGGTACGGTTGGCTTCGCGCCCGGGCGTACGCGAGTTGACGCGCGTGGCCGTAAAACCGTTTTTGTCGAGCCATTCGTTGATGGATTTTCCGCCACCTGCCAAGGCTTGGCACCAAAGGCTACCCGTATTGTCGCTGACGGTTTCCATAAGCATGACCACTTCGCTGAGCGGAATTTTAGCCCCGTCTTTCAACGAACCCACAATATCGTCTTCGTAATGCAACGAGTCTTTGTAGGTAAGAATAGCGTTGTAGCGAAGTTCTCCTTTGGCGATTTTGTCAAACAGCCCGCACTGAATCGGCACTTTAATCATGCTCGCCGTAGGAAACAGCGTATCGGCGTTGATTTCGACAATTTTATTGGTTTTTAGATTACGTACATACACGCCCACATCGCCCCTAAATCCTTTGATGGCTTCCTGAAGTTGCGCCGTTAGTTTTTTGTCCACCTTGGCATTTTGTACGGCCGAAGGTTGGGCTTTTGTTTGTAAAACAGTGATAAAGAGGAGAAAGAAAAATAGGTGTTTTTTCATTGATGAAGTGATATATATATATTGAAATAACCGTAATTAATTCAAACTTTTCTCCAAAACAATCTTAGGTGTACCAGCATTATCGGCCAGTATGCCCACGATGTTGAAGTTGTGCTTCAGGTTTAAAATCAACATGTTGCGCCATTTGTTGTAGGTCATGGTGCGTACTGTGTGGTAGCCGTTGGCGCGGCACCACTCGTGTTGTAGCTCCATTAAATGACCCGCAATTCCCTGACCTCGGTGGGTGGGCAATACGCAGCCCAACCAACTGTAAAAATGTCCTTCCTTGCGTCGATAGCCCATTTTGTAGCCGATGGCCTCATCGTTTTCGTACGCAATGAGGGTCAAAAGGTGAGGGGTTTCGTTGATTTCTCTAATGAGTTGGGTGCGTTCTTGCCCGTCAAAAACCTGAAAATGTAGCGTTAGAACTGCTTCTAAAACAGCCTCGGGAAGTTGATTTATAAAGGTTTTGTACTCAATCATGGTTGTACTAATGTGGTGGAGGGATTCAGTTGACCAGCCTCAAAATCGCGAATGTTTTGGAACGTGACCTGCGCTATTTGACACAAGGCCTCTTCCGTAAAAAAGCCCTGATGGGAAGTGATAAGTACATTTGGAAACGACATCAAACGCATCAGCATGTCGTCTTGAATGATACTTTCTGACAAATCATGAAAAAATAAATCAGCCTCCTGCTCGTATACATCAATGCCAAAATAACCCAAATGCCCCGTTTTGAGGGCTTTTATCACCGCGCTCGTATCCACCAACCCACCCCGACTGGTATTGATAAGCATGGCGTTGGGTTTCATTTGTTGCAAGGTGTCGGCGTTGATGAGGCGGTTGGTTTGTGGCGTAAGCGGACAGTGCAGCGAAACAATGTCGGAGGCGGTAAACAGGGCGTCTAAAGCAACGTATTCAATGCCAAGAGCGACCAAATCGGGGTGGGGTTGCAGGTCATAAGCCAATACCCGGCAGCCAAAGCCCTTCATAATTTTGGCAAAGGCTTCGCCGATTTTTCCCGTTCCGATTACGCCTACCGTTTTGCCAAACAGGTCAAAGCCCGTCAATCTTTCGAGCGAAAAATTCCCTTCACGTACGCGGTTGTAGGCTTTATGCGTTTTGCGGTTGAGCGTCAGGATGAGGGCTACGGCGTGTTCGGCCACAGCGTGGGGCGAATACGCTGGCACGCGCACCACCGCAATTCCGTGGGCTTTGGCGGCCTGTAAATCCACATTGTTGAACCCAGCGCAGCGCAATGCGATTATTTTGACGTTTTTGGCGGCTAACTGCTTAATGACATCGGCGTTGAGTTGGTCGTTTACAAACACACAAACCGCTTGGCTGTCACTTAGTAGATCAATGCTTTCGAGGCTCAAATCGGTATCATAAAACTTTAACTGATAGGACGTGTTGAAGCGATTAAAATAGCTGCGATCATAAGACTTCGAACTGAAGAAAGAAATTTTCATAATTGATGAGTTGCTTAAATTAAAAGTGACCTAACAGTAAAATAATAGTCAAAGGATTTGCAAGGACTTAAAAAAAAGGTAGATTTGAGTCTTGCCAAGTAAAAATTTTCTAAAACTTAATCAAAATCTCGAACAATTATGGGACTCATGTCATTTTTTAAAGGAGTAGGTGAAAAAGTCTTTGGTAAAGACAAAGAAGTTGAAACCGCTGCTCCCGAAAAAGTCGCTGACTTAAAAGCCAGCGCTTTACTACAGCATGTGAAGACGCTTGGGCTTGCTTACAATAAATTGATTGTAAAAGTATCGGGCCACACCGTAATCTTGGAAGGAGAGGTAGCCGCTCAGGAAGATTCTGAGAAGATTGCATTGGCAGTCGGTAACGTAGAAGGCGTAGAGGCGGTTGATAACAACATCATTGTGGAAACTCCGGCTCCTGAAGCACAGTATCATGAAGTGAAAAAAGGAGATACGCTCTCTTTGATTGCGAAACATTACTACGGTGATATGATGAAATATCCGGTCATTTTTGAAGCCAACAAGCCAATGTTGTCTGATCCTGATAAAATCTATCCAGGCCAGATTTTACGCATTCCTGCGCTTTAATTAGTAAAGATTTAGAAGTTTAAAAGGGTTAAAAGTTGTGGTGATTCTACCTGACTTTTAACCCTTTTTTGTGATTAACTTGTTTATTATGAGTTTTTTATTTTTTTGCCTAGCTTTTCAATTCTCCAGTTTTGAATTTGCTTGAACGGAAAAGGTAAATCATTGAAGGTAAATTGGGTATATATTTCTTCTACTCCTCCAAAACTTTGGTAAAATGAAGCAATAGAAGGAAGTTCGGGGCTTTCAAAATCAAAGACGAAACCAGTTTCGGCGTATGCTTGGATGATTTGGTCAATCAGCCACGTGCGGCCGTTTCCTTTTCGACCCGTAGGTGAGGCCGCATTGAAAAGATAAATGATTCGGTGGTCAAAAATCGCAAACAGTGCACCCGCTTCAATGCGCTCATCTTTGGTGGCATAGACTAATCGCAGGGCGTTTTTTTGCGCTAATACAACCGTTAGTTTTCGTAATAAATCGTACGCCTCATCCGAAACTCCACCCTCAATTTTGGAGGAATGATTTTTATGAAATAACTGAATAATCGGTTCAATGTCAGTGCTTTGATGCAGATTCCAGCCGAATTGTTGTGCGCGTTTTAAATTCGTTTTTCGGTCATTTGAATAGTTTTGAAAAAGAACAGCGTAGGGGAGGTGCAGCGGCAAAACTATATTGCTCGCTTTTTTTATTTTTAATGAATTGGGAAAAACCGTTTGCGCAGCAAAGCGGCCAGTGTAAATAGAAACGTAGCGAAAGGAGGTTGTTAATTGGGACAAAAGCAGATTTGATGCTTCCTGAAAATCTACGTTTGAGTGGGTGAAAATTCCTAAAAATTGACAGAAAAAAGGTTGTTGTATTACTTTCAATCCCCATTTTTGGCGACAAGGTAGAGGCATTACCGCTTGCCATTGGCCATTTTCTGTCAATACCAGCGCCTTCCAATCGGGCGAAACTGTATCCAAATACCATGAATAGGCGTAGAGAATTCGCTGCGGAGAAGCGGCAATAAAACCATTCCATTGGGTGGAATCTAGTTGGGAGCGATGAAGTAGAAGGACGGGCACATGAATAATCGTCTGATTACTAACTGAAAGTACTCCGAATTTTTTGAACGGCATCTTTGACCGAATCATCCTGTTCCATCAAATCACTGATGGTCTGGATGGCGTGAATGACGGTGCTGTGGTCGCGGCCACCAAAATGGTAACCGATGGATTTTAACGATAAATCCGTCAGTTCTTTGGCGAAATACATCGCTACCTGACGTGGGTAAACCAACTCTTTCTTCCGACTTTTACCTTTCAAATCGGCAATGCTCACGTCGTAATAATCCGACACGATTTCTTGAATCGTATCAATATTGACTTCTCGGTCTTCGGCTGTCACAATGTTTTTCATGACAACTTTGGCTAAATCGAGGTCAATATCGCGGCGTACCAGCGAAGCTTGGGCCATCAATGAAATAATCACACCTTCCAATTCTCGCACGTTGGTATTGACGCTGTGGGCAATGTATTCAATGACGCTGTATTCGATATAAATCCCCTCGGCCTGCAATTTGCGCTGAATAATGGCGATCCTTGTTTCAAAATCTGGTTGCTGGAGGTCGGCGGTTAGGCCCCATTTAAAGCGAGAGAGCAATCGGTCTTGCAAGCCCTGTAGCTCGCTCGGGCGGCGGTCGGAAGTCATGATGATTTGACGCCCCGACTGGTGTAAGTGGTTGAATATATGGAAAAACGTATCCTGCGTTTTTTCTTTTCCTGACAAAAACTGCACATCGTCCAGAATCAAGGCATCCACTTTCATGTAGAAATCGGTGAAATCCTGAAGCGTGTTGCTTTTGATGGCGTTGATAAATTGGTTGGTAAATTTCTCCGACGAAACGTACAGCACAAATTTATCGTGGTGATGGCCTTTGATGTGGTTGCCAATGGCCTGTACCAAGTGCGTTTTGCCGAGCCCTACGCCGCCATAAATCAACAACGGGTTGAAAGAAGTCACCCCAGGGCGTTGCGCCACGGCCATGCCTGCCGAGCGAGCCAAGCGGTTACAATCTCCCTCGATGTAATTGTCAAAACTATAAGTAGGATTGAGGTACAAATCCAACTCCGACGAATCTGGGCTACGCGGAGGCTGTGGGGTGGCTTTTTTGGGCTCAGAAGCGGCTTTTTGACGCGCTTCGGCGGCTTCGGGTGAGTTGGTGGTCGGAACATGAACCTTGATGGGAGGTTGCCGGTCACCACCTGTATCTACAATGATGGAGTATTCCAGTTGCCCATCGCGACCGATGGCGTGATCGAGTGCCCTGCGCAGAACGTGAATGTAATTCTCCTCCAGCCACTCATAAAAGAATTGACTCGGAACTTGTATGGTCAAAGTTTTCCCCGCAAGCCGAAAGGGAACTATCGGCTCAAACCAGGTTTTAAAGCTCTGTTCGGGAACGTTGGCCTTAATGACTTGAAGGCACTTTTCCCATACAACAGCCACTTCTTGTTGAAAAAAACTATCCACTGAGTATCCTGAGTTATTCGTAAAAAACGGTCCAAAAATGTTGAGAGAGTACTATCTAAGTGTCAGTAAATCTGATTTTTAACGTTTAGCTCCGAATACATGTAAGGTCACTAAAAACCTTTTTTGCACAACCGCCCCTAAATTAAGGGTTGCAAAAATAGGAAAAAGGAATTAGAAACAATGACTTAAATATACTGATTTTGTTTTTGGAATGGCAAATTTAAAACGTGACAAGCTAATATTGTATTATAGATAGGATAGATAAGACAGTATTTGTTTTGCAGGAAGTTGAAAGCTCAAAATATAACTCCTATTTTTACCTGCAGTAACGTAAAACGTACTTTTTTTTATTATAAACAGTTCATGAACTTTTCCCTTTTTTCAGAATTTTCGCCATCCGATAAAAACGCGTGGGTACAACAGGCACTCAAAGATTTGAAAGGTAAAGACTACGACAAAACATTGTTGTGGAATACCCCCGAAGGCTTTGTGGTGGAGCCGTATTATACCGACCAAGAGGTAGAAGAAACACAGCTCACGAGGTTGCAGGTGGCTCAACAAAAGAAATTAGGCTGGTTAAACCAACCTGTAGTTACCTATGAAAGTGAGCGGGCTACCAATGGGGCTATGCTGGTGGTTTTACAGAAAGGCGTTGACGCACTTACGCTGGACTTACGGCATACCGACCTCGAAACGATTGAGTTTACTAAACTTCTTTACGGAATTAAACTTAGCGATACGCCCATATTCTTCCAAACCAACGGGCAAAATACCGCTTTGATTCGCGCCCTTCAAACGTTTATTGCGTACCAAATGAAAGGCGGCTTGGCAGATGATGGCTTGGCGAGATGGATGACGACGGGGCAACTATCGGAAACGTATTTTGCCAAATTGGCGGCCGTAGCCACCGCCACAAATGCGTCACCTAGCTTCAAAACCATCTGTGTAAGTAGCCATGTGTTTCACAATGCAGGTGCCAATGCCGTGCAGGAATTGGCCTTCGCGCTGGCTTCGGCAGTGACGTATGCTGATAAGCTGACCGATGCGGGCCTTGACGTAGATGCCGTTTTTTCGAAACTTTATTTTTCGGTTTCGATTGGTACCAACTACTTTATGGAAATCGCTAAGCTGCGGGCGCTGCGGTTTTTGTGGCAACGAGTCCAGACGGGATGGGGAATACAACCTAAAATAGCCTACGTTCACGCCCAAACTTCGACTTTCTACGATGCGGCCATTACGCCCAATACCAATCTGTTGCGGGCAACAACCGAGGCGATGAGCGCGGTAATTGGCGGTTGCGATGCGCTGACCGTTCACGCTTACGACGCTACATTTCGGACGCCAGATGAGTTTTCAGAGCGCATTGCCCGAAATATTTCTATTTTACTGAAAGAAGAAAGTTACCTCGATAGAACCCTTGACCCAGCGGCGGGGAGTTATTTTCTCGAAAACCTAACCCAACAATTGGCAGAGGCGGCTTGGAGTTTGTTTTTGGAAGTAGAAGAAAAAGGGGGCTTATTGGTAGCTTTCGAGCAGGATTTTATTCAAAATAAAATCGAACAAAACGTAACTGATACACTTGCCGCCCTTCAACAGGGAACGCGCGTCATGGTAGGCGTGAATAAATTTCGGGTGGATGAACAAGTGCCAGTGAAATACACTCCAACTCCCGAAGCTGTCGATGAAGCCGTGTCTTTTAAATTACTTCATCCCCAACGTATCGCCCAAACATTCGAACAATGATACAGACCGCCAATGAGTTAAGAGATATTGTCAACCAAGTGTTGCCGCTACTACAAGGTATTTCGGATGAAGCGGCGGCTGCCAAACCGAATCCGATTAAATGGTCTAAAAAAGAGATTCTAGGTCACTTGATTGATTCGGCCAGCAATAATCAGCACAAGTTTGTGCGAACCATGGCGCAGCCGCAACTTCATTTTGTAGGATACGCCCAAAATCACTGGGTAGTCGCTCAACATTATGCGTCGGCTAATTGGGAACTTCTCACAACATTGTGGGCATCGTACAACTTACAACTTGCGCACGTGATTGAAAATACAGTCCCATCCGTTTTACATAATACAATTACCATCGAAGGCGCAGGACCGTTTACGCTCGAATTTATCATGAAAGATTACGCCGAGCATTTGAAGCATCATTTACTACAAATCCTGCCCGATGCCGAGTTGAAGAGCGGGTTTGTGAATATTTATGGAGTGTGATTTGTCGTTTTTTGAAAGTACTTGTGCCTTTCTTTTATGAAATATTGCTAAAAATATATAGTTGAACTACAACTAATGAAACCCAACTTCCTCAACATACATTCTTCCATTCAAGCCCCAAATCTGGAAATGGGGTCGAGCAAACCGTTTGTGACCGCCGAAGGCATTAAAGTGAAGCCGACCTTTACTAAAATGGATATTCAGGAGGCAGAACATTTAGGTTTTGGGGCAGGGATTCCGCCTTTTTTGCGGGGACCTTACAGCACCATGTACGTCCAGCAACCTTGGACGATTCGTCAGTATGCAGGTTTTTCAACGGCTGAGGAATCCAACGCCTTTTATCGTCGGAATTTGGCTGGCGGCCAAAAAGGACTTTCGGTGGCGTTTGACTTGGCCACGCACCGAGGCTACGATTCCGACCATCCGCGCGTGGTGGGAGATGTGGGAAAAGCGGGCGTAGCGATTGACAGTGTCGAAGACATGAAAGTGCTTTTTGACCAAATTCCGCTCGACCAAATGTCGGTGTCGATGACCATGAACGGGGCGGTACTGCCCATTATGGCCTTTTATATCGTGGCGGCGGAGGAGCAAGGCGTTAAACCCGAGCAATTGGCGGGGACCATCCAGAACGATATTTTGAAGGAGTTCATGGTTCGCAATACGTACATTTACCCGCCCGCGCCAAGTATGCGCATCATTGGCGATATTTTTGCGTATGCGAGTAAGTTTATGCCCAAATTCAACAGCATCAGCATCAGTGGCTACCACATGCACGAAGCGGGCGCTCCCGCCCACATTGAGCTGGCGTATACGCTGGCCGATGGCCTAGAATACCTCCGTACGGGCTTGGCGGCGGGCATGGACATTGACGGTTTTGCACCTCGTTTGTCGTTTTTTTGGGGGATTGGCATGAACCATTTTATGGAAATCGCCAAGATGCGGGCTGGGCGATTGCTATGGGCTAAAATTGTTAATCAATTTGACCCCAAAAACAGTAAATCGTTGGCGTTGCGCACGCATTGCCAGACATCGGGCTGGTCACTGACGGAACAAGACCCGTTCAACAACGTGGCCCGAACTACCATTGAAGCCATGGCGGCGGCGTTGGGCCACACGCAAAGTTTACACACCAATTCACTGGATGAGGCCATTGCGTTGCCGACCGATTTTTCGGCGCGAATTGCCCGCAATACGCAGTTATATTTACAGCACGAAACCGATATTTGTCGCGTGGTAGACCCGTGGGGTGGGAGTTATTACGTCGAATATTTGACCAAAGAACTGACCGAAAAAGCCTGGGCGTTGATTGAAGAAGTGGAAGAGATGGGTGGAATGACCAAAGCCATCGAAGCTGGGCTACCCAAAATGCGTATCGAAGAAGCCGCCGCCCGTAAGCAGGCGCGCATTGACAGCGGAAAAGATGTAATTGTGGGTGTAAACAAGTACAAACCCGATTCGGTAAAGCCGCTGGAATTGTTGGAAGTGGACAATAAAGCCGTTCGGGAAGCGCAGGTAGCACAGCTTGCGCGCATAAAGGCCGAACGAAACACTGAAAAAGTACAGCAGGCACTGGCGGCCATTACGGACGCTTGCCGAGAGCAAGGAGGGATGGACAATACAACCAATTTGCTGGCGTTGGCCATTGAAGCGGCCCGAGTTCGTGCTACACTGGGGGAGATTTCGGATGCAATGGAAAACGTTTTTGGAAGATATAAGGCCGTGATACGTTCTATTTCAGGAGTTTACAGCGCGGAGGTTTCGGACGATGAGAATTTCCGAATTGCCCGCGAAATGACCGACCGCTTTGCTGAGCTGGAAGGCCGTCGACCACGAATCATGGTGGCCAAAATGGGTCAGGATGGCCACGACCGGGGAGCCAAAGTCATCGCGACGAGTTTTGCCGATTTGGGCTTCGATGTCGACATGGGTCCCTTGTTTCAAACGCCCGAAGAAACCGCCCGTCAGGCGGCTGAAAATGATGTACACATTGTGGGGGCGTCTAGCCTTGCAGCGGGGCATAAAACCCTTGTTCCTCAACTCATTGAAGAACTCAAAAAGCTTGGGCGGGAAGATATTATGGTCATTGCGGGGGGCGTTATTCCTCCGCAGGATTACGACTTTTTGTACAAAGCGGGCGTCAAAGGCGTATTTGGCCCCGGCACGGTGATTTCGGTCGCGGCCCAAAAGATTTTGAAGGAATTGATGGGAGAGTAGGGGTTTTAAGCGCACACCTCATATATTCGTGTTACAAATTGATAGTATAATTTTTATTATACAAAGCGAGACAGAGTTACTTCCCACACTTTTATTCAGCAAAACACGTCATTGTTTCACAAATAAAACTTTCATATTATGACCAGAATGGTGATAAGTTTTATCATGCTTGTGATGATAAGCTGTAGATCGAAAGGGGATTTAAACCCTCAAGGCAGGCAAACTGTTTACCCGGATTATATTTCAGTAACAGGCAACTCGGGACAGCCTGTTTCGCTTAATTGGATTATTGGTAAATCAAAAGCGTGCGGTTGGGAATGTTGGGGAGATACCACTACTTATAACTATTATCAGCCTGACTACTATGATATTTATTTATCTACTGAAAATGGAAGTTCATTTACGAAAACCTATACTGTCAAAGGTGATTTAAACGGAAGTGATTTAGCGTTACCGGATAACCGAACGTATTATATTAGGGTAAAAGCTATCTATACTAAGCTACAATTAGAGATATCTTCAAATATTATTATTTTGTCAGGAGATTCAGTTCGGCAAAGTGAGATTTTTCCATTTGTCGGCCAGATTTATACTATTGAGAAAGATGGCGATCAATATATGGCTACTCATAATGAGCCTTTATTCAATAAAGTTCACAGTAAAGTAGTTTTGACAGGAAGCAGTAAATCAGGGAAATGGGCAAATTGGATACAAGATGTTAAAACAGGTGAGCAGCGTTTTATTTGGAAAACCACAATTCCTGCTTTTGGAAAAATATCTCCTGACGGAAAAAAGGTTTTGTTAAAGGTCTCAGAAATAAACGCAGGGAGAGCGGATAGTCATAATCTGCATTTATTTGATACCCAAACTAATCAGTTTACTGCTCTTACGAATTGGAAAAAAACAATATCTAACGTTGTTTGGTCGCCTACTTCTGATTTTTGTTCAACGGTGTTCTATGAGTCCCCGGCGGGGGAAATAACATTAGCAACAATAAATATAGTAACATCTAAAATCACTATATTGAGACAGGAAAATCTCGGCAGCTTCAACAGCTTATCTTTATTGGATTGGCTTGAGAGCGACAGTAAAATTTATTTTAGTGAGATTCGTAATTTTCCCGAAGCCAATGCAAAAATGACACTGTTTACTATTGGCAAAGAAGGAGATAAGCTTACTAAAATTACAGATTTTGAGAATACAACTTATTGGTACGAATACAGCCATACCTATAATCCGACTGCTGAAAAACTGGTGTTTACAAGCCGAAGAAGTGGAAAAACAGGGATGTGGGTCAAAGATATAAAGCATAATAGGGAATATCAAATCGTTAATTCCTTAACAGACTCTTACACTCTTTTAGGATGGAAGAGTGATAATGAGCTTGTGTATCAAATCATTAGTAGTGATGGAAAAACCAACTATTATAGTTTAAACGTTCCATAGTTGCTTATAAATTGATCGCTGCCGATAAGGGAGTATGGTAAACCCCGTTTTGTCTGATTACAATTTTAGGTTTATGTTTGAGGAATAATTAGGTTTCAGGAATTCAACCATGCAACAATACCACGACTTACTTCGCCATATTTTAGCCCACGGAGCCCGCAAAACTGACCGTACGGGAACAGGAACCATCAGCGTATTTGGCTACCAGATGCGCTTTGACCTTCAGGAAGGATTTCCGCTGGTCACGACCAAAAAGGTTCATACCAAATCTATCATCCATGAGTTGCTTTGGTTTTTGAAAGGCGATACCAACACCAAATACCTCAAAGACCACGGCGTGAGCATCTGGGACGAATGGGCCGATGCCGACGGCAATCTCGGCCCCGTATACGGCAAGCAATGGCGCAGTTGGGAAGCCCCCGACGGACGCATCATTGACCAATTTCAGGACGTGTTGAAGCAACTCAAAAACAATCCTGATTCCCGACGTATTATTGTATCGGCTTGGAATCCAGCCGATTTGAATAAAATGGCCCTGTCACCCTGCCACGCGTTGTTTCAGTTTTATGTGGCAGATAATAAACTCTCGTGCCAGCTCTATCAGCGCAGTGCAGATGTGTTTTTGGGCGTGCCGTTCAACATCGCAAGTTACGCGCTCTTGACCATGATGATTGCGCAGGAGTGTGGCTTTGAGTACGGTGATTTTATCTGGACGGGCGGTGATACGCACATTTACCTCAACCATTTGGAGCAGGTAGAATTGCAACTATCGCGAGAATTGCGCCCGTTGCCAGTGATGAAACTAAACCCCGCCGTAAAAAGCGTATTCGATTTTAAATTTGAAGATTTTACGCTTGAAGGCTATGCGCCCTGGCCGGGCATTAAGGCTCCTGTAGCGGTGTAGTTTATAAAGGATTTCAGTAATTACAGGATTGATAAGGTTCTAAATCCTGTAATTACAATTCCTCCAAATACAGCGTATTTCCCTCTACGTTTCGCTGTATTTTTTTGCCGTTGATGGTGGTCGTAAACGTGACGGGCTCGAAGGCTTCGGCAAAATTGTCCTGAAATAGCAGCAGACGTTTGCCCGTTTTGGGATTTTTCCACACTTGTAGCCAGGGCTGATTGTGTTTGAAAGCCCGCGCAAACTCGCCCGTGTCATTTTGCCAAACCGCTTTTGTGGCATCCTGTGTCGCTCTTTGGTAATCAAAACCATAGCTTTCGCGGGTTTGGGTGCCGTCCAGAATGTGCTGATACTTAGCAAACAACTCATGCGCCTGCACCATAGTAGCTATTCCGAGGGCATCTTTGCCGATGTAATCTTCGTTGAGGGAAGGGCAAGCAGGTTGGTCTGGGCCTTGGTACTCATATACAAAATAGCCTCCCGTCTTTTGCGATTCACACGAAAGATTTCCGTTGATTTTGGAATACCTCAACGCTTGATACGGATTGTACGATTGGCCGAAAATCCAGTAGTTAGTGTAGAAAACGCGTGGGTTACAAAGGTGAATAAACACCGCATCCCGCACAAGATTCATGGGGTACATCACCCGATTGTCTAGTTGCCTGATGTAGCCTTTGGTGCCGTTGCCTACCTTAAATCGCCGTGTGTAGCTGCGCCGGGCGTCGGCGGGCTTGTCTTCGTAGGGCCAAATGAAATTGAGAAATTTTACTTTTTGAGGCACAATCAGCGATTTTAGATTGAGCACATCCAGCGTTCGCAGGTACCAGTTGACGGGCGCTTTCCAGACTTGAGGTGGTTGATCAGTGGCGTCACTGGTATTGACGGTGCTGCTGGTATAGCCAAAACCCGTCATGAGGATGGTCGGATAAGGAATTTTTACGTTTTGGATGGATTTTGCATCTTGATGAATAGCCAGATAATCATCAATGTTTTTTTTGCCAGCGCTCCAGTTGTCGTTGGCGTATCCGTCCAATGTGAAGGTTTTCCCCTTAAACCCAAATGAAGGCGCATCACCGATCCACGAATAAAACAACTTCCCGTGGCGTTTGTAAATCCGATCTGAAAGCTCATACATAATTTTCCCAAAGTTTGGGTCTGACATGTCCCAATACCATCCTTCTTCGGCTTTGCCAGGCTCAAAATCGACTGAAAAGGCGTCGGCAGTGGTGCTTTTGGCCAACCAGTCGGCTGCTTGGTCGAGTTGTTTTGAATCAAAACGGGTAATTCCCTGCTTATTTCGCGGCTTGATGTGTTTGATTAAGCCATCCACTTCACCCGCATATAGGAGTTTAAATTTAGTGGAATTAGTGTTCCAACTCACTTTTTGCAGGTTCTTAGTCGGTTCGTCAATGGGCAATGATTCAGAACCGTATTTTTTGTTAAGCAACGTAAATGCGGGTGTTTGTTTGAAAATCCGACTGTCGCCCACGGCCTCGTTATTGGGCCAAAGCGGCTGAGTATAGGCGATTTTTGACGCGGTTTTGTCCAACGAATCCCGTACCCAAAAAATGGCCTCGTAGGCAGCGGCGTATTTGGCCTGTCCAGCGGCCACGTTAAACGCAGACGTGAGCCAGCTTTCCGAATTTACATTGGTTACTTCCGTGACGTATTTTACCAGATGAATCCAGCGGTTGGGCAAAAGCGGTTGTTGCGTAAGCTGACGCGCATCCACTCGGTTGACACTGCCGTTGAGGGCATAATAGGTCGTGCGGCCCTGTTCTGGTTTTGAAGCATCGACCAAGTATAATTTATTATCGGTGCGGCGTTCAATCCGCAATTGGAGTTGTTGGTCTTCGTAGCGGTTGGGGTCAGGTTCAAATTCAAAATGAACAATAGCCGCTTGAGCACGCGGAAGGGCTTTAAGTGCAGGAACAATTTGGAGGGAGGTTGTAGGGGTGCGTTCGCCCCAAAAATACGTTGCGATTAGGTAAGTACCCGCAATGAGCCCTGCTGTTATGCCTATTTTCATGCTGTTTTTCACTTGAGAAGTTCTTTGACGTCTTGGAGGTAACGTTTTACAACTTCCAACTGTTGTATGGCCCGTTTTATTTTGCTCCGCTGACTGCGGTCCGATTCCATGATTTGGCGGGCAGCCGACAGTTTGTGTTTTTTGTGCTCAACGAGGTAGACAATTTCGTCGAGAATTTCCAAATCTGCTAATGTGTAGATGCGGTCACCGCCGCGTTTTTCGGGTTTGAGCATCGGAAACACCGATTCCCAATACCGCAGTTTAGAGGCATCAAAACCGTAGCGGGCGGCGGCTTCGTTGATGTTATAGTAGAGTTTGTGTGAATCGTCTTTCATCTTGATTCTAACGGTTTGAGGCTTTCGAGGTGGGGAGCAAGTACCGAATCCCTGGCCATTTGGGCTTTGATTTCTTGGAGTATGGTGGGGGAGAGCGTAGGCGTTCGGCTGATAATATCCACACCTTCGGGTGTAAATAGTGTCTTTGAAAACCATATTACGGCCCACTGCCCTGAGGAATCAAGTAGCGCCACTTTCCATTTGCTTTTTAGTAGGCTCAACATCCCTTTTCCACGCCAGATAAAAGTCGTTGGGTCGGTTGAGTCTTGTAAATCGTAGCCTGTAATAGTCGCTGGCTTGCCGTTTTTGCGGTACTTGACTTCATCCAATAAAGTTCTTTCTTTGTTGGCAACCAAGCTATAATTGAATGTTGGATGGGTTTTGTTTCCCTTGAGCCACATCGGAAAATTGGTGACGCAAATAAACCAAGTGCCCACCAATGTATGAAGTACTTTGTCCATGATGAAAAAGTAAAATGAGATATTTATACTTCTTCGCCCTGTAACTGCTTCTCATATAGCTCTTTATAGACACCGTTTTGGTCCATTAAAAGTTCGTGAGTGCCTTGCTCAACGATTCGCCCTTCGTCCAACACAATGATGAAATCGGCCAATTTTGCCGAAGAAACCCGGTGCGAAATGATGACCGACGTACGGTCTTTCATGATGCGGCTCATGTTGTTCAAAATGGTGTTTTCGGTTTGCGTATCTACGGCAGAAAGGCAGTCGTCCAAAATCAATATTTTGGGGTCGCGGGCAATGGCGCGGGCGATTGAAAGACGTTGTTTTTGGCCCCCCGAAAGCGTTATGCCTCGCTCACCAACGCGGGTATTAAATCCTTCGGGAAACTCAATAATGTTGGCGTAAAGGTCAGCGTCTTTGGTGGCTTGTTCAATTTTTTCAAACGACATTTCGGTTGAGCCAAACGACACGTTGGATTCGATGCTGTCGGAGAATAAAAATACATCTTGTGGTACGTAGCCCATTTGCCCGCGTAGCGATTGCAGTTTGAAATCTTTAATAGGAATACCGTCAATCGAAATGTCGCCTTCGGTGGGGTCGTACAGGCGCATGAGCAGATTAGCGACCGTACTCTTACCTGAGCCTGTCGTGCCCAAGATGGCCACAGTTTCCCCCGATTTTACGCTCAGATTAAAGTTTTTGAGCGCTTTGATACCCGTATCGGGATAGTCAAAACTGACATTGCGGAAATGAATATCCCCCGCAATCTCATGTTCTAGGTTTTTGGTGGAAACCAAATCCGTTTTTGTGTTCAGAAACTCGTTGATGCGTTGCTGCGATGCCGCCGCCCGCTGTGTTTGGCTGGTGGTCCAGCCGAGCGCCATGACGGGCCAAGTGAGCATACTGACGTACAAAATAAACTCCGTAATGTTGCCGGGCGTTAGTCGGCCCGACATGATTTCTTGCCCACCCACGAAGACAATAAGCACGTTACTCAGTCCCACGAGGACCATGATGAATGGGTAAAATAACGAGTCTACAATGGTCAATTTTAGTGACTTATTTCGGTAATCGTTGCTTTGTTTGACGAAATTCCGCAATTGCTCATGTTCGCGGACAAAGGCTTTGATAACCCGAATGCCCGAGAACGATTCCTGAACGTAGGTCGAAACGCTGGAAAGTTGCGCCTGCAATTCTTCGGAGCGCTTCATGATGATGGTATTGACAAAATAAATGCTGAGTGATAAAATCGGGAGTGGTAGCAATACGTAAAACGTCAGTTTAGCATTGACCGAAACCATGTAGCTAATGACCAGTATAAACAGCGTGATTAAATTGATGCCGTACATGATGGACGGACCCACGTACATGCGCACTTTGCTGACATCTTCGGAGATACGCGCCATCAAATCACCCGTATTTTGGCGACGAAAGAAACTCAACGGAAGGGTCTGATAATGAGCGTAAATCTCGTTTTTGAGGTCGTACTCAATATGCCGCGACATCACGATGAGGGTTTGGCGCACCAAAAACAGAAATATCCCTTTCAGTAAGGCCATGATAAGAATCAAAATCCCGTAGAGTAAGATACTAAACGCGAAAATGTCGTAAAGATTGGCTTGGAGCGAAGAGCCTTTGAAGAGAAAGTACACATCAAGCGTATCTTTCACTAAATCAAGCGCATAGCGGACCAGTTGGGCGGGAATGATTCCAAAAAGGTTGGAAATAATCGTGAAAACAGTCCCTAAAATCAGGTACCATTTGTATTTAACTAAGTATTTGTTGAGGTGAGCGAGTGCTTTCAAAATGACGCTTGTAGTTGGGTTGCGGGACTATTTTCGACTACTCTATCGGTTTTAACACCAAATTTCTGGAAAACGTTTGCCGAGAAGTGAAAGAAACCTTCCGAAAAGGGAGCATTTTGGGTTAGTTTTCCTCTTCTTCAATAATATTAAAATCCTTCCAAAAATCATCATCAAAGGTCATGCTTTGTTCCGAAAAAGAGGTATCAATTCTCAAAATTTGATTTAACGGAAATTTTTGCACGTTACGGTTGCTGATGTGAGTAGTTACAAAAGCCATTTGATTATGGAGCCCGACCCCCACTTCAATGCGCTTGGGGGCGTTTTTGGGCCGCGTTCCTTTGGGCCAGACAAAATATTCGTACTCAAAGTCATTCACCACGCGGGCATCGTGCAGGTACCATTTGCCCTCAAAAGGGGCATAATTTATGATGTATTTACGGTGTTTGAGGCGTATACCCGGATAGCTGAGTTCGTATTGACGCAATGCGGCATCATTCAGTTCGTATTCTGCTTTAACCACCACGAGGCTTTCAGTTTCGATGTAAAGGGTCCCTTTGTAGGCCGCAAATCGCTGATTAGCTGAGCGTTTGGTGACGGAATTGTTTTTGAAGTTGATTTTGTACAAAAAAGTGTTTCCGATGGTTTGTGCGCCGTCGTACTCAAAAGTGTAGGAGTTTAAGTCATACAGGGGAAAATCCCGCGCTCGGACCACGTCCAGAAAATAGCCGAGATACGGTCCGTTGGTAATACTCGGAATAGGGCACGTATCATTTTGGGCGGTAACAATCAACGTTGGCAGTTCTTTCTTGCGGCCCTTAATCATCCGCGCCTGATCGGGGATGTTGGTATCCACGCCGGATTTATAGAGTTGAATAACCCCTTCCGAAAACGCAAAGTATTGATTCACCTGTGCTTGTTTGACAGATTCTCGGTAAAAACCTTCAATAATGCTGGGGTTTTGGTCATAATTTTGGGGAATGAGCGCTACGACTTGGTAGATAATTTTGGTGGGGTTGATCGGCTTCACCACCACTTCTTTCAACCGAATGGCGTTTACGTTTAGTTTGATTTCCAGCGGGCTTGACTGAATGGCGGCTTTGACGGGGATTTGGTACGATTCAAACCCCATGCAATTGATAATGAGCACCTCCGAAGCATATTGTTGGCTTAGTTTTAAGCTAAAACGGCCCTGCTCGTTAGCCACCGTTCCGACGCTTTTGCCCACAATGCCCACGCCCGCAAAGGGAACGGGTTGATTGTTGGAGACATCCAAAACACGCCCTTCAATGGTGATGGTTTGGGCGTAAGAAAAAGTGCACCAACCCATAAGGATAATCAATAGCAGGGTTTTCATGACGTGTTTTGTTATGATTTGGCCGAATTTGATAAAACCAACTCAAATTGCACTTCCCTGACGGGGCGGCCCCACTCGGCGTGGAAGCGCTCGCCCGTGAGTTGGAAACCAAAAGAATCGTATAAATGCAGCGCGGCTTGCAATTCATCAAAGGTTTCAAGTGTAATTTTCTGATAGCCCACTTCACGACAAAAATCAATGGCGAGTTGCATCAATTGACGCCCCAACCCACGCCCTCGCACCGAAGGATGCAGAATGAGCGACCGCAGATGCGCCACGCCTGGACTTTCTTCGTACACCAGAATACAGCCCACGATGTGTTCGTCGGTTTCGGCCACCCATAAACGTTCCTTTTCGGGAGTATAATGTTGGATAAAATGCGTCAGAAAAGTAGCCACTTCGATGTCGTTCAGGAGGGTCATACCGTACTCTTTGGCATAAATAATACCAACTAGATAGGTAATGTACCCAAGGTCTCCGGGGCGAATATCGGTACGAATAGTGATGGCAGACATAGCGTGATGGATTCGCAGAATCAGGAATTGAATTGAAGGAGCAAAATAGGGCGGATTTGGTTGAACACAAAATTCAGGACTTACTTTCTGCGGTTTCGTTTTGAATCTGACTAACTTTAGGACTTTAATTCCGGAAGATTTCTTTATGTTCAAGATTGTCAGTTCGTCGGCAGGGTCGGGAAAAACCTACACGCTTACCAAAGAATACCTCAAACTCGCCTTGCAAAGCGACAACGCTTATTATTTCAAGCATATTTTGGCCATTACGTTTACCAAGGCCGCCACGCGTGAGATGAAAGACCGCATCATGGTCAAGTTGGAGGCGTTTGCCAACGGCCACGAAGACCCGATGCTGCACGACATCATTCAGGAGTTATACCCCGAATCCCTCGCCGACCGCGAAGGGGCTTACAAGCTCCGCGAACGCGATATTCGGAATCGGGCCAACCGCGTTTTTAAACAAATTCTACACGATTACAGTGATTTTGCCATTCTGACCATCGACAGTTTTGTCCAACGGGTGGTGAGCGCGTTTACCGATGAATTGGGGATTCCGTTTTCGTTTGAAGTGGAGATGGAAGCAGGGGAGTTGCTGCTGATGGCGGTAGAACGAATGCTCGAAAAAACGGGCGACGAGGCTTATACCGAGTTGACGGATATTCTCGAATCTTTTTATTTGGAAGCGGGGCAGGAAGGGAAAAATTACCACAGCCTGCCCGAAGCGATGGCGGGCTTTGCCAACGATTTGCTCAATGAGCAACGCTACGCCGCCATCATGAAAAATGCGCACTTGTCGGCCAAGGATTTTAAAAAAATTCGGCGACAACTGGTGGGCGCGTTGCGTAAGTGGGAAAACCAACTGGTGCAATGGGCCGAAAAAGGGCAGCAATTGATACTGGAAAGTGGCTTGGACGAGAAAGATTTTTCGTACGGAACGGTGTTTCGGTATTTCAAAAAACGTACCGATGCTTCCGAAGCAATGACCGAGCCAGGAGCGCGTGAAAAGGACGCTTTTGAAAACGACAAAGGCTGGCTCACCAAAACCGCCCGCCCGTTTGTGGTCGAAGCGGTAGCGCAGATAAAACCGCAATTGGTGGATTTTTACGAACGAATAGAAGAAAATCGTCTAGCCGTCGGTGGGAATTATTTTTTGTACCAACAGCTCATTCCGCACCTGTATCACCTGTCGTTGTTGAATGAAATTAAGGAAGAATTTGACCGCCAGTTGCGGGAAAATAACCGCGTGCATATTTCTGAATTTAACCAGAAAATCCTGCAAATTGTGACCGAAGACCCCGTACCGTTTATTTATGAGCGGATGGGGGAGAAGTTTAATCATATTTTGATTGACGAGTTTCAGGATACGTCCAAATTGCAATTTGCCAATGTGTTGCCGCTGATTGACAACAGCCTCGGTTACGACCATTTCAACCTCGCCGTAGGGGATTCTAAGCAGGCCATTTATCGTTTTCGGGGCGGCGACATGGATCAAATCATCGCGCTGCATTCCCAAAATCTTGATCGATTGGCGCAATCTCTGGGCGACAGCGAGTTGACGGTAGAGCGCCTAGAAAGCATTCGGTGGCATTTGACGGGCGATGTGCTACGGGTCAATCGTCGTAGTGCCAAAGAAATCATCGAATTCAATAACGCGTTTTTTGGCATAATTGAAGAACTCTACCGCGACCAATTTCCGCTTTCGCACGATGTGTTTGAGCAGGTGGCGCAGGAGTTGCCGCCCAATCCTAAAACGGGCGGAGAGGTGCAGATAGAATTTATTCCCACCCTGAATAACGACACCAACGACGACGACGATACGCCAGCCATGATTAACCGCACGCTGGCCCTGATTCAGCAAGCAACCGAAATCGACGGGTTTAGTGTGGGCGATATTTCGGTGTTGTGTCGGTACAAGAAAGATGCAAAAAAAATAGCTAATCATCTGAAAGAGAACGGATACAATATTATCTCCGACGATTCGCTTTCGTTGCGTTTTTCGGGGGCAGTCAATTTGGTGACGGCCTTCATGCGCGTGCTCGTCAAGCCCGACAGCCGATTGGATAAGTACGAAGCGCTGTATTTATTTTTCCGAATGATTGTCAAACGTATTCCTGACAACAAAGACAATCAACGCTTGAAAACGGTGGTGGAATCGCACGATGTGCGGGAGTTTTACGTGTTTATCAATGAATGTTTACGGCAAGTCAAAGCCGAAGCGGGTGACCTGAAAGAAGGAGATGTCATTGATGCGTTTTTGAATCCGTACCGATTGCTCCAAATCAGTGCGTATGAGCTGGCCGAAAAACTGGTGCAGACGTTTGGGCTGTTTGAAATCGTGGAAGAACGTGATTATCTGTTTCGTTTTCTGGATGTGGTTTTGGAATTCAACACCAAGCGGGGCAGTCATTTGGCCGATTTTCTGGATTATTGGGAAACCCAAAAAGAGAAAATTTCCATTTCGGCACCGTCAGACCCCAATGCGATTACGGTGCAGACCATCCACCGTTCCAAAGGATTGGAATATCCCGTGGTGATTATTCCCTACGCCGATTGGGATTTTGTGCCCAATGCCAAACGCGATTCGATGTGGGTCAATCTTGACCCGTCAGAGGAGTTGGGCGTTGGTGGTTTCAGTACAAAAGACGTTGAAAGCGGTGAAATGATTGAACAGACCGAAACCAAGTGGCTTCAAACGGGTTCGGTTCAAGTAAAAGAGACATTATTGCAAACGACCGAGTCGGTGGCATTGCAGTATAAGGAGGAGCGTGAGCGCGTGTTTGTTGAAAACCTCAACCTGTTGTACGTGGCGTTTACGCGTCCGACCAAAAAACTGTACGTGTTGGCCAAAGAAGAAAATTTTGCTAAAATCAAATCTCCCAGAAAAGTAAGTTATTGGCTATATCAGTATTTGGAAAGCCTACAGGAACCTGAAATCGGAAGCCTTGAAACCCCTGCGAAACTCACCACGCGTACTCCTCACGCCACCGTTCAGGCACCCACTTTTTATGTCCCGCAGATTATTTCTACGGACCGCAGCCGCGAGTTGCGCCTCCGGCGCTTAGCCAATCGCATCTTTGACGTAGAAACGTTTGAGAAAAAACGCGACCACGGAAACAAAGTTCACTACGCTCTTTCGATGGTACGTACGCCCGATGACGTTCCCTCGGCCTTGGTACGAATGCAAACTGAAGGCATGATTGAGAAAATCGAAGCCGAAGATATTCGTAAGAGCCTTGATAAAATTCTTCAACATCCTGACTTGCAGGGTCTTTTTGAGGTAGAGTCCAACGTCATCAATGAGCGCGAAATCTTAACCCCCGATGGCAACATTCACCGCCCCGACAGGGTGGTACACTTAAATGACCGAGTCGTAATCGTTGATTACAAAACGGGGATTCCCGTCGAAAACCACACCATACAGATTAAACGGTACGCCAAACTTTTCTACGAAATGGGCTACGCAAGGGTCGATTCGTTGCTGGTTTATATTGAGCGAAATGAGGTAATTAAGGTGTGAATATTAAATTTCGTATTTTTTTTAGAATTGTGGTGACTTTTTGGATGGTTTTTGCGTATGTTATGTATAGCGTACACAAGCCCCAACCCTCCACCACATTATGGACCCTTTTTTTTACTTTGATGAAGATGAGTTTGAAACCCCCGAGCCAACAAAGTTCGTTGTAGAAATTGAGGTTATTTCACCAACCTGTACACAGGATAGCGTGAATATGTCTGCTCAAAATAGGGTGAGTTGCGATAAATAAATTCGAGTTGTGCCGCGCCGCTTTTGGCAAAAGCCTCATCTGTCTTTTTTCTTTCTTCCAATTTTTGCTTGAGTGCCGCATCTTTGCGCAGCATTTCAGCCGCAATGTCTTCAAAAACGTAGGCGGAAAAATGCTCTTTTTGTCCTAAGATACTATCGAAAAAATTCCACGCAAAAAACGAGTCGGGGCCTTGAGGTTCAAGGGTTTCGATGATATAACGGTTGGATTTTTGGTTGGTCGCAATAAGATAATCCCCTTTATAAAATTGTATTTTCTGCGTCTCTTTTCTAACCGTTACGCCGGTGTGGTTATAATGTCCTTCATAGGGCTTTTGGGGGATTTTGTAATCTTCAATATAATACACTTCCACTTCCATTTCGGTATCTTTTTCTAAAGATTTTAGCGTTACGCCGTTGATTTTGAGGAGTTCTGCCACCCGAACCCAACTTTGAGGCAACACGTAGGCGTTTGGTTTCTGAACCGTCAGATCGGCTACGTAGTGGTCAAAAAAGGGAATGCGTTTGGTAAAAGGCTCGTTGCGTTCGTAATACAAACGATTCAGTCCGCTCACTTCACTGGGTTTGTACTTGGCCGCAAAGCCTTTGAAAGTAATCGAATCGGCCACGCTACGGTCCAGTTTCCAGCTTAATGGAAAAGACTTTTGGGCCGCCACGGCTTCGTCGGCTTTTTGCTTGTTGGCAATCAACGTCTTAGCGTGTTTGGTGCTGAGGTTGAGCGTCGTTTCCATAAACACGTAAGTTCCTTTGACCCGCGTAGGATAATCTTTCAGCATGTGCAATTCAACCACGAAGGTTTCACAATTGAACAGCGACGCGTAGCCTGAACTATACCTCGGAGCATCGTTGAAGCCCGAATAACCCGTTTCGGGGGTGCTGCCAAAGGCATTTACGTACGGCACTGGGTCAAACCCCGATTTTGATAATTGAGCATCCAACGCGGGTTTGAATTCGTTGGTAAAAAAGGTCGAAACAATCGGGTTGAACTTGTCTTTCTGGGTCGGAAAATACGTGACAGCGTGCTGGTAATCAGCACCATTGGAGGTATGGTTGTCTACGATGATGTGAGGTTTCCACGCCTGAAACATCTTTTGCCACGACTCCGAATTTTTAGAATCTGTTTTGATAAAATCGCGGTTTAAATCATAATTTCGTGAATTTGCCCGAAATCCGTAACTGTTGGGACCGTTCTGATTAGGGCGCGACACGCCACGGTTAAGGATACCGTCAATGTTATAGACAGGCACAATGCACAGCAACACATTGGCCGGGAGTAGCTTCTTTTCCAACAGTTCCCGCGCCCACATCATGCTGGCGTCAATGCCTTCGGGTTCGCCGGGGTGGATGCCGTTATTGATCAAAAGCGTTACTTTGTCGGCCTGAGGTTTGAAGACCTTATTGGCCGATAACACAAACAAATGCAGCGGTTTACCAATGTCGCTCGTGCCTACTTCGAGTAGCGTAGCTTGGTCATATTTTTGGTCTAGGGCTTGGTAAAAACGGATGACTTCGTCGTAGGTAGCAGTTTCTTGTCCTTTGCTTTTTTCGTAGGAAGTGATTTGGGCAAAGAGTGTGTTGGACAGCAAAAGCAGTAAAAATAACTTTTTCATAAGGTGGGAAATTGATGAAGTGTTTGGTTTATTGACAAAATTTTGGCGCAAGTATCGATAAAAAATAGACGCAACATCCACCCTTACCTCCCACAAATTTCTTTATAATCGCAATATTGACAGGCTTGCATATGGTCAGTTTTACGGAAAGGCTCGTCGGTATTGAGGAGTTTTTCGGTGATAAATGCCCTCAGATACTCCTCCGAATGCGCTACGTAATTTTCGGGGTCGTTGGCTTGGTCAAATTGAAGGGGATTTTCGATGAAACCCCGTTTAATGTTTCGCAATGAATAAAATCCAGACGTTACTTCATAGTTGTCCAAGTGAAAATCCTGACCGCGTAGGTTGAGACCTTGGTCACGCAGCATCTGTTTGTAAATCAGGTACTGATAAATCCATAATTGCCTGATTTTTTCGTAGTTTCCATTGCTGCCAGAGGTCATAATATCAGCTAGTTTATCGGGCGTGACTTTGGGGAGTTGTTCGATTTTTCCCGTTTTATAATCGGCCACGCGAATGACGTTATCCACCAACTCAATGCGGTCAATTTTCCCCGCCACTTTAAATAAAATCGTCTTATCGCCCCATTGCAGTGGCAACGTCGCCGATAGTTTTCGCTCGGTAGCCAGCACCACCAGCGAATCGTTGCGCGTGCGCTGTTCCCGCAAGAAGTCCACCACGGTTTGTTCGGCCACTTGATACAACAGCCGATTGATGCCCGATTCGGCATCGTAACCACCAAATTGTTTATCAAATTCTTCGCGTAAAATCGCCTTTACTTCTTCGTCTGTGATGGGTTTGTTTTCCATCAGATATTCTAAGTCGATGCGTTCTAGTACTTTGTGAATCCAAGAGCCAAAGTCTGCCGAACCAATGCGCTCTTCCACTTCTTCGTCTTCCGACACGCCCGCAATGCGGTTAAAATAGTACTGGAGCGAGCATTTTAGGTACTGGTTTAAATGAGTGGCATACAACCCGTCTTTTTCGAGAGAGGCAATGAGAAAGGCAATCGTTTCGGGCGTTTTGGGGACGGTCCAATCAATCGTAGCGGCTTTTTGACGCGCTATCTGCACTTTTGGTTCTTCTTCGGCTCCCTGTTTGTCGTCCTCCTTAAACATCACCATCATCTCCTGATACCTGATGGTGCCTTTGTCTTTCGTCATGGGCACCAACTCGTGCTCTAGCTGACGAATGAAACGGCTTTTTTCACCGCCGTTGTAAGTGCTTGGGTCGGTAACGTACACGAGGTGAACGTCTTTGGCGCGTTGGAGTAGGCGGTAAAAATGATAAGACAACACTGCGTCTTGGTCGCGGTAAATGGGCAAACCCGCTTCTTGGGCAATGTCCCACGGAATCAGCGAGTTTTGACGTTTTGAAGCAGGGAAAACCCCTTCATTCATCGAAAGAATAATAATGCGTTCAAAATCAAGAGACTGCGTTTCGAGCATTCCCATTATTTGCAGCGGACTGACGGGCTCACCGCTGAAAGGAATCCGGGTTTGGCGGATGAGTTCGTACATAAAAGCCTTGAAAGTCCGTAAGTTCAGCTTCTCGGCGTGGCTTGAATTGAGGGTGGTTTCGAGCTGTTTTAGCAGGGTATAAAACAAATATAAGTACTCCGTCTCGATGGCGTTTTGGGTGTCTTTGTATACTTCGCGCAGCAAGTCGATGATGACGTACAGGGCTTTGATGACGGTGTGCGGGTTGTCGTCCCAGCGGCCAAACAGCGCCACAAAAAGCGGGTGATTTTCGCCCCACACCAACAACTGTTTGGGGTCGAGGTACACAAAATTACGCCGTTGTATCTCACCAATGGTAGTCTGAATGATGCTCGGCGCGGTCGAATCGCGTTGTTGCAACGCCAGAAATTCGTATCTCCTGATAAACGGGTGATTGAGTACTTTCTGAACTGTTCGGTGGTTGTATTTAGGGATTTTAACCGAGCGACCGTCTTTGGCGCGGAATTCTGCCACCGTAAACTGCAACTCAAACAGCGAGTCTACGAGCGTGAACAACAGCGAATTACGCAGTGTTAGTCCCATCGTTACGTTGAGGTCACTGATGGTTTCATCCAATCCGTTCAAGACAGGAACTAGCAGGTTTTCGTCGGCTAGTACCATCGCTACGGGGCGGTTTTCGGTGCCGCCTTGCTCCTCGGTACACCATTGTTGGTAAAGTTTACCCGCTACTTTGGCCTGCATAGAGGCATTCGGAACGGCATAAACCGTAATGTCTTTGGGGGTTTGGAGAATATGGTTTTCGGTCCACTTCCATTCGCCAGCCCACGCGGCATCCCGGTAGCTGCGCAGTGCTTTTCCACCTTCGATGTAGGGATTTTCGCGCATATAGTAGTGGTCAGTATCCCAAAGAATTTCAGCACGTTGGGCTTTGATAAGGGCCCGAATGATTTTTTCTTGCGCGGCACTCAAAGCGCTTAATCCGACAAAATAAAAGTCGGGCGAGGAGTCCTCAACGGTTTCTTCGGAGTTTGGTTGATTGGTCTCTTCTTTGTCGTTCAGCAAAAGTTCAAATGTATTTTCGGCCAACGTGCGGTAGGCCAAACCGCGATAAACGCGCTTTTTGGACTGAAGATGTTGCCGGAAACGTTGGTATACTTCTCGTAAATTGGAGAACAATTCAAAGTAGGCCTTTATGCGCTCTGAGTCGGTCGAAATTTTGTTTTTTGGCCAGTCAATCTCCCAACGCTCAATGGCTTTGGCCTCGGTAATGTAGTCGAATAAATAATCAGAATCAACGAGATATTGGTCAATTAAGTCGAAATCGCGCAGCAACATACTCCCCCATTGCAGGTAGCGCTCAAAGGTGATGTTTTTATCAACCTCTTTAAAAATGTCAAATAATTCGAACAACAAACTAACGTTGTCGGCAATCTCCACCCCACACTTTTTGGTCACAAAGTCGTCGATAGCTAACACTTCCGGGGCCAAAAAGGGACGATCAGCGCATTGAGCCAGAGCACGTTTAAAAAAATAAGCAGCCCGCCGGGTGGGTACAATTATTAATAAATTCTCAATGCGCTTTGTATGTCTTTTTGTGTCAAAAATATACTTCGCTGATTTCTCAAGAAAAGATTCGAGCATTTCGGGAATGAGCTATTTGGGTATGTTTATGTTGATTATGTTCCTAAAAAATATCTTTTGTGGATATTACAAAAAGTATGCTGTTGAATGACGTTTGTCTTTTTTTATTTTTTTGACTTGTGTGTTTGCTTTCTATTTTCGCAGTAACAATTTTCAAAGTTAGTTGTTTTACTGCTTGTGAGCAGTATCACCATTTTTATTTTAACTAAAAACCAAACTAAATCTTATGCGGAAATTTTTACTGGCAGGCGTCTGCCTGTTGATGTCTATTTGTGTTCAGCTTCGGGCACAAGAGCGCACGGTTACTGGGACCGTTACCAGCAGCGACGATGGGTCGCCTCTTCCTGGAGTAAGCGTATTAGTGAAAGGGACTACCAAAGGAGCCAACACGGATTCGGAAGGGAAATATCGAATTAGTATTTCAGATGCTAAACCAATTCTTATTTTTAGCTTTGTAGGGTTTGAAAAGCAGGAGATTGCGGTAGGTAATCGTACTGAAATAAACCTGCAATTGCGTTCTGACGCTAACCAACTCAATGAGGTTGTCGTCACTGGTTATGGAGGAACACTCAACAAGCGGGAAATCACTGGTTCAATCTCAAAGGTCAAAGGGCAGCTCATTGAGAACATGCCCGTACAGAGTTTTGATCGTGCGTTACAGGGACGAGCCGCAGGGGTTCAGGTACAGGCTGCCAACGGGATTCCCGGTGGCTCGGTACAGGTTCGTATCCGAGGGGTAGGCTCTATTTCTGGGGGTAATGACCCGCTTTATGTGGTTGACGGTGTGCAGATTAACTCACGCGGAACGTCGACGATTACGAGTTCAAACCCTTTAAACTTCCTCAATCCCAATGATATTGAATCCATTGAGGTGTTGAAAGATGCGGCGGCGGCTTCAATTTATGGTTCGCAAGCCGCCAATGGTGTAGTGCTCGTAACGACCAAAAGAGGAAAAGCAGGTACCACTAAATTTGACTTTAACTACTATAATGGGGTTGTTGAGCCGCTCAGAAAACTGAACGTTTTGAATACCCAACAGTGGATTCAAATGCGCTCGGAAGCGTTGAGAAATCAAACACCTACCCTGACTGCCGCGCAGGCCTTGACAAATGCGCTAACCAGCGTTCGTTTGGCAGGAGATTTGACAGAGTCGGCAGTAGCCGCCCTTCCCAGCTACGACTGGCAGAATGAAGCCTTCAAAACTGGTCGGGCCAACAGCTATGAATTGTCGGCCAGCGGTGGAAATGAAAAAACTACTTTTTATTGGTCTGGTTCATACCTGAAACAAGATGCCAATTTGATTAATATCGACTTTTTGCGTGGTTCTACCAACTTGAACGTCGTTCATAAGATCAGTCCAAAGGTAACGTTTGAGAATGGTATCAAACTTAGCACCCAAAAAAGCCGCGGCCAGTTTGGCGGTCCGCTGGGCGGGTCTTTTCTGGGGGCGTCAGCATTTGCATCGCCGTTGGTATTGCCGATGGTTCCGATTTACAAGGAAGACGGTACTTACAACGGTACGCCGGCAGATGGTGGTATTCCTGGTATCTTGAACCAAAATATCATCATGGTGAGTGAATTAAACAAAATTGGTGGCGTGCAAAACCAAGCCGTTGGAAATGTATCTCTTACGTGGAAAATTGCGGATGGTCTTACTTTTCGTCCGTCAGCCTCGTTGGATTATCGTACCATCAAGGGAGATAATTATACTGATGCCCGTACACCAGACGGTATCAACGTAAACGGACGTCTTGGTTTTCAATATAACCAAAATGTAAACTTCCTCGGAAATGCCGTTTTGAATTATAACAAACTGTTGAAAGAAAATCATAATGTAAGCGCTCTGTTGGGATATGAGTACCGCAGTGATGTAAACGAAGGGTATTTTGGAACGGTAGAAGGGTTTCCGTCACCTGATTTTCAATATGCAAGTTCAGGAACTAATTTTATCTCTACTGGTGGTGGCTGGAACGGTTTTCGTAAGCAATCGGTATTTGCTCAGGCCAAATACGATTTCAAAAATAAGTATTTCGTTTCGGCAACGGCCCGTTATGATGGCTCTTCCCGATTCGGCTCCAACAATCGCTACGGCTTGTTTCCTGCCGCATCAGCAGGATGGCTGATCAGCGAGGAGCCTTTCCTGAAGAGCAGCCGAGTGGTGACAGACTTAAAACTTCGTGGTAGCTATGGAGTAACTGGAAACGACCAAATTGGTTTCTTCCCAGCACTTGGATTGGTAAGCGGCGGGTCAAACTATAACAACCTGAGCGGTACAGCACCTATCCAAATGGCAAATCCAAACCTGAAATGGGAGCGTAATGTGACGGGCGAAGTAGGGCTAGAGTATGGTCTTTGGGGCGGTCGTATTTCTGGTCAAATTAACTACTTCAGCCGTGTGAGCAATGATTTGTTGCTTAACCGTCCGTTGCCAATCACGAGTGGATTTGGTTCGATTGTTGACAACGTAGGGCAGCTTCGTAACCGTGGACTGGAATTTGAAATAACGACGATAAACGTAAGAACCAGTAAATTTAAGTGGGAAACCAACTTTAACTTTACCTACATTCAGAACAAAGTCACTAAATTGGTTGACGGTATTCTGCCGCAGCAAAACCGTGACAGTCTGATTTTACTGAATGCAGCGGTGAATACGGGTCTTGGTAACAATACGGCTGATATAACCGTTGGAAGTAACTTTATTGTGGGTAAGCCTGTTTATGCCATTTATACGGCAGAATACGCTGGTGTCAATCCTGCTACGGGACGCCCAATGTGGTATGACGAAAATGGCAATATAACTTACACCATTCGAAACCCGGGGGATTTGAAGTATATCGGTTCGGAATTTAGCCCTATTTTCGGAGGTTTTACCAATACGATTTCGTTTGGAGGATTCGAACTTTCCGCTTTTTTACAATATGAATTTGGAAGAGTTGCCAGCAACACCCAAGGTCAGTTCCTGATGGAAAATGGAAACCGACTCTTTAATACACTCACTGATATCTATGAGCGCCGCTGGCAAAAACCGGGCGACCTTACTGATGTGCCCCGTCCAATCAACGGTGGCGCGGAATTGAGAGGCTCAGGAAATACTGCGGGGACGCGATCGGTAGAGAATGCTTCCTATGTTCGTTTGAAGCAGGTATCTGCTTCGTATACCATTCCAGCCAATATCCTGAAACCATTGAAGTTTATACGATCAGCCCGCATTTATGCTCAAGGTATAAACTTAGTGACTTGGACTGCTTGGACTGGGTATGACCCAGAATTTGTAGGCCTGGGAAGTGGAAACAATGGAGTTATTCCTCAGGCAAGAAACTATACATTTGGTGTACAAATCGGATTTTAAGAACCAGCGTATCCTAAAAAAAAGGGAACACACTAATAGAAGAACAATCAATGAAAAAAATATTCAACTATATACCCGCAGCACTCGCCTGCTTTCTAACGCTGGAGTCGTGCGACAGTGCCCTGGAAGTTAAACCTCGTCTGGCCGTTGATTTGGCTTCGGCCTATAATTCTCCCGAAGCGCTTTCGGCTGCCTTGAATGGTGTGTATGACGTCCTTCAAACCACCGATCTGTACGGACGGGATTTAGTGGCGATTCCAGAAGCACTGGCGGATAATGGCCGTGCTACCAATAAATCAGGTCGTCTGAACGCTGAATATCAGAATCAGGTAGGATCACATTTTATCAATTGGTCAAACGCGTACGTTGCCATCAACCGGGCAAACATCATTTTGAAAAACCTGCCAGCCTCTACGGCCCCGCAGGCGACCAAAGAAGCGATTGAAGGTCAGTGTTTATTTTTACGCGGTCTGCTCTATTTTGATTTGATGCGTGCGTATGCGTATACCCCCAAAGCAATTGTTCCCTCTCAAAATTTGGGAGGTGTGCCATTGTTGCTGGAAGGTGTTACAGGCTTGGATCAGGTGACTTTGCCTCCGCGCGCCAGCATTGATGATTGTTATAAACAAATTGCGGCCGACCTGACAAAATCCATCGAAAAGCTCACCAACAACGATACTCGTTTTGTACGTCCGTTTTTTGCAAGCCGTGCGGCGGCTCAGGCGTTATTGTCGCGGGTGTCTCTTTATACTGGCAATTGGGCGGATGCGGTGCGTTTATCCACTGATGCTCTTTCTGGCGGAGTAGGCGTATTCCAGACCACACCTACGGCTTATGTCAGCGCCTGGCGTGCTGCTTCTCATCCAGAGTCAATGTTTGAATTATCGTATCAGGCTAATGAGAACATTGGGGTAAACCTTTCGCTGCAAACTACTTATACCACTCTTCGTACCCTGGGGCTGCGTACCGCAACAGCCGGATTTGGCGACTTAGTGCCGACCAATGATCTGCTCAGTGAATTGGGAATCTCCCGTACCGGCGATGTCATTACCCGTGGGAGTGATGCTCGTGCATTATTGTACGAATTAGGAACCACAGGACGTGGCCCTGCCGAAGTGGAAACTACAAAATTTCTCGGCAAAAGCGGACAGGTAAATCAAGATAACATTCCGGTCATTCGTATCTCGGAAATGTATCTGAACCGTGCCGAAGCCAATTACGAACTGGGCAATTTTGCCGAGGCATTGGCCGATGTAAACCGCATTCGTACCCGTGTAGGTCTTACTGCGCTCGAAAGCACCGTGACTGGTCCAGCATTATTAACGGAAATCCTGCGTCAGCGCCGTCTTGAATTTGCGTTTGAAGGACATCGTTTCTTTGACTTAAAAAGACGGGGACTTGATTTGGTGAAACAGCCGCGGTCTATTGCTTTTACTGACTTCGTCATATTGGCGAGAATTCCGACTGGGCAAATCTCGCTGAACCCTAGCCTCAAGCAAAACTTTGGCTACTGAAAAGGGGCTCTGCTCACAAGATCAAGTTGTTAACTTTAAACAGAAACAAAATGAAAAAATACATTTTAAACGCGTTTTTTTCAGCATTCATTGCGATTGGACTGACCGCCTGCTTTGAAAATCCCGCTAAAATTTACGACGGCCCTTCGGTTGTTGAGTTTGATGCAGCGGTGACTACCGCCCCCGCCGCTGGGCGTACGTATCCTTTGGTGACGGTAGCCAACGGGGCAGGCAAGATCAAGACGCGTATCAATTTGGTAGGCCCGCAGCGCCCCAATGCAGAATCTATCAAGGTAGTGGTGGATACCCAAAACTCAACGGCGGTAGCAGGCACCCACTATCGCCTGACCTCCGAGACGGTTTCCATTCCGGCCAATACCAGTTTTGGCGAACTTGAAATTGAGATTCTGGCCGTTCCTGCTGAAGCTGGCAAAACGGTTACGCTGGTGCTGATGCTGGAAGGCAACGGAACGGAAATCAAAGCCAGCGAAAATTTCAAACGTTTGGGCTGGACTATACGTCTCTAAGAAGAGACATTTGTGCTGGTACAGTAGTTAATAAGACGCAACCAGACTTATAACTCTGCCTATGCACTCTATTCATTTTTACGAATAAATGAGGAATGAATTAAAATGATAATCGGTTAAAGTTCATCTATCTTTTCATCGGAAGCGGCGCCATTTATGGTGTCGCTTCTTTTGTTTCATTAGACGACACAAAAATCAACTTCGTCGATGCTAAATCAGAAACCGCTCTTTTTTGATTAAATAGCTATGAAATAAACCAAGTCGGAACGCATAAGTCAGACCTAAAGGGTATTTTTGCCCTTTGTTTTAATAGATTTTTATCTACTACGAATACCTAACCGGAATGAGCAAACCTGTAAAATCAATTTTAACTGTACTTGTTATTTTAATCATAACTGGCTTGGCGTTTTACCCCCGGCTCAAAGAATATACCTCCAAAAAGGAAGAAAAAGGCGCGGGAGCTCCCAAAGGTGGTGGCCCAGCCGCTCAGGGTGGTGCCAAAGGGGGCGGACCAGCACCTATCAACATTATGGTTATTGGCAATCAGCGCCTTGAGGAGAAAATACTTTCGACAGGAACCATCATTGCAAACGAAGAAGTGGACATTCGGAGTGAAATAGCCGGACGTATTACTTCCATCAATTTTAAAGAAGGCGACTACGTAAAAAAAGGGACGGTGTTGGTGCGCATCAACGATGCTGATTTACAGGCCCAGCTTCAAAAATTGCAATACCAGAAAAAATTGGCGGAGGTGAATGAAGAGCGTCAGAAAAAACTGTTGGAAAAAGAAGCCATCAGTCAACGGGATTATGACATTAGCTTAACCAACCTCAATAGCATGAATGCCGACATTCAGAACCTTGAAGCCCAAATTGCCAAAACGGTGATTCGTGCGCCATTCGACGGCACTATCGGCTTGCGTTATGTGAGTGAAGGAAGCTATTTGTCGCCGGGTACTGTGGCTAAAATTGCTACTCTGACCAACGTAAATCCCGCCAAAATAGACTTTTCGGTTCCTGCCAAATACGCAGCAAATGTTGCCAAAGGCACCGCCATCACGTTTACCACCGAAAGCGGAGATGAAAAATTTTATGGTCGTGTTTACGCCATCGAACCTAAAATTGACCCCAATACACGTACCCTCACGTTGCGGGCTACCAGTCCCAATAACAACCGTAAGTTATTTCCGGGGTCATTTGCCCGGATTGAAATTATCCTTAATACCAAAGCAAATGGTATACTTGTACCCACGGAGGCCGTTATTCCGGGCCTGAAAGGACATAGCGTGTTTGTGGTGCGAAATAACAAAGCCGAGCCTGTGGAAGTGCAAATCGGTACGCGTGGTGATAAAACCATTGAGATATACAAAGGGTTGAATGTAGGAGACACGCTTATCACTTCAGGCATTTTGCAGGTGAAGCCAGGAGGACCCGTTGACATCAAAGAAGCAATGGTTAAACAGTAATTCAGCCTGTTTTTGAAAATATATAATTAAATATGGCATCTTTATCTACAACCAGCATTCAGCGACCCGTTTTGGCGGTAGTTATGTCGCTGATTATCATCATTTTTGGATTGATTGGGTTTTCGTATTTAGGGGTGCGGGAGTATCCTAGCGTAGACCCACCCGTGATTAACGTCGGGACGAGTTATACGGGAGCCAATGCCGAAATCATTGAATCCCAAATTACAGAGCCGTTAGAGGAATCTATTAACGGTATTTCGGGTATCAAGACCCTGACTTCGTCGAGCCGCGACGGTCGTAGTAATATCACCGTCGAGTTTGATTTGGGGGTTGATTTAGAAACCGCCGCCAACGACGTGCGCGACCGCGTTTCTCGTTCGTTGGGGCTTTTGCCGCGCGACATCGACCCGCCAATTGTTTCCAAAGCGGATGCCGATTCAAACCCCATTTTCTTCCTGAACGTAAAGAGTGAAAAGCGCTCAATGCTCGACCTCAACGATGTGGTAGACCGTCAAATCAAAGAGCGTTTGCAAACCATTGCGGGCGTAAGTTCGATTCAGGTGTGGGGCGAAAAACGCTATTCGATGCGTTTGTGGATTGACCCGCTCAAATTGGCGTCGTATCGGCTCACGGCCATTGATGTGTTGAATGCCTTGACCAAACAAAATATAGAATTGCCTTCGGGAACCATTGAAGGCGCTTCGACCGAGCTTACGGTGCGTACGTTGGGCCGTTTGACCACCGTTGAGGAATTTAATAACTTGATCGTCAAAGAAGAAGCCGATCGGGTGGTTAAATTTGTCGACGTAGGTCGTGCCGAACTAGGCCCCGAAAATGAGCGCACGCTCATGCGCCGCGATGGTGTGCCGATGGTGGGGGTAGCAGTAGTGCCGCAACCGGGAGCCAATCAAATTGCCATCGTCGACGAGGTGTATAAGCGTTTTGAACAAATCAAAAAAGAGCTACCTGCCGACATCGTACCCGCTATTGGGTTTGATTATACCCGTTCGGTGCGCCGCTCTATTGCCGAAGTGGAAGAAACCATTATCACCGCTTTTATCTTGGTGGCGTTGATTATCTTTATTTTCTTGCGCGACTGGCGCAGTACGTTGATTCCTCTGACGGCCATTCCCGTGTCGTTGATTGGTACGTTCTTCCTGATGTACATCATGGGTTTTTCAATCAATGTATTGACCTTACTCGGAATCGTGCTTTCTATCGGTCTTGTGGTAGACGATGCCATTGTGGTGTTGGAAAACATTTATACCAAAATCGAAGAAGGGATGTCGCCCTGGGATGCCGCGATTACGGGTTCCAAAGAAATTTATTTTGCCATCATTTCTACTACTGTTACGTTGGCGGCGGTGTTTTTGCCGATTATCTTCTTGCAGGGTGTCACGGGCAGGTTATTCCGAGAGTTTGGAATTGTGGTAGCGGGTTCGGTGATTATCTCGGCCTTTGTGTCGTTGACGCTTACGCCGATGTTGAGTTCTAAACTGCTCAAAACGCGCCACAAGCAACCTTGGTTATACCGCGTTACGGAGCCATTTTTCCAGTGGCTCAACGGCGCTTACGAATCATCTCTGGCAAGTTTTATGCAGGTGCGTTGGCTGGCGTGGGTGTTGATGGTCGGCTTTATCGGTATTATTTACGCGTTGTTCAAATACGACGCCATTCCGTCCGAGTTGGCTCCGATGGAAGACCGACGCGGATTGAGGGTATCGCTGACTTTACAGGAAGGTGCTACGTTTGACTTTACGGATAAATACCTCATGGAATTTGCCAAAGTGGTAGAAGATGAAGTTCGCCCCAACGAGCGTGATGCTTTGATTACCATTACAGCACCGGGTTTTTCTACCAATGCCACCAACACGGGTTTTGTGCGGGTGGTATTGAGCGAGCCTGAATTGCGGCAACGGTCACAAATGGAGATTTCTGATGCGATACAGGCAAAAGTAAAGAATATTTCTGGCGCAAAGTCTTTCGTTATTCAGGACCCAACGATTCAAACTGGACAACGTGGTAACAACTTTCCAGTATCGTACGTGATTCAGGCAACGAGTTATGAAAAATTGCGGGGTGTGATTCCAGAACTGATGAAGCGGGTCAATGAAAGTTCGATGTTTGTAGGAACGGACGTGAACCTCAAATTTACAAAGCCCGAAATTCGACTGGAAATTGACCGCGACAAAGCCCAAAACTTAGGCGTTTCGATTCAGGATATTGCCCAAACGCTTCAATTGGGGCTTTCAGGACGTCGTTTTGGCTACTTTTTGATGAACGGTAAACAATACCAAATCATTGGGCAAATCGACCGCGTAGACCGTAACGACATCATGGATTTGAAATCGCTGTTTGTGAAAAGCAACCGGGGAGAATTGATTCAGTTGGATAATTTTGTAAAATTGACCGAGCAAAGTTCGCCGCCACAGTTGTTCCGTTTCAACCGCTCATCAGCCGCTACCGTAACCGCAGGTCTGGCAAAAGGCGTGACCTTGGGCCAAGCCCTCGACGAAATGGATAAGATTGCGAAATCAGTGTTGGATGATACCTACACCACGGCCTTGGATGGACAGTCGCGCGAGTTTAAGGACAGCTCTTCGTCGCTTTTGTTTGCGTTTGGTTTGGCGTTAGTACTGATTTATCTGATTTTGGCGGCCCAGTTTGAAAGCTTCATCGATCCTATCATTATTTTGTTAACGGTACCCTTGGCGGTTTGCGGAGCCTTGTTGTCGTTGTGGGATTTTAGCCAGACCCTCAATGTTTTCAGTCAAATCGGCATCATTACGTTGGTGGGGCTAGTGACCAAGAACGGTATCTTGATTGTGGAGTTTGCTAACCAGCAGAAAGAAGCAGGACTTAACAAACTGGAAGCGGTTAAAGCTGCTTCAGCCGCCCGTTTCCGCCCGATTATCATGACGAGTTTGTGCGCGATTTTAGGGATTTTACCCATTGCGTTGGCGTTGGGCGCAGGTTCTGAAAGCCGCGTTTCGATGGGGATTTCGGTGGTAGGAGGGCTGTTGTTCTCGACGATTCTGACCTTGTACATCATCCCTGCCATTTATTCCTATTTGTCATTAAGTGATAAAAAACATTCTGATAAAGCCGCTCCTGAAAAACTGATGGCGGAAGAAGCTTAATAGTGCTGTTATTCCATACCCTTTCTTTAGAGTCTCTGCGGAAACGCAGAGGCTTTTTTTGTGGGAAAACCGTTAAAAAAATGTTTTTTCTTCGTGGGAAGATAGTAATATTGCGCTTTAAGCAAAATGCTAATTCTGTGAAAAAAATTCTCATTGTCAACGGGCCCAATCTTAATCTGTTGGGCAAGCGCGAGCCAACCATTTATGGCAGCCAAACATTTGAAGAGTACTTCCAAACCCTCCAATCTCTGTTCCCTGATGTAGAGCTGCACTATTTTCAGTCAAACCACGAAGGCGCACTTATTGATAAGATTCACGAAATCGGTTTTACGTTTGACGGAATCGTGCTGAATGCGGGGGCTTATACCCATACTTCGGTGGCCATTGCCGATGCACTGTCGGCTGTCACCACGCCTGCCGTGGAGGTGCATATTTCCAACGTCCACGCCCGCGAAGCGTTTCGTCATCATAGCTACTTGAGCAGCCGTGTCAAAGGGGTTATTGTTGGTTTAGGGCTGAAAGGATACGAATTGGCAGTTAGGTACTTTTTATCATGATTACATTTTATCCTGGTCCTTCAAAGGTATATCCACAGGTGGAAGGGTATCTGCAAGATGCTTTTCGTTCGGGGATTTTGAGCATGAACCACCGCAGTCAGGGGTTTATGGAGGTATTGCGGGAAACCATCCGCTTAATGCACCTCAAACTCAATATTCCTGAAGATTATTCTATTTATTTGGTTTCATCGGCGACGGAAGCGTGGGAAATCATTGCCCAATCGCTGACCTTGCACCATAGCGCCCATCACTACAACGGGGCTTTCGGCAAAAAATGGTTCAGCTATGCCTCGCATATTGTGCCGCAAACGTCGGGGTCATTGTTTCCCATTGAGCAAACGCTCACGCATCATTTGTTTGAACATGAAAACGATGCGGTTCGCGCAGAATTTAATCGCCAGCGTTTGCGTGACTATGAAGTGCTGTGTCTGACCCACAGTGAAACCTCAAACGGAACGCACATCCGAATGGAAGAATTTGCAAAAATTCGTGCCATGACCGATGCCCTCATCGCGATTGATGCCACTTCTTCGCTGGGGGGTGTGGCTTTTGACTGGACCTTGGGCGATGTTTGGTTTGCTTCGGTTCAAAAGTGTTTGGGGCTTCCAGCGGGGTTGGGCATCATGGTTTGTTCACCAAAAACGCTCGAAAAAGCGCGGCAAGCCAACGACGTTTTGCGTTATAACAGTTTGCTTTTTATGCACGAAAATTTCGAAAAATACCAAACGCATTATACCCCCAATACCCTCGGGATTTACCTGCTGATGCGCGTCATGGAGCAGGTGGATAATATACAAGAGGTAAGCCCAAGGATTGAAGCGCGGGCGAAGGCTTGGTATAGTTTTCTGGAAAATGAGACCGATTGGAGGCCTTTAGTTCAAAATTCTGCCACGCGCTCCGACACTGTCATTGCCGTAAAAGGGGAGCCCGAAGCGGTTTCTGTCGTCAAAAAAATGGCACTTGAGGCGGGAATTACGCTTGGAAACGGCTATGGCGAATGGAAGAACACCACCTTTCGCATTGCCAATTTCCCAGCTATTGAAGACGAGGAAGTGGAGGTGTTAAAAACGTTTTTAAGACGAAAAGCTTAAAACGTAATGTGTTCATATACATCTTCTAAGCGAAGCGTAATACCCAAAGAACGAAGAGATAAGTTGCTTTCCACGCCATGAGCGGCGGTTTTTTGCCAAGTATTTTCTTCGATTTGATACCATGACTCCACCAGTGCGGTATGCTGTTCTACAACCACGTATTCTTTGAGGGAGGGGAGCCGCTGGTAGAGCATGAATTTCTCCCCTCGGTCATAATTTTGCGTGCTTTTGGATAATACTTCAACAATCACGAATGGATTGACAATCACATCTTCACGTCCGTTCCAGAATTCAGGTTTTTCGCAAATAACCAACGCATCGGGATACACTGTTGTATCTTCTGTTTCAATACGGATTTTTTGATCACTTGTATAAACCCTGTAAATGGTTTTTAAGGGTCTTACGCCATTTTTTAATGTAGAAACTACATTGGCACTAATTTCATTATGCGTTGCTTTAGCTCCGGCTATAGGATTAATCAAACCTTTATAAAATTCGTTTTTATGCTGCGCTTTTTCTTCAAAGCGTAGGTACTCCTCGTGCGTGTAGATTTTATTGGAGCGTGGCTTACGTAAAATGCTGGTAGTTAAGACCATGACTTTTGACGTTTTGACAAAGTTATAAAAACAAGCGATGATTTTCGGGGCGCTTTTGTGGAATAGTGAGAAAAATAACCCCTCATCCTAACGCAAAGAGGTTTGATTTCAGGCAATTACCCAAATCAAACCTCTTTCAAAATGACTAGAGTCAAATGCTATCGGTAGTGCATTATTTACACGCTTTACTTCTTCGGCTTCACTTCCTCAACCATCTTTGCCGTTACGAGTTTCTTGTTGGAAGTATTGCCCCATGAATTTTGAATGTAATTCATCACATCTGCAATTTCTTCATTGTCCAGCCCGGGATTGGGCATCATCCCTTCGTAGGCTACGCCGTTGACGGTGATTTTCTCCGACAAACCGAATTTAATGGCCGCAATGGCTTTCTCGGGGGTTTTGACCAAATAATCGGCTTTGGCAAGTGGTGGGAAAGCTCCCGCAACTCCCTCTCCCGCGCCCATGTGACACGTCACACAATTTTCAGCGTAAATCAATTTTCCCCGCTCCATGCTTTTGGTGAGTGCATCGTCCTGATGGGGGAGCGTGGCAGAACAAAAAAAGATGCCTGAACAAAAAATCACTAACAGTTTCATGCGAAAAAGTGGTAAGTATGGATAATTCATCGAACACAATTTGAGCAGTTATGCGGTTAACATAACTGCTCAAATCATTATTTCTAAGTAAGTGATACCAGTAAAAACGATTTACGCTTTGGGGCTGATTCTGACGATTTTGCCCGAGTTTTCAAGCACTACGTAGATATTGCCGTCGGGGCCTTGACGCACATCACGTACGCGTCCGAGTTTTTCGAACATGATTTCACGGCTTACCACTTTGTTGCCTTTTACCACGAGGTGCTGGAGGTAGGCAAATTTTAGTGAGCCAACAATCAGGTCGCCTTTCCATTCTTTGAATTTATCGCTCGTGATAAACGTCATTCCGCACGGAGCAATCGAAGGCTTCCAGTACGTGACGGGTTGCTCCATACCCACTTTGGCGGTGTCTTTGGAGATAATGCTGTTGTCGTAGTCAATCCCGAACGTAATCACAGGCCATCCGTAGTTTTTGCCCCGCTCCACGATATTTAGCTCGTCACCTCCCTGCGGACCGTGCTCGTGCTCCCAAATAACGCCCGTAGTGGGGTGAATCGTCATTCCTTGGGGATTGCGGTGGCCGTAGGTCCAGATTTCAGGACGCGCACCAGCGGTTTTTACGAATGGATTATCGGTAGGGATTTTTCCATCTTCGTGCAGACGGACCACTTTGCCTTGGTCTTTACTCAGATTTTGGGAGTTTTCTTTTTGGCCGCGTTCGCCGAGCGACAAAAACACGTAACCTTTTTTGTCAAATACAATGCGGCCACCAAAGTGTACATTAGCTTTGACGTTGGGAATGGCTTTAAATAGATACTGAACATCCGTCAGGGCGTGGTCTTTCAGCTTGGCACGCAGCAGGGCGGTATTTGCGCCGCCGTCGTCGCCTTCTTCACCCGCCGCTTTGGGCGATGAATAACTGATATAAATCCAGCCGTTTGAAGCATAATCGGGATGCAACGCTACGTCGAGCAAGCCGCCTTGACCTTTGTAAAGAATGGTGGGCAATCCAGTAATTTCTTGCGGGTCCAAAACACCGTTTTTCACCAGACGTAGCTTCCCTACGCGCTCGGTCACCAGTAAGTCGCCGTTGGGCAGAAAAGCGGTAGCCCAGGGCATGGTTAAACCTCTGGCAACGGTATCAACTTTCAAGTTGGCTTCGGTTATTTTTTGTACAGAATTTGTACCCTCCGTGATACCGCTATTGCTCATCAACGCAACGGAAGCGGTTAGAATCAAGCCTGTCAACGCAACGGGAAGGCTCTTTTTGAGTAAGGTTTTGTTGTTCTTCATAAAATGAAAATGAATAAAAAGCGATAGGTTGAAATGTTAAAAATAGAATAGGGCCGTGGATTCTCCTTCCTCCTTTGTTATGGAACCAATTCCAGTTGGTTTAAATGCCCGGTGATAAAATTAATTTCTTCATTGCTCAAATGGATGTCCATGGCGGCGGCATTTTCTAGCGCTTGTTTGGCATCACGCGCCCCGACCAAAGCAATGGTAATGCCCGGTTGCTCGACGGTCCAGCGCAGCACCAATTGTCCAATCGTTGCTTTTTTATCATCGGCCAAAGGTTTGATTTTATCCAAAAATACATCCACCCGTTTGAGATTTTCATCTTTGTAAAAAAACAGCTTTGCCCGATGGTCATCGGGCGCAAATTGGTGTCCGGGTTTCATTTTTCCAGTCAATAGTCCACGTTCCAACGGGCTGTAGGCCAAAATGGCTTTTCCATGCTCAATGCAGTACGGAACCGTTTGCTTTTCAATGTCTCTTTTCACCATGCTGTAAGGCACTTGGTTGGAAGCAAGATGGATGTACTTTTCGGCTTCGCGCATCTGGTCGGCGTTATAGTTGCAAACACCCGCGTAGCGAACTTTGCCTTGCTCTATTAACCGTGAAACGGCCTCCATGGTTTCACCGATGGGCGTTGTGGTGTCTGGCCAGTGAATTTGATACAGGTCAATGTAATCGGTGCCAAGACGGCGTAGGCTGTCTTCACATTCTTTGACAATGCTCTCTTTGCCCGCGTACCGGTAAATATCAATGGCTTGACCGTCGTTTTTTTTGCTGTGCATGGCAAAATCCCCCTTCGCCAGGTCCCAGCGCATCCCAAATTTTGTGAGGATTTGCACTTTGTCGCGCGGAATATCCTTAATGGCCTCACCCACGATCTCTTCGCTGAGCCCTTGTCCGTAAATCGGGGCGGTGTCGATGGACGTAACACCTACGTCGTAAGACACTCTGATGGCCTTTACGGCTTCGTTTCGCTCGGTTCCGCCCCACATCCATCCGCCGGCGGCCCAAGCGCCAAAGGTAATCACGGATACATCAAGACCTGCTTGATTTGGTTTGTTTGAGGTGCCAATTTTTCGATAGTTCATAGAAATAGTATTAGTAACAAAATATGTATATAGGTAGGTTGCCGTTTTTATTTACTATTTTCGATAAAAATCAGTTCACAAATGAACGTTTAAATCTAACTTTGAACAATAGTTTAGGTAATAATGAATAACTCCTTTAAAAGTTAGTGATAGCGATGAGAAAGTTAAGCTCTACCAATTATTATAATCAGACGTTTTTGGAAGATAAATGTGCGCTCAATGAGCTGATTCATCTTCTGAGCAAACGATGGCTAACGGAAGTTATGTTTAGCATTGAAGAAGGTAATAGCCGATTTTCAAGCCTGAAAGAAGACTTAAAGCACATCAGCGACAATATTTTGGCTGACCGCCTCAAACTTCTTGAGCAATATAAACTCATTGTTAGAAATAATCATTTGGGCGAAGTTCCGGCCCGGGTAGAATATTCTTTGACCGAGACTGGCGAAAAACTGAGCGACTTACTGGGCGGTTTGTGCAATTTCGCGGAAAATCAGATGGAATTTCCTTCGTAAATTATGAGTTAGGCAAACCACTTTAAAAAATGGATTTACTGAAAAACTAACCGTTACTTTGGCCCGAATTACAACGTAACCCCCAAAAATCATTTTCAGTATGTCTAAGTTATTCATGCCACTGTTGTTGGCAGTATGTTTTCTGAGTTTTGGTATTTCAGCGACCGCTGCAAAACGCGATTTTTACCAAATCAAAATTTATCACCTGAAAACGGAAGAGCAAGAGAAAAAAGTGGATGCGTTTTTAAAAGACGCCTACTTGCCCGCCCTGCACCGAATCGGTATCAGTAAAGTGGGGGTTTTTAAGCCCATCATCAACCCCGAAACGGCCAAGCCGACCGACGAAAAGCTTATCTACGTTTTTATCCCTTTCAGCTCTCGTGAGGCGTTCTTTACATTGGAGCAAAAACTGGCCAAAGATAAGGCGTATTGGAACGACGGTAAAGCCTACCATGACGCGGTATTCAGCGAGCCGCCGTATGATAGAATTGAGTCAATTTTATTGAATGCGTTTGATAAAAGTCTCCAATTCACAATGCCCCAACTCACTTCTGCGCCCAAAGAAAGGGTCTATGAATTAAGAAGTTATGAAGGCCACACGGAGAAAATATCCAAGAATAAAATAAAGATGTTTAACGACGGCGACGAAATTGGTCTCTTCAAGCGTCTTGGCTTTAACGCGGTCTTTTATGCCGAAGTGGTATCAGGAAGTCGAATGCCCAATCTGATGTACCTCACCACTTTTGAAAACAGAGCCGCCCGCGATGAGCATTGGAAAGCATTCAGCGCCGATGCTTATTGGAAAAAACTTGCGGCAATGCCCGAATATCAAAAGAATGTTTCTAAGAATGACACCAGATTCTTTTATCCAACCGACTACTCGGATATTTAACAATATTTTTTTTAGTACAACCAAAGCAGCGTCAGTCAGACCCGATTGGCGCTGCTTTGGTTTTCTAGTAATTCATTGAAATGTTAGTAAGTGCATGAATTACAACGCCTTGAACCGTTCAAAGCATTGGCGTTCAATGTCTTCACGGTCGTCGGGGTGGGCAATGCTTATGAGGGCTTTGGCGCGTTGCCGGAGGTTTTTTCCGAACAAATACGCTACTCCGTATTCCGTAATGATGTAGTGCGCGTGGGCGCGGGTGGTGACTACTCCAGCGCCTTGCTTGAGGAAAGGCACAATCCGTGAAATACCTTTTTGGGTACGGGAGGGAAGCGCAATAATGGGTTTGCCGCCTTGGCTGAGGGCGGCCCCGCGCATAAAATCCATTTGCCCGCCCACGCCAGAATATTGATATGTTCCAATCGAGTCCGAGCAAATTTGTCCCGTTACGTCGACTTCTACGGCGCTGTTGATAGCCACGACTTTTGGGTTTTGTTTGATGATGTACGGGTCATTGACAAAATCAATGTCGAGAAACGAAAACGCAGGATTGTCATTGACGTAATCATACAGACGCTTGGTGCCTAAGGCAAAACCCGTAACGGTTTTGTTGGGCATGATTGCCTTAAATCGGTTGTTGATAACATCCTTGTCGAACAAATCAATCAGCCCATCGCTGAACATTTCGGTGTGAACGCCCAGATTTTTGTGGTTATAAAGACACTGCAAAACCGCGTTGGGAATGGAGCCGATACCCATTTGGAGGGTGCTGCCGTCGTCAATCAATTCGGCGACGTATTGCCCGATTTTTTGGTCACTTTCCGAAACTGAACTGTTGAAATTGGCTTCGTGGAGGGCATCTTCACAATAAACCATCGCGTGGAATTTACTGGCGTGAATCATGCCGTCGCCCTGCGTACGCGGAACGTTGGGATTTACCTGTGCAATGACGAAACGAGCGTTGTTGACGGCCGAGCGGGCAATGTCGACCGAAAGTCCCAATGAGCAATAGCCGTGTTGGTCGGGCACCGACACGTGCACTAAGGCAACATCGATGGGTAAAATTCCCTGATTAAATAACTCGGGGATTTCACTTAAAAACACCGGGACATAATCGGCCCGACCTTCATTGACAGCCTTGCGAATACTCTCCGAAACAAAAAGAGAATTGATGTGAAAATGGCCTTGGAACTCTGGTTTGTCAATAAATACATCGCCATAAACGGTGATGGAAACAACCTCAACATCCTGTAAGCGAGGAGCTTCCTGAGCGAGGTGTTTTAAAAGGAACGAAGGTGTTTGTGCACTTCCTTGAACAAAGACTCTGTGACCAGATTGAACACAGGAAAGAGCCTCTTGCGGAGAAACGTAACTGATTTTTGGGCGCATGGGGTGAGCCGTTTGGTTTGGCGCAATGGTAGGCGCTGTGATGATTTGAAAAAATGATAATTATCAGGAAATAAAGGGGGAAATATCGGCAAAAGATGCGATTTTAACTACTTTTATCTCTTTAAACCAAGGCTACGTCCTCATTCTGTCGTTTTGTGGGCGGTATTTATTTGTTTTGATTTTTAAATTGTATTTTCAACCAGAAACACTTCATTTTACGTACTTATGCGAAACTTTTACCTTCGGCGAACCCACCTGTTCCTTGTCATTTTTTGTGCCTTAAACGTCACGCTAAAAGCCCAGACTCTTGCGCCGCTTTCGGTGGAAAAAATCATGCGCGACCCCAAATGGATGGGCGTAGCACCTTCCAATCCCTATTGGAGCGAAGACGGCACCAAAATTTTCTTTAGCTGGAATCCTGAAAAAAACACGGGCGACTCACTCTACGTGTACGAACTGTCAACCAAGCAAACCCGCAAAGTAACGCCGCTGGAGCGCAGTTTGCTGCCGAGTGCATCGGGCGATTACAACCGAGCTTTCACCCAAAAATTGTTCGTAAAAAACGGAGACATTTATTGGATTGACGTGAAAACGGGCCAAACCCGGCAGTTGACCAATACCGTTGAAGCGGAGTCAAACGTTACTTTTAGTGCCGATGGCAGCAAAGCTATTTTTAGACGCGGGCAAAACTTGTTTTCGCAACATTTGCTCACGGGGGAGTTGACTCAACTAACAAATTTTTTGCCTGGAACAAAGAAAGCCGACGCGGCCGCTAACGAACAAGATAAGTGGTTGAAAAAAGATCAATTGGCGTTGTTTGAGGTCTTAAAAGAGCGGGATGACAAGAAAAAGGAAGCGGATAAAATCACAAAATCAAACCAACCGAAGCGCCCGAAAGAAATTTATACCAACGATGCTATCTTGGACAATATCCTGCTGTCGCCCACGGCGGAGTTTATCACTTACCGCTCGACCAAAGGGGGAAGTGGCGCAAAATCAACCGTCGTGCCGAGTTATGTGACCGAATCTGGCTATACCGAAAACCTGCCCGCCCGCACGAAAGTGGGCGCTTCCCAAAACAACTCGCAGTTGTTCATCTACAACATTAAGAAAGATACCGTACTCGAAGCATCGACCAAAGACCTGACGGGTATCAACGTAAAACCTGATTACCTGAAAGAATACAAAGCCGATACAGCCAAAAAAGCCGCCGCCCGCAAAGTGCAGTTTATCAACGTTAGGTGGTCGGAAGATGGCAAGTACGTAGTTGCAATGATGCGTTCGCAAGACAATAAAGACCGTTGGATTGCCTCTCTAAACCCAGAAACTGCTAAATTTAAAGTCCTTGATCACCTGCGCGACGAAGCATGGGTAGGTGGCCCTGGCAGTTTTTGGTTGGAATGGATTGACAACGAAACCATTATTTTTCATTCCGAAGCCACGGGCTATTCGCATTTGTACTCGGTTAATGTACGCACGGGCGAGCGCAAAACCCTCACGTCGGGGAAGTTTGAGGTGCAGCAGGCCCAGCTCTCAAAAGACAAGAAAACCATCTATTTTCAGTCAAACGAAGTACATCCCGGTGAGCAGCATTTTTATAAAATGGCCGTTACGGGCGGGGAACGCACTAAGCTGACAGGCATGGTGGGAGCCAATGATGCCACGCTTTCGCCCGATGAATCGAAGTTGTTGATTCGTTACTCTTCAGCTACGAAACCTTGGGAATTGTACCTTCAGGAGGCGCAGCCCAACGCCGCGGCTACGCAACTTACGAAATCGCTTTCCCCTGAGTTTAGCTCGTATCAGTGGCGTGAACCCCAAATTGTGACCGTAAAAGCCAGCGATGGGGTCGATATTTACGCCCGTTTATACGTTCCCAAAAAGAAAAATGGTGCGGCGGTGGTGTTTGTACATGGGGCGGGTTACCTACAAAATGCCCATAAATGGTGGAGTCAATACTTTAGAGAGTATATGTTTCATAACCTTTTGGTGGATTTGGGTTATACAGTGCTCGACATGGATTACCGGGCATCGGCGGGGTATGGCCGCGATGTACGCACGGGAATTTATCGGTTTATGGGCGGAAAAGATTTGGATGATAACGTAGACGGGGCAAAATTCTTGGTTGAAAAACACGGAATTGACGCCAAGCGCATAGGGATTTATGGTGGGTCTTACGGAGGGTTTATCACTTTGATGGCCATGTTTACCAAGCCGGGCGTTTTCAAGGCGGGAGCTGCTTTGCGTCCCGTGACTGACTGGGCAGCGTATAATCACCCTTATACCGCTAATATTCTTAATGAACCCGCCACGGATTCGTTGGCGTATCGTCGGAGCTCGCCCATTTATCACGCGGCTGGGTTGAAAGATCATTTATTGATTTGTCATGGCATGGTGGATGTCAACGTTCATATTCAGGATTCATACCGGTTGGTACAGCGCTTGATTGAGTTGAAAAAAGACAATTGGGAAATGGCGTCTTACCCCATGGAAGATCACGGTTTTGTGGAGCCAACCAGTTGGATGGATGAATATAAACGTATTCTGAAGTTGTTTCAGGAGAAGTTGAAGAAGTAGGCCCCTAGACCGTTTGATAACTTTTACGGCAGATTTGCAGCTTTTGTGTTGTGAGTCTGCCGTTTTTTTGTTTCGTTGCTTTTGGTTATATGTAGTGCCGTTTGCTGAACTACTGACTATTGGTTTTTAAATCCTAATTCGTTAAATTAATTAACAGAAATATTTTGAAAATCAACAAGTTATTGTGAAGTAGTATTTTGCCTAATAACAAGTTGGAATTGATTAAAAAAATGAAAATATTGAGTAGAGTACTGATTATAATTTCCATACTTTATGGTTTATTATCAATCATTGGTTTAACTATCCGATGGTTTTTAAGGTCAAGTGAATTAAAAGGTTTTAGTTGGCGAAATTGGCAAATTGATATTATTTATGATTTCCTGTTTTTTTGTCCCGCTATAATGTTGTTTGTACTTGGCAAGCTTATTCTAAGACGAAAAACATAAATTTTTATTCACCCGTTGTTTGGAGTGTTCATGCCATTGTTGGTGTTTTTTACCAACAACCTGCCTACAAAAGTAAAGATTAGTAGCTGACGGCAGAGTTGGTTTCTCAAAACCAGCGTTTGGGTTGTGAGAAACCCAATACATCCCATAAAAAAAGAGCCGCAACACGTTGCGGCTCTTCGTACAAACAGAAAGTCTTAATCAATGATTCTAAACAAACGATTCCAACGAATTTTGTTGAGAATTGACTTTGGATTGGGGTCAATGGACATCCAGATAAAGACCGCTTTGCCGACGATGTGGTCGGCGGGCACAAAGCCCCAAAAGCGTGAATCTGCCGATTCGTAGCGGTTATCGCCCATCATAAAGTAATAATCCTGCTTGAAAGTATAACTGGTGATGGCTTTGCCATCGATGCTGATGGTGTTTTTGTCCACGACTACCTTTGAGGCGTCATTGTGATCAAAGAACTTAATCACATGGCCGTATTTTGACACATTGGCCGAGTCAAGTTGTATGGTCAGCCCTGTTTTGGGAACTTGAATTGGGCCCCAAAAGTCAGGGTTTTGCTTGGCACCCGCTGGAAATAGCCCCATTTCGGTGCTTGTGGGGGCATAGCGATATTCGTGTTTTACGTCCTTAATAAAAGGGTGTTTCAACAAACCTTCCACAATTTGCGGGGTCGTGCGAATCTGGTACAAAAACTTGTTGGGAGCCAAAGAATCACTGGGATACGAGCTGTAATCTTGAATGTCTTCGTTTTCAAAGAAACGGTCATCCAATAAGTCCGTAGACCACATTCGGTAATAAAACTGCGCTTTGGCGGGGACTTCGGCGGGTTTGCCGTTTACATACACATCAGCGCCTTTAATATCAACCAAGTCGCCACCAACGGCGATACAGCGTTTGATGAAGTTGGTACGCAAATCAACGGGGAATGCTTTGTAGCCGCCGTTGCCCTGTGCGGGATCTTCAAACGGCTCATCAGGGTCGCCGGGGTAGTTGAACACCACCACATCGTTACGTTTGACGTCCGAAAAGCCCGGTAGGCGGTACATCGGAAGTTGAATCAGGGTCGAAAAAGACGGAATATTGGTTCCCCAGATGGTTTGGTGGGTCAGTGGCACTTGCAAGGGCGTTCCCGGGGTGCGGGCACCGTAATGAAGTTTACTCACAAACAGGAAGTCGCCAATCAACAGGCTCTTCTCCATCGAAGACGAAGGAATGGTGTAGGCTTCTAAAAATAACCAACGGATTAAGGTAGCTGCCACGACGGCAAAAACAATGGAATCAAGCCACTCTCTAAAGGCAGATTTTTTGGGGTTGGGTTTTGACATTTCCGGTAGTATTGAATGCAATTTTGGTGAATGAAAAACTTAGTCTTCGCCGAGCAAATCGTCCATGCCATAGACTCCCTTGCGAGGGGAGAGCCATTCGGCCGCGACGACGGCCCCTAAAGCAAATCCTTGACGGCTATGGGCTACGTGCTGAATCTCAATGCTATCAACGGCGGAATCATAGCGGATAACGTGAGTGCCAGGCACCTCACCTTCGCGCAAAGATACAATCGGGATTTGATTTTCAGCAACATCGGCCTGATTGGCCCATTCCGTTTTGGCGGCCAGGTGCTCTATCAGCCCTTCGGCGAGTGTAATGGCCGTGCCACTGGGCGCATCTAGCTTGTGGATATGGTGAATTTCGGTGGTATGAACACTGTACTGTGAATAGGGCGCAATGAGCTTGGCCAAGTATTTGTTCAATCTAAAAAACAGGTTGACGCCGATGCTATAATTGGAAGCGTAGAAAAAAGCAGCTCCGTGTGCTTGGCAAAGTTGTTCGATTTCGGGGCGGTGATGGAGCCAGCCCGTGGTGCCGCATACGGTAGGCAGGCCTTTGTTCATGCACCATTTGAGGTTTTCGTAGGCGGCTTCGGGGGCGCTAAATTCAATGACGGCATCTACATTGTCGCGGCTGAAAGTATCCAGCTCGTGGCGATTGGTAACGTCAATTTTTCCGACAATTTGGTGACCGCGACTCAGGGCGATTTGTTCGATTACTTTGCCCATTTTGCCGTAGCCCAGAAGAAGAATATTCATTAATTTGAAAATTTATTATGTGCCAAAGCACTGGTATGCGTTAAAGGTGAATGAATGTTCAATCAGCAAATTATTATTTAATTGGTATCACTATTTTGGCCCCGATGATGCCACCCGTAAATGAATTATAGCCGGCATCGGGCTGAACCCGAAACGATATATCTTCCGACATATCAAAGGTTTTTAAGTGAGCCGCTACGTTGGCTTCGATGATATTAAGCGCCCAAACGGCCGTTAGCATCACAAAATTCAAATCCCGGTAGCGACGATAAAAATCTTTCCCTTTCGTAATTTGCTCAATCGTTAGCGTCCGTGTTATCTTTTGGCCCCGTATGTATACGGGCGCTTCTGTCCGTAATGCCGCGCCTGTTACAGGATTATAACTGTCGATGTAGGGCGTTAGATAGTCGTGGTACCGAATATTAAAATAGCGGATAAAATAAATGACCGTTCCAAAACCCGCGTACACAAAAGGCATTTTCCAATACTGTTTGTTGTACGCCTGCCCAAGGCTTGGCACCACGAGCGAATAGATAGCGGCTTTGCGGGGGCTGTGCTTGGCCGCAGGCTTGGCTGGGGCCACGATTTTGGCCAGTGTATCTTTCAGTCCCTGAGCGTTTTTGAGTGAATCAGGGCGCAGGGTATCGGCAAGGGTTGCCAAACGGGCAAAGCGCTTTTGCAGGGAGTCTGTTTTAACTTGCTGGCTCATTACTCCTGACAACCCAACTACACACCAGCAAATGATCAATAATCCCGACCGTATCACGATTCAAATTTTAAAACCTTTAAAATCCGTTCCAACTCATCCTGCGAAGTAAAAGGAATTTTTATTTCTCCTTTTTGTTTGTCGTCGGTTTTAATAGAAACCTTTGAGCCAAAATAAGAAGAAAGTTTAAACTGCAACGACCGCATTTCCTGCTTTACCACGCTCGGGCGACGGTCATGGGAGTTAGGGTCGGGTGTTTCTATTTGGAGACTGCGCACGGCATCTTCTACTTTGCGTACCGACCAAGCTTCTTCGATGGTTTTACGAAACAGTTTAAGCTGTACGTCTGGATTGTCAATGTTGATAATGGCTCGGGCGTGGCCCATCGTGATTTGATCGTCGCGCAGGGCGGCCTGAATCATGGGCGGGAGCTTGAGCAAACGAATGTAATTGTTGACCGTTGTACGGTTTTTGCCGACGCGCTCACCCAATTCGTCTTGCTTGAGACCACAATCAGAAATCAGTCGCTGATAGCTCAGGGCAATTTCGATGGCGTTTAGGTTTTCGCGTTGTATGTTTTCAATCAAGGCCATTTCCAGCATTTGCTGGTCGTTGGCCGTCCGGATATACGAAGGAATGTGGGTCAGACCTGCCAGCTTGGAAGCCTGCAAACGCCGTTCTCCTGAAATCAACTGGTAGCGGTCTCGACCGATCTGACGTACGGTGATGGGTTGGATAATGCCTTGAATACGAATAGATTCCGCTAATTCATTGAGGGCTTCTTCATCAAAACGCGTACGAGGTTGAAAAGGGTTTACATCAATCTGCTCAACGTGAATTTCGCTCATCATGCTCACGTTGTCGTAAGGTAGGGGGCGAGTTGAACGGTTGACGTTATCGCTGTCATGGAGTAATGCACCCAAACCACGTCCGAGTCCTGTCATTTTTTTAGGAGCCGCTTTTCCAATATTTTCCATGTGTAGAAGATTTTTTATGAATGTTGGGTTGAATGAAAGACGTAACTTTTTGTAAAACCGTTACGTAATGCCAATGAAGCGGGACAAAACGACCCGCTGGGAAATTAATTGGCTTTTCGTACGGTTTGTTCGTCCTGTTCAAGCAGCCCATTCTTACTTAAAATTTCGCGGGCAAGGTTGAGATAACTGACCGCGCCCTTGCTGTCGGAATCTTGCGCAATGGTAGGAACACCGTAGCTTGGAGATTCACTGAGACGGATATTTCGGGGAATGATGGTGTTGAAAACCATGTGTTTGAAGTGCGCCGTTACCTCATTGACGACTTGGTTAGAAAGGCGTACACGCATGTCATACATGGTCAGCAGAATGCCTTCGATGGCCAAATTGGTATTGAGTCGGGTTTGGATAATCTTAATGGTATTGAGCAATTTACCCAACCCTTCCAACGCAAAATATTCGCACTGCACGGGTACAATCACCGAATCGGCGGCCGTGAGGCTGTTGATGGTAATCAAACCCAGTGAGGGAGAGCAGTCAATAATGACAAAATCGTAGTCTTCTTTGATGGGCCATAAAGCTTCCTTCATTTTTTCCTCGCGGTTTTTGAGATTAATCATTTCAATCTCCGCACCTACAAGGTCGATGTGGGAAGGCAAAAGGTACAGATTCTCGAAGTTGGTTTCTACGATGGCTTCCTGAGGAATGACGCCTTCTACCATACATTCGTAAATGCTGTATTCGATTTCTTTGGGGTTGAAGCCCAAGCCCGACGTAGAGTTGGCCTGAGGGTCAGCGTCTACGATTAAGGTTTTAAAATCCAGTACTGCTAAACTTGCTGCCAGGTTGATGGCAGTGGTCGTTTTACCGACGCCACCTTTTTGGTTGGCTATTGCTATAATTTTGCCCATTGTTGTTAGGTTTACCGCCTTCAAATATCCATCTTTATTCGGACTCTGCCAAACTGTTCCACGTAAAAAATGTTAAATGTTTCACGATTTAGTAGTAAGCAGTTGGCAGTTAACCCTTAGCAAAGCAACGATTTTGGTTTTTTGAAGGGACTTACTTCCTAATTAAACATTATAAATGAAAGAATGGCCTAAACGAGTGGTAGTGAGGCTCATTTGGAAACGTGTAAATTTTAACAATCATTTAATAATCCCTTACGGGGAGCATTTTGTGCCCGCTTCCCGTGATGATTTAACCTTTAATAGCCGCACCCGCCAATATATGCTTTAAAAATACTGCCATTTTGGGCTTCAAAACCGGGTTGAAGGGTGACTGATTTTCCCGCGTTGAGCATTACGTTTGTGCCCGCCGAAACCGTTGTTGGTCCGCTGTTTTGGGTGGTAATGGTCGTTGCAGCGTCATATTTCCCAGACGTGATGGTTCCTGATACAAGGAGGGTATCGGGGCAGGGAGGAGAAATGCCCGTTTCCTGAATGAGAATGTTGTCCAAAAACAGACGATTGCCCCATCCGCCAACATCTTCAAAGACTAACTCTAAGGTTTTGCCAGCATAGGCTGATAAATTAACGGTTTCTTTTCGCCATTGGCTGCAATCTGCTGGGGTAAAAAGCCCCGTTTGATCGGGGGCAGTGGCGAGCGTACCTCCTGATTTATCATAAAGGAGTTGTTGTGTTCCGTCGCACGCAATGGCCCAAACCCGAAGTTTATCGAATTTTATGGCATCATAACGCGCATAGGCTACGTCAAAAGTAAGGCTGGCAGAATCCATGTTGGTAAGGTCAACAAAACGCCTGAGTCGGTCTATCTTTCCGGTATTATCAGCGGCTCGGTTATTGATTACGGCGGCATTGGCATGACAAGTGTTGCTCTCTGTAGTCCACGTAATTGCATCATTGTCAAGATTTTGGTTAATCCAATGGGTTAAGTTTGCAACAAACTGTTCGTTTAAGGGTTCAGCAATATGCCGTGCCGCATCGGTGGGAAAAGCATCGTAAATATCTTTGATGCCGTCGTTGTCGCGGTCGATTCCTTTTACGTAATTCAGCAGGGTAGTCAAAGCCTGCGGGGCATTGGCTGGCGAAGTTGAACCAGCTTGGTTCAACGTGCTTTCGCCGTGACAAGACGTGCAGGTCCGAACTTCACCCGCTTTGGTGCTTATCCATAACCGTTCCCGTACAATCCCCTTATTATTGGCGTCGGTTAGTTGCCAAGTCAGGGCGCGTTTGGCGGGTACAATCATGGCGGCGGAGCCGTCTGGATGGATATTGGCACTGCCTTGGGCACCAGTAGTTGGAGGATTGTAAGCTACAGCGGTTGGGTCATGCAAAAACTTGGCAATGCCTCTTCTTCCTGGTTTGGGCGTTGCCATTCCGCCGATACCGCGCAACAAATCGTTTTGTAAAAATTGGAGGTGTTTAACCTCATAAACAGGGGAGGGGCTAACTGGATTGATGGTTTGGTGGGCGCTGCCCGACACCTTTAAATTAAACGGTTGCTGTTGGTCGGCATCGTCCCGGCTGGTGACATCCCTGATGGCAAGGACGGATAGGTTATTGCGGCGAAGAAATTTTTGAAAATCATGCAAATTCACTCCCGCCGCCGCAAAAAGTGCCTGCTCAGAAGGGGCGACGGTTTGCAAATGGAGGGTGGGCGTTGTAGGACGTGGGGTAACTTTTACTTCTACAGGATAAGTTTCCCAAAGTATTCCTGAGTATGTCAATAGCTCATCGGGACTCCACCATGACACGGTCTTAGTAATGCCTGCTCCCGTCAAAGCCGTAGCCGAGGCTTTAAAATAGCCGCCGTTGGCTTCCAAAAGACGAATGCGATAATCGTATTTGCTGAGCGGAGCGCCAGAAGTGCCTATATTTTCATCGTAATCGGTTGCGTGTGAGTGCGAAACAATGACCTGCCCATCCGAAAGCGGTAGGGGAGTACGATACATACCGCTGTGGTTTGCGCTTGGCGTTTCGTCGGGTGAGCGCGTGTCGGGATGCGTAACGTAGGTAAAAGTAATTTGTTCGGGGTGCATTCCGGGCGGTGCGTTTACTTTTACCACCATTCCTGAGGCGTGTGTGCCGAACTCGGGGGCTTCGATTCCGTAATAAAGACCGGGCGTGACGGGGGATTCGCGAATATGAAACATCGCCCGAATGGGCGTAGGACTGATGGGCGTATAAAAATCATGGAGATTGGGGTCGTTGGTAAAATTTTGCGTCATATAATTCCCCATTTCGTGCCGGCCTAAGTGGTTGAGCATTTCCATTTCTGTGCCGTCTTCGTTCATCATCCAAGGATTGAAAATATTGAAGTTTTGGGGATTGGTATTGGCCCACTGCGGCAGCGAAAGTAAATCGGTTCGGCCAGGACGCGGTTCGGGAAAGATTTCTACGTCGGGCAGAATGGATGATTTGGCAGCGTTGGCGGTTTCATCGGCGTAGTTAAAAGTGCCATAGCCTGTGTTGTCGATGATGTCCGCATCGGCCTGTTGGTCGCGCTGAAGGTGGTCCCATCGGGTGAAGATGACGCGTCCGGCGTGGTCAATGCTGGGTGTAAAATCACCTGACGGCGAATGGGTCAACATTTCTAGCCCGTCGGCCATCGAACAAGCCTTGGGGTCGAGCCGCCAAATCCCCGATACAATGGGGGAAGATTCGTATTCGTCGTGTTGTGGATACAGGTGCGCAGCTCCGCCGAGGGGCATATCGGTCGTAAAAAGGATACGGTCGTCGGTGCCGTATATCGGCTGAATGTTGTTGTAGCCCACGGGTTGGTTGGGCACTAGTGTAATGACTGGGGTATCATTTTTACCTAATCCCGTAATCTCGTATAACTTCCAACGGTAGCTCTGAACCTGATAACGGGCCGTAGCCGAGCCGATGACCATGCTGAACAGTGCTTTGGTGCCACTCCAATGCACAGACGGGTCACGTACTGCGATAGACGTAGCGCCCTGCATTTCCGTTTGGCCGTAACCCGCCATTTGGGTCAAATTCTTCAACGAGCCGTCGGGATAGCGAATGTAAAGGTCGCCGCCTCGCGGAGCTGAAAAGGTGCTTGCTTGGTGATTGCCGAAGGTTTCTAAGCTGGTAGCGAATCCAAACGGTTGAGGCACTTGGGTACAAAACAGAATGGGATTGGGCAAGGTTTGGGCGCGGAGCAAGATGGAACAAAGGGAGAATACCGCTAAAAGGAAATGTGTTTTCATGGCTAAATAATAGTTAAAAAACATAAAGAGGACAGGTAAGAAAAAGCGTAATGGAAAAATGAGTATTGTTGCCGAAAACCGCTGGAGAGCGTGGCTTTAAATGCGTTTGCCTTGGGCAAAAAAGTAGGGGAGGTATTTGGAAATTAACGGCAGGTTTCAGGCGATGAAATCATAGAAACAGACTGCTAAACAAAGGTATAGATAGTTTGCGTTAATTCCCCAACCGTTTAATCGAAAACAAGGGTTGCTATAATTTACCATTTAAAGTTTTTAAAATCTGGAGATTACGCCAAGAAAGTAAGATTTTGTTTCACAATCTTGTTGATTTTGGAAACAGCGAGCTGCTGAAGTATTTTCGAAAAGTAGATAAAGCCCAAATTGCCTTTAAAAAAGTAAATAAAACAAGGCATTTCTTATGGCAAAGCATCTTCTGATTTTTTCACTGGCAGGTATACTTACCCTCACAAACCTTTTTCTGATTCCCTCCCAAAAAGAAGTTAGGCTGTTTGATGGTAAAAGTTTTAAGGGCTGGGAAGGCGATACTTTGACGACTTGGCGGATTGAAAACGGTTCGCTTGTGGGCGGTTCGCTCGTGACCAAAGTGCCTCATAATGATTTTCTTTGTACCCAACGTAGCTTTTCAAATTTTATCTTGAAACTCAAATTTAAATTGTCGGGTACGGAAGGTTTTATCAATTCTGGAGTACAGTTTCGCAGCAAACGATTGACCAATCCTGCCTATGAAATGATTGGTTATCAGGCCGATTTGGGGGATAATTACTGGGCAAGTTTGTACGACGAATCAAGAAGAAATAAAACTTTGATTGGCCCTGATGCGGCGTTGGTGAAAAAAATATTGAAACCTGGGGCTTGGAATGATTTTGAAGTACGGGCCGAAAATCGCCGAATTCGTATCCTTTTAAATGGTCAGCAGACCGTAGATTATACCGAACCCGACGAGAGCATTCCGCAATCGGGCCTGATAGGGCTGCAAATCCACGGAGGCGGAAAAGCCGAAGTGGCGTATAAGGATATAATTATCCAAGAACTACCTTAACCTAACCTCTAGCATGAACAAACGTACTTTCCTAAAAACCTCCTCCGTGCTACTTACTGGGACCATGTTGAATCACTTAATTTCGTGTAAAAAAGCCGAAGCCCGTACCAATTGGGCGGGTAACCTGACTTACAGCACCGACAATTTGCACACGCCAAAAACGGTGGCTGAACTGCAAGAAGCCATCAAAAGCTGTAAAAAAGTAAGGGCTTTAGGTACCAAACACTGTTTTAATAAAATTGCGGACAGTTCTGAAAATCAAATTTCCACGGCAGAATTCAACAAAATTATTTCGTTGGACAAAGAGAAGAACACCGTGACGGTGGAGGCGGGTATCAAGTACGGAGAATTGTGTAAATACCTAGATGATAATGGATACGCCTTGCCCAATCTGGCATCGCTTCCGCATATTTCGGTGGCGGGGGCGTGTGCTACGTCTACGCATGGTTCGGGAATCAAAAACGGTAGTTTAGCTACGGCGGTTTCGGCCATGGAAATGGTCAATGGCAATGGTGAAGTGGTGAATTTGTCCCGCGAAAAAGACGGCGATGAATTTTTGACCGCAGTGGTTGGCTTGGGCGCGATTGGCATCGTGACCAAAATGACGCTTGACCTACAACCGACCTTCAAAATGAAGCAGGTTGTTTACCAAAACTTACCGATGGCGGAGTTGGAGAAAAACTTTGAAGCGATTATGTCGGGTGGGTACAGTGTGAGTTTGTTTACAGATTGGACCAAAAAGAATGTCAGCGAAGTGTGGATAAAAAACAAAGCCGAAGACATGAAAGACATGGCTCCCACGTATTTCGGCGCAACATTGGCCACCCAAAACCTACACCCCATTGAAGCCCTAGACCCCATCAATTGCACCGACCAAATGGGCGTAGAAGGCCCGTGGTACGAGCGGATGCCCCACTTTAAAATGGGCTTTACCCCCAGCAGCGGGAAAGAATTGCAGTCGGAGTATTTTGTGGCTTTTGAGCACGCCTACGAAGGCTTTATGGCCATTGAAAAACTCAACGAAAAAGTCGCACCTCATCTGATGATTACGGAAGTACGGGCCATTGCCGCTGATGATTTATTTATGAGTCCGTTTTATAAAAAGACTTGCGTAGCGTTTCACTTTACATGGAAACAGGAGATTCCAGAGGTGATGCAGCTGCTGCCGCTCATCGAAGAAGCGCTTGCGCCGTTCAATCCACGGCCGCATTGGGGAAAACTATTTACGTTGAAGCCATCGGTATTGCAAGCAAGAATCGAAAAATTACCTGAATTCAAAGCCCTGATGGCCAAGCATGACCCCGATGGAAAGTTCAGGAATGAGTTTATTGAAATGAACCTTTTTGGCGAAGCTTAGAGGTAAAAGTCAGACGATAGTCAGACTGGACAGGGGCGTCAGGTTTGGGCAAAACGGAACAAAAAAGACGTCGAGTAATCGACGTCTTTTTTGTTGAAAGAGATATTAAAATCAAAAAAAGCTATACGGCAAAACTTTCGCCACAGCCACAAGTACGGCTGGCGTTGGGATTGACAAACTGAAAACCTTTGCCATTTAGCCCGTCAGAGAAGTCCAAAACGGTGCCTGCCAAATACAAAATGCTTTTTTTATCGACCACAATTTTGATGCCCTTGTCGACAAACTCCATATCGGTGGGTTGTTTCTGAGAATCGAATTCGAGGTTGTACATCAAGCCTGAGCAACCGCCCCCCTGCACACCTACCCGGATGTGGCTATCGTCGGGACGCCCTTCTTCTTTGCGCAATTCAAAGATTTTATCTTTTGCTTTATCCGTTACCGTGACCATTGTGTCTTATATTTCAGTTGATTCAAAATATGTTTTGTACCTTTAAAAACCAAACTGTATAACTAAAAGTTTCCATTGCTATCCTTTTGAATGTAATAAAAAAAAACAGTATCAAATTAGCATTCGGACTTTCATTTTCTTGAATTTATCACCCATGCCAAGCAAAGTAGCGGTAGTGTTTCGCATGATGAGCTCCCCTTTTTGCAGCTGCGAAATCGCTTCCTTTACTTTGTTAAATTCGCTGCCTGTTACCCCAAAAATATCCTTAATGACTTTATCATTGATGGATTGTTGCTTCATAATGAGCGGGTATTGAGCATTGGCCAAAAAATCAAAATGCTCGCTTTTGAAGCTTTCCATGTTTTGCGTAGCCAAAATAATGCTTAACCCTTTGTTGCGACCCACCGCGATGAGTTCACGCAAGGGGCGATTGTCAAAATCAAGCATGTAGTGGGCTTCGTCGATGATGGTAAAGTGGCGCAGTTCTACACATTCATCGTTTACAGCTTGTTTAGGGAGGTTTTCATAAATGATGTTGAGCTTGGAAACGGTGAAATACACCAATGCTTTTGCTAGTACCCCTTCTTTCGGAAAAGCATCCATTTTAATAATAAAGCTATCTTTGACTAAATCTATTTCGTCGGTTTTAGCAAAAAGCGGTGTTCTGATGAGCTGTTTCAGTACCGACCGTACACTATCGTCTTTGTCTTTTTCAAGTAATGACGCGTATTCACGTTCGATAGCTTCAAAATCAATTGGGCGGTTTTGGGTGCGGCGGTAAGCCGCAATAACGGCTTCGGTGAGGCGGGTACTCATGTTGGCCGAAATACTGGTACGGTCTATGGCACTCAGCGCCGTGGAAATTTCGGTAGCGTACAGGTTGATTTCATTCTGGGTTTTTCCCGTAAAATCTTTGAAAGGCGTGAAAGGCAACGGCTTTTTCATGGGATCCAAAATCGCGCCTGCATCTGTCTCAAACAGGGCTAGCCAATGCCTATTTTGAGGGTCGGCAAACTCGCCTTTGTAATCAAAGAGTAGAAAATTGACGGGATAAGAGGTGTCGACCGAAATGGTACGAATTTCATTGAGTAAAACGGCCAATAAGTTTGATTTACCCGAGCCTGTCGTTCCTGCAATGAGCATTTGCGTGTTGGTAATATTTCGACTGTTTAAGTCCAGTTTAGCAGGGATTTCGTCGAAAAAGCCCAAGTCGAGGTTTAGGTGCGGAATACTTCCCAAGGCACCGCGGCCGCCAATACTGAAATTATTGAGGAGCCATTGGTCTAAATGGTCACTTTGAAGGAGGTACTCCACCCCGCGCAGCATTTCAAGATTTACTACTCGGCTTTTGAGCGGTATGTTATCCCAGTCTATATTCATTTTATGATACCGTAATTTTAGCAAAGCTGACCACAGCGACTGGAGATTGTTGCGACTAAAAGTAGTGTCGTGAATGTGGTTGCTGGGGTGTAATTTTACTGCTTCAAGCTCAATAGAAGTTCGTTCACTGACAAGTGATAAGCCCGTCAAAAAAGCGATTCGGTGGAGCATATTGCTCGATAAACTGCTTCCTTTATGGCCTTCGGTATAGCGGTCGAGATTGATACGCTCTTCAATTTTGTTCTTGAGCGGCTGCAAACTTTCGTTAAGGATTTCGGCCTGCCGGATATTAGATAAGTGAATGATAGACATTGTTTTATGATTTAGAAATACCCTGCTACTACTTCGGTGCGTTGGTTTTCTTTGTCGCGTTTGAGGGTGTAGGTTTTGGCTACAAACGATTCAATTTTAGCCAAATCATTTTCTTTGGTGATTTCCGAATCTGAACTCAACAAAATGGTTTGGTGGGAGAGTTGCGGGAAATAATTCTCTAAAATGGTACTTCGACTCGTTTTGTCGAGTACACCCATCACGGTGTCAATCATCACGGGTGGGTCGTAGTCGCCGTATTCGTGTAGTGCTTTCAATAAAACCTGTACCACTACCTGTTTGGAGGCTGTGTTGAGTTGATTGAGGTAGATTTCGTTGCCTGCTTTGTGGTACAGTTTAAAACTTAAGTCGCGCAGGTCTTCGGAAAGCTCTACGCGGTCAATCACGTCTCGATAAGCCGCCAGATTAAGGTTTAAGTCCTGCTTCATGGTGAGTTCTAATTGCTGTTTTTTTGATTTCAGTAGTTGGTTGGCCACATCTTCAAAAAACGGTCTTAACTTTTTCAATGCTTCGTATTTTGGGTCGGGTTCTTCCGAAACCTGAATGTCAAACTGGGCGATACGTTTGCTGATACGCTCTATTTCTTTTTCATACTCTGCTATCTCTCCCTCTAAATGTTTGGCCAATGATTGGGTGTCTTCGTACATTTTGAGCAGGTTGTAGTCTTTGCCCGAAATCTGTGCTTTAAGGGTTTCGATTTGCCCTTTCAGCGAAGTAATTTGCCCAACGGCAATGTTGAGCTCTACTTGCTGCTGGGTCAGGCTCGGGAAAGGATTCATGTAGGTACCTTGAATCAGATTTTCGAGGGCTTTGATTTCGGCCACCTCCAAAAAATAATACGGGTCTTGGGCGTTGTTTGTACCGTTGTTTTGCAGTAAGTACTGTGCAAGCTCCTGGGCCGTTAAATCTTTGTTAGATAGATGGTTGGATACTAAGTATTCAACAATTTTTACGGACACCGCTTGGATTTGTTCTTTGCTCAAAAATCCTTTTTGTTCATTTTCGGCTTCATTTTTTGCTTTTAAAATAAGTGAAACTTCGGTTTTTAGACTTTCTGCGAGTTTGGGTAAAAATACGTGTGCTTCCAGTCCCCTTGTAAATGCCTCAACGTCGTTGCGGTATTGGGTTTCTTTTTTGTAAATATTGTCTATCTGTTGTTCAAATTGCTGAATTCGGTTTTTGATTTGTACTTCCTGATTCAGGCCATTTTTGAGATTTTCGTATAGTTCGCGGTGGGTGAGGGCGTATTGTAAAGCCTCTTGCTGACGGCTTCGGGCGTTTTGAAGTTTTTTGTCCAATTCTTTTTTCTGCTCTACCAACCCCAAATATTCTTTCTTTTCCTGCTCCACGGCCAAACGCTGGGCAGTGTGGCTTTCAAATAGATTTTGTGCAGCTTTGGCCAATTGCAGGTATTTGTTGAAGCCCATCACGTTTTCGATGTTTTCCCGAATCACGCGATTGAGTTGGTCTTCTTTGAGCAAGTTTCCCGCTTCCATGGCGTCAAACAAAAAATACCGACTCAATTCTTTGGGCAGATTGGCCTTGATGATTTTGGCTACTTGGGCTTCTTGTTCGGCGCGTTGGGCCAGGGGCGTGGCCGTTCCATACTGAAAAATGCTGCCGTTCATGTTGAGCCGTACACTTTCTACGGGCTTGAGTTCGGCATTGAGCATGTAGGTACGCGAGAGTACATACTGTTGTTCTTCGTTGAGTACCTTGCCCGAAAAATGCACTTCTAGCGCAATTTTGGCCTCGTCAGGCTTGGGAATGCCCGCATTAACCAACTCTCTGAATACCTTGGCATTGGGAATGTGGAGGCCGTATAATGCCCCGTAAATAGCTTCAAAAAAGGTGGTTTTTCCGCCGCCGTTTTCGCCTCCTATGAGTACAATCGGGCGGTCGTTTTCGACGCTGAGGTCAATATCAAGCTGTAAGTAGGTCTTAAAATGGGTGGCTTTGAGGCGTTTGAGGAGCATATCGGTTGCTTTTTTTAAGGGTAGCTGGTTTTGTTCTTGAGTCGGAGACGCGCATCCCTACCGACCCCGATTCGGAAATCGGGGTCAGCGCACCTTAGATAGGGCCTTTTCGATTAGCTTTTCGATGCCCTTCCCGTCCAAATCGGCATCGGAGACCCGCTTTTCATGTAGGTTTTTGAGGAGGTCTTCCAGTACCCAATCGGCGTCTAAGCCGTGGGTAGTGCAAAGGGTTTCGATGAGGTCGAGGTCGTCGCGCCGGATGCCGTAGTGTACAAAACTGATGTCTAAGCCTTTTTTCATGTCGTTGGTTTTTGTTTTAAACCTGTGAGTTCTGTTTGACGAGGATTGACAAACCTTACAGGGTGATTAAATCCAAAGTTACCCAGCCAGTGGTGTCGTGGGCGTTGTCAATACGGTTTTCGCAGTATTTCCAAAGCCGAACGTCGCCTTTCTTTTCAGGAACAATCACACCGCCAATCATTTTCTTCCCTTGGTCTCGTTTGTCCTGTATATATTGGTGGAGGGCGTTGTGTTTGGCCACAAAATCAGGTTCAGAGTTCAGGGTTTTTGTGTCAAACAATGCTACCGTACCATTTTTAAGTTTGATGACAAAATCCACGTAAAAAGCACTCCATTGATTTTTATAATTTCGGTAACTTACCGCAAAGTCATTTTGGGTTTTGACGCCGTTTTTGTACCACCACTCGATCACTTCGGCATGGCGTTCGAGAAATTCTATAAAGTGAACTTCGGGATTGCTTGCGTTTTTCTCCACAAAAAGGGGCGTCAAAATGTGCGTTTCGCTTTTTTGTTCTTCGTAGTATTCGTTGTAAATCCGCTCCACGGGTACATCCCACGCATAAGCCTCGGGTTTACGCTCTTTTTGGGCGGCTTGTTGTTCCATAAATTTGGCGTACCTGTCCAATGCTTTGTCTATCAATGCCACAAACTTGTCTTTGTTTTCTTCAAACAAAATCAATTTCATGGTTTTGAACTCTCCACTCCCTGCCGAAAATCCAAAATAAACTTCTCCCATTGTCAGCAAAGCCCCCGAAAGGACATCCGTTGAGTCGGCGGGGGCGTAGTTGCCCGTGTTTTGAGCGCAAAAACGAATGAACATCGGGCGCAATTCCCCGGCGGTTTTGGCTACATCCAAGGTTTTTTCTACCTGTTTGCTCTCAATATCACCAGAGAGTTCTACGTCTTTGGGCAGGTGTACTTCCAACTCGCGTACGTTGGTCCGAATGAGCCTTTTTTCCAGTTGCTGTAAATTGTTCTCGTACTCTTCAGCATGTTGAGCGGGGCTGATTTCGTAGGTTTCTTCGCAGGTTTGCAAAAAAATACGTTTAAACTTGCTCCCCAACCGATTGCGCTCGGGCCGAATGTTCAGTATGCGATGCGCTTCCAACTGCAACACCTCATAGGGCGATTTGCGCAAGGCGCGTTGCTGTACGATGTAGTCCATGTCGTCGGCCACCACCTTAATCATGTCTTTGGAAAGATCGGTATATACGTAGCCTACGTTCAGCATTTCGTTAGGATAATGCTTTTGCTCTGGCATTCGAAGAATACGCCCCACGGTCTGAATGGTAAAAGTTTCCCGTTTCAACTCTCTGAAAATCAGCAGTATTGCGGCGCGTGGGCAATCCCAGCCCAATGATACGGCCTGTTTGAAAAGCAATACATCCACATGGGCGTTGGGGGCTTCGATTCCGTCCAGATTGATTTTGTCTTTGGCGTCAGAAAGCCACACTGCCAGTCGTCCGTTTTGGGTGCTGATGTTGTGCTCTATGCCAAGCCGATTCACCACAGTATCGCGTATTTTTTGGTCCTCCTGACTGAGTTCGGCGCGGTCGTTGGGGAGCTGAATCAGAAGCAATGGGTTGATGTCTATTCCCAACGCGGTGTAGGCATCGCGCAAGGCAGCGCGCTTTTGGAGGGCTTCATCAAGCAACCCTTCCTGCGCGGTCAGACCCGTGTGGGCTTCTATGTCAGGGTTCAGCAATACATGCCGCTTAATCATCTCAGCTTCTACTACTTCTTTGCGCTTGATGATGGTTTGGTAGTCTGACGAAAACTCGGGCGTGGCCGATACGTCCAGTTCTATTTTGGCCTGCAATTTGTCCAACAACTCCGTGGCGCGCTTGCCTTTAGACGCAAACAGGTGCGCTTCGTCGAGAATGATGATGACCTCGGTGTCGTCGCCGATAGCTCGCTGTACGTAGCGATGCAGCGTTTGGTCGCGCTCATCCTCGCGGATGTACCGATTGGAGTCTTTATTGACCGATTCCCAATTGACAAACAGGACGTCGTTGGGTTGGAGGCGACCGTCCTGTACGTCTTCAAATTTGATGGGGCGCAGCAGGCGCGTTTCGGCAAAAAACGACTGAAAGGCCCGAAAACTCTGCTCGTGCAACTTGAACGGGGCCAGCCAAATAAAAGCCGCTTGGGTGCGACGAATGACCGTTTGCTGCGGCAGGGTTTCGACCAACCGCGCCAAAAAAGCCGCCGTGGTGACGGTTTTTCCCGAGCCGGTGGGAGCTTTAAAGACCAGTTTTTTGCGGCGGCCTGGCGTGCCCAATTGTTCCAATATATTTTCTAATAGCCCTTTAACGGCTTTTTCCTGATAGCTTTTGAGGTGAATCATACAATGGTGTTTTTATCTTCTTTGGGCAATAGGCGCTGATAGGCCCGATAAATGGCATCTGGCAGGGCGCAGAGTTCGATGCGGTCCAGTACTTCTTCAAAATCATCGGTGTAGGGGTAGCTGCCCGTGGCAAAAACATATACTTTGATTTTTTCAAAACTTGACAGGGCTGACTGAATGATTTCGACGGCCTGGTCAATGGCTTCTTCATCATAGACCACCATAAATGCTTTACTGTTTTCTTGAAATACCCGCACGCCCAAACCTGTAATCTCTCCCATACCTTGCAGATTTTCTTCTTCATACACGCCTTCTTTGAGGCACAGCATCTCGGTGGCGAGGGCCATGAGTGCGCGCTTGTTGGCGAGGGTTTTTTCCCGCCCCACATAACCCGTTTGATAATACCGCAGATTGTTGCCGCTCAGCCCCGCCACGGGTTCGCCTTTGGCATTGGGGTAGCCCTGTATCACGCGCTTGTTGCGCTCGTAGGTGACTTCCTCGCAGATGTTGTTTTCGTTGTTGGTGACCAAAATACACTCCCGACTCCCCCCATCTTCGGCGTTGAGCGCCATCACGGCGTGCAGCGTAGTGCCGCTGCCGGCGAAGAAATCAAGGACTTTGGCGGATTTTTGAGAAGCCTGTGAGAGACAGCATTTAATTAGACCGATTGGCTTAGGACTTCTAAAATTAACATCAGAGATCACTTCTTTTAAAGATTTTGTACCGGCATCAGAGGAGAATTCTGTACCAGTCCAGAAGGATTTAGGTTTTACCCTCTTTAATTCATCGTTAGACTTATGCAAATAATCTTTTTGAAAAACATCATATTCGTTTCTCTTTTTAACTTTTTGAATGACTATTTCATCCTTTCTTTTTAACAAGGTATCTTTTCCCCATCGCCAATTTCCTTCGCTTCCATCCGATAATTTAGGAATTATCTCTATTGGGTCCCTAAAGTTTTCTTTATCTAAGCTCCATTGATTTGTTGAAATGTTGTAGTAGATTGGATAAAATAAATTTGGCCTGTCTTCTCTCAAAGAGTTATCACCACGTTTTCTCAATCCTAACAACCTATATTTCCCTAAAGCATCTGTTAATTTATATTCTTCAATATAATCCTCTGGAGCTGGTAATCCGAGTGTTTCAAAGTTGGTTTTTTTATAAATTAAAAGACTTTCGTGAGCAGTAGCTATATATTTTTCGTCGCTTCTGCCTTTTAAATTATTAATCACACTCACATTTGCCACAAAATTCTCTTCCCCAAAAATCTCATCGCAGAGTAGTTTGAGTTGGGCTTGTTCGTTGTCGTCGATGGAGATAAAAATAACGCCCGAGTCTTTGAGGAGGTTTTTGGCCAGGCGCAGGCGTTTCTCCATGAAGGAGAGCCACTTAGAGTGGCGGTAGCCGTCTTCGCGGTCAATAAATCGGTCGTTGTACTTAAAGTCTTTGTTGCCGGTGTTGTAGGGCGGGTCAATGTAAATTACGTCAATCGTGCCCGCGTGGGTGTAGTTGAGTACGGTGAGGGCGTGGAGGTTGTCGCCTTCAATGAGGGAGTGGTTGGGCGTAGTGCTTTGGGTTGTTTCTGGAATTTGCGGGCGTGGGGGGGGGTAAGTGACTCATTATTAGATAGTTGAATCTTGTTTGAACTAAAGTCAAAGGCTATCTGTGTCGAGGAAGAGCGAGTGCGAACACTTTCTCCGTGTTCCGTTTGTCCTTTTTCCGATTTCCCCAAAATCCGTTTTTCCGTTACTTCGTGCAGGATGGGCAGCTGGGTGCGGAGTTCTTCTTCTACGGTTTCGGGTTTATTTTCCCAGACGAGGCCGTATTTTTTGCCGTTAAGGAGTTCGATAAGGGCGGCTTTTTCGTCGGAACTAAGGGTGTCGAGGGCTTTTATTTTTTGAGCGAGGTCGGCGTGATTCATTGAGGATAGTTGATACAAGTAAGAGTAACAAAACTACAAAATGCGGTTAATTTTTAAAACTTTGGGGGAGAATGGGCAAAACAAATCGTAATTTTGGGGTGTTAAAAAGAGACCTGTAAAGTGTACAAAACCGTACAGGTCTTAAAATTAGAAATATGAAGTATTATCATCTAAAAGTAAAAGAAGTCATAAAAGAAACGGAAGAAGCCGTTACGATTGCGTTTTGGCATCCGTTGAGTGAAATGATTAAGTATAAGCCAGGGCAGTTTCTGACCTTGTTGGTGACCGTCGACGGGCAGAAAGTACGGCGTTCTTACTCTATGAGTAGCTCGCCCCACACCGACACGGCCCCCGCCGTAACGGTCAAAAGAGTACCGGGTGGTTTGGTGTCTAACTGGCTCATCGACCACGTAAAAGTCGACGATTTCATTGAAGTGATAGAACCCATGGGGCATTTTATGGTCGAGCCAGATACCCGCAACGCCCGCACCGTGGTGCTGATAGGCGCGGGGAGTGGTATTACGCCGTTGATGTCGATTGCTAAGTCGCTTTTAAAAATAGAATCCGAAAGTCGCGTAATACTCTTGTACGGCAACCGCGATGAATCTTCGATTATCTTCAAGGCGCAACTAGCCGAAATGTCGCAGCAGTTTGGTGCTCGGTTTGTGTTAAAATATACCCTCAGTCAGCCAGTAAATGGTTGGGAAGGTCATGAAGGGAGATTGAACCGTCCGCATATTTTGAAGTTGTTGGAAGAAGTGGAAGACTTTGTTCCCACCGCAGCGGAGTATTATCTTTGTGGTCCAGAGGGGATGATGGCGGAAGCAAAAGAAGCGTTGTCGTTGTTGAAAGTGGCGGACGAAAAAGTTCATAAAGAAAGTTTCGGAACTGCTCATACGGTAGGGGAGGTAGTAGAGCAAGATGATGACGGTAGCCTCAAACCGCAGGAAATCACCGTTTTGTACGAAGGCAGTGAGTATAAATTTATGGTAGAGCCTCACCAAACGATTCTGGAAGCGGCGCTGGAATTGGACATTGATTTGCCTTATTCGTGTCAGGCGGGTATGTGTACGGCCTGCATGGGTAAATGCACCTCGGGTAAGGTGCACTTAGACGAGGACGACGGCCTGACCAAGTCGGAGCTAGCGGCGGGATATATTCTTACCTGCGTGGCGCATCCGTTGTCGAAGGATGTGGTGGTTGAAATCGAGTAAACCGGCACTTTTTTTGCCGTAATACATGAATTAACTGTTTCAAAGATGGATATTACGTTTCGCACCTACGAACTCAGTGACCGCACTGATTTGGAAGAAATTTTTTTACTGAATACCCCAAAGTATTTCGCTCCCGAAGAATTGGGGGATTTTTTGGAATACCTCGATATATTCGGCGACGATTATGTGGTGGCAGTAGTGGATGGCCGAATCGTGGGTGGCGGCGGATATTGGATTCGCTCTTCCGACCATCAGGGAGGGCTTTCGTGGGCATTTTTACGTCCTGATTTTCAGGGAACAGGCGTAGGGAAAGCCCTTGCTGTATATCGAATTGAACAGATTAAAGCCTCAGGTGGAGCCAAAATGATTTTAGTAGAGACTTCCCAACACTCCTTTGGTTTTTACGAAAAACTCGGTTTTAAACTCCTTTCTCAACAGCCCGACTATTGGGCGCCAGGCATTGATTTATACTCGGCGGTGCTGGAACTGGAGTAAAGATGCTCCGATAAGTCATTAACAAATTTCTATCTATACATAAAAAGCCGCGATGCAAAATGGTTGCAACGCGGCTTTTTTATGCCGAATACTTCTTTAGCGTCTGACAGTTTAGAACAGTCGGACGCGGCGGCGTTATAAATTACAATCTCGAAACAGCTTGCTGAACGAAGGCCGTCAGGTCGCTACCCGACAACATTCCCTGCGACAATAAGGCCAAGTTATAAGCGTGACGAATCAGGGCAGAGGCGTCTGATGGGTCAGTAGCGTTCAGGACTTTTTGCGTAACGGGGTGGTTTGCGTTGATGGCCAAGTTGAGCATCGTCGGCATATCGCCAAACATTGATTTTTGCCCCGAGGTAGCTGCCATATCGTTCATACGACGAATAAACTCGGGAATCGTAATGACTACGGGCATTTCGTCCGTAGGCATGGCTTCAACCGTAATCGTGAGCTTAGGCGCTCCGCCAAGGGTTTCTTCAAACAGCTTTTTAGCGCGCTCTTCGTCGTCTTTTGAAAGTACACTTTCGAGCTTGATTTCTTTCTCAATCAGCTTATCCAACGTATCGGCATCGACGCGCTTAATGCTGGTTTTCTCGATTTTGTACTCAATACCGTTGATAAAGTGCGGGTCAATGACGCTGTCAAAAATCAGTACATCGTAGCCGCGTTTTTGCGCAGATTGAATATAAGTGTCTTGCTTTTGCACGTCACTTGCGTACAGCCATACCACTGTGCCGCCTTTATCGGTTTGATTTTCTTTAACTTTTTCGGTGTATTCTTCAAACGTAAAGTGCTTACCAGCTAGGTTTTTAACGAGGCAGAATTCTTTGGCTTTTTCGCCGAATTTGTCGTCTGAAATCATACCATATTTTACAAATAGTCCGATGTCATCAAACTTCTTCTCAAAACCTTCACGGTCGTTGCGGAAGATTTCAGAAAGCTTGTCGGCTACCTTACGCGTAATATATCCGTTGATTTTTTTTACGTTTGAATCCGACTGCAAATAACTGCGAGACACGTTGAGCGGAATATCTGGTGAGTCAATCACGCCATGGAGCAATTGTAAGAAATCGGGTACGACATCTTTTACCTCATCCGTGATAAACACCTGACGGCTATAGAGTTGGATTTTTTCCTTCTTGATGGAAAAGTCGTTTTTGAGTTTTGGAAAATACAAAACTCCCGTAAGATTGAACGGATAATCGACGTTGAGGTGAATCCAAAACAAAGGATCTTCGCTCATCGGGTGCAGTTCCTTGTAGAACGCAATGTAGTCTTCGTCTTTCAGTTCAGAAGGTTGCTTAGTCCAGATTGGATTCGGATTGTTGATGATTTTTTCGTCAAATTCAATCTCTACTGGCAGGAATTTGCCGTATTTCTCCAAAATCTCGTTGAGACGATATTTCATCAAAAACTCTTCCGAATCTTCGGCAATGTGCAGAATGATGTCGGTTCCTCGGTCTTCTTTTTGGGCGGGTTCGATGCTAAATTCTGTTGAGCCATCGCAGGTCCAGCGTACGGCTTCGGCACCTTCCTGAAAAGATTTTGTGATGATTTCGACTTCTCTCGCCACCATGAACGAAGAATAAAATCCAAGTCCGAAGTTTCCGATGATGTTGCCGCGCGTGTCTTCTTTTTCTTTGTATTTCTCCACAAATTCGGCGGCTCCCGAAAACGCAATCTGATTGATATATTTTTTGATTTCGTCGGCCGTCATCCCGATACCTCGGTCGCTGATGGTAATGGTTTTGGCTTCTGCGTCCAGTTTTACCGTTACTTTCAGTTCGCCCAATTCACCATTGAATTCACCGAAACCTGCCAGTTTTTTGAGTTTTTGGGTGGCGTCTACGGCGTTAGAAACCAACTCACGCAAAAATATTTCGTGATCAGAATAGAGGAATTTTTTGATAATTGGGAAAATATTGTCGGTATGAATCGACAATTGACCTTTTTCGGCCGCTGATGTAGTTGCTTCCATAATCAATGTTTAAGTGATTAAATGTTATGACGATTGACAACCAGTCAATTTTTATTCCAAGGCGTAGATTTCTGACAGATTGTCAGAAATTAGTTATCCTAAAGAAATAAGCGGTCATAAAAGGAAGCATTACTGAATCTCAATCCCAATTTGGCGCATCAAGGCCGTGGCGTTGAACTCCCGACAAACCCCCTC